>NZ_JBAWCQ010000145.1:0-12362 GCF_049590335.1 Methyloceanibacter sp.
CAGAGCAAAATTCTAAATACTTGGAGCGGCCATCGAACCGCTCAGATCGACCCGGAAAAATGCAGGAAAATCAATGGCCGCGAAATCCGGTTCTGACGTTTTGGCAAAGTAAACGAATTTGCTCTGACAATGCCGGTTTGAGGTCGCGCAGTCGAGCGCGGCCAAGTACATGGTCAAGCGACGCGAACCGCCAAGCCAGGGATGGCGCACCTTTGTGCGCAACCATGAACCTGACATCGCGGCCATGGACTTGTTCGTTGTCCCGACCATTGGCTTCGATCTGCTCTATGCCCTCGTCATCATTCGGCTGGACCGCAGAGATCTCGTCTGGATCAACGTCACAGCAAACCCGACGGCAGAATGGATTGCACGTCAAATAACGGAAGCATTTCCTTGGGACGATGCCCCGGAATATCTCATTCGCGATCGGGATCGGATCTACGGCACCATCACAAAACGCCGATTGGGCGCCATGGGCATCCGGGATAAGCCCACTGCACCAGCCTCGCCTTGGCAGAACGGCTTTGCCGAACGGCTGATCGGATCCATTCGGCGCGAGTGTGTCGATCATTTCGTCGTTTTGGGCGAGGCGCATCTACGCCGAATCCTGCGAGCCTATGCCCGCTATTACAACGACGTCAGAACGCACTGGTCACTGGATAAAGATACGCCGGTCTCTCGCCCCGTTCACCGCACCGGAATCATTAGTTCACACGCGATCCTTGGCGGACTTCATCACCACTGCGTCCGGGTTTAGGTTTTCGGTACACACAATGGCGCAAGGGCGGCTTCCGACCCAATGCGGGCATTCCATAGGCGTCAGATTCCCCGTTGCACGGGCGTATTGCCGCCGCCCGGAGAGTTCATCATTATACTGCCGCAAATACGAGCGGGGTACGGCGTGGCCCCCAACTGTCCGGGTCTGGCTCGAACGCGCCGGGACAGATCTCGCCGCAGGAGGTGCAATGGCCGCTGGCATCGAGCCCCCACGACGTGATTGTGTAACCGTCGCGGCCGATCAGGCATGCGCCGCAGGCATAGCAATAGGTGCTCTGCCCCGCCTCATCTCGGATGTTGCCGGTGTACACGTAGCGGAGACCAGCCGAGGCCGCGATGTCGCGAGCCCGCTTGAGGGTCGCTGCCGGCGTTGCAGAGATATCACGCATCCTCCAATCGGGGTGAAACGCGGTGAAGTGAAGTGGGACGTCCTGCCCGAGCTTCTCCGTCACCCATTCGCTCAATGCGCCAATCTCGCGAGAAGAGTCATTTTCTCCCGGAATGAGCAGCGTGGTGATCTCAAGCCAGGTGTCGGTTTCATGCTTAACGAAGAGAAGCGTATCCAGCACGCTTTCGAGGGAGGCGGTGCAGAGCTTGCGATAGAAGTCTTCCGTGAATCCCTTCAAATCAATATTGGCAGCATCCATGGCACCGAAAAATTCGGGCCGTGCGCCTTCACCGATATAGCCGGCCGTGACGGCGACCGTCTCTACGCCCACGTCCTGGCAAGCCGCCGCGACATCCACCGCATATTCGAGAAAGATGACCGGGTCATTGTAAGTGAAAGCAACCGATTTGGCGCCGCTATCAAGTGCAGCCTGCGCGATGGCCTCGGGCGATGCCTGCTGCTGGAGCCGGTCATTGGCCCGCGCCTTGGAGATGTCCCAGTTCTGGCAGAACTTGCAGGTTAGATTGCAGCCGGCAGTGCCGAAGGAAAGTACGGCGCTGCCCGGGAAAAAGTGGTTGAGCGGCTTCTTCTCGATCGGGTCGAGGCAGAAACCTGAGGACCGGCCGTAGGTCGTGAGTACAATTGCGTCGTTCTCACGCGCCCGCACGAAGCAGAGGCCCCTCTGGCCCTCATGTAGCTTGCATTCACGGGGGCAGAGGTCACATTGCACGCGGCCATCGGCGAGTCCGTGCCAGTAGCGGCCCGGAACAGAAGCACCCATATTAATGTTCTCCATGTTATGGAGATGGGTAACTTCTGAGCGGAGTCAACGCCCCCCATGATCGCGCTTGAACCATCGTTGAGCACCAGAAGGCCGGCGGTAGCGGGAAGCTTCTACCCGCGCGGGGCACGCGAACTCGCGGATACGGTCGAGGGTCTCCTGTCCCAGGCCCCAAAGCGCGGAGAGTCCGGCCTTATAGGTATCGTCGCCCCTCACGCTGGCTACATGTTTTCAGGTCCCGTAGCGGCCAGCGCCTTCGCAGAGCTCGCCTTCCCGAAGGACGCTTACCAGCGTGTATTGTTGATCGGCCCGGCGCATTACGTGCCCGTACCTGGGATTGCCGCCCCCTCGGCTCGAAGCTTCGCAACGCCCTTGGGCGAGATCGCGATCGACACACACAAGATCGCCGCGCTTCTCGAAGCCGGCCTCATCAACATTGATGATTACGCCCATGCGCCGGAGCACGCCCTCGAGGTTGAACTGCCTTTCCTGCAACAGGCGCTCGGCCGCTTTACGCTGATCCCGTTGCTCGTGGGTGATGCGTCTCCGGAAGAGGTCGCTGCAATAATATGCATTGTGTTGGACGAGCGGACGCTTCTCGTGGTCAGCACCGACCTATCCCACTATCTCGACTATGTCTCCGCCCAGGCACGTGACCTAGCAAGCGCTGAGGTGATAGAGCGGTTGGACTACTTGCGACTTGGCCCTGATGACGCCTGTGGCTTCGCAGCTCTGAATGGTGCACTTTGCGCCGCACGCCAACGGGGCTGGCAGATCAATCGCCTCGATCTGCGCAATTCAGGTGACATAGGCGGCGATCGGGACCGCGTGGTTGGCTACGGCGCTTGGGCCTTTTCCGCTTCAACGCCGAGATCATGACGGCCTTCTCCGGCGCGGGCGTTGATCTTTCGTAAGGGCATAAGGACTAGTCTGTCTGCGCAGGTTGTACTCATGGATATCTTTGCACTTAACGCTACTCAGGAGTTTGGCCGCAAGGTCGCAGTCGCGCTTGGCGTGGAGCTTGCTGCCCATGAGGAGCGAGAGTTCGAAGATGGCGAGCACAAGGCTCGCCCTCTCGCCAGCGTACGCGGACACAATGTTTACGTCATCCAGAGCCTCCACTCCGGGCCCGAGGGCAGCGTCAATGACAGGCTGTGCCGTTTGCTGTTTTTTATAAGCGCTCTGAAAGAAAACGGGGCGAGTCGTGTAACTGCCGTCGTTCCCTATCTGGCTTATTCGCGGAAGGACCGGCAGACCAAATCACGCGACCCCGTTACGACCCGTTACATAGCGCGTTTGTTCGAGGCCGCCGGCGTCGACCTCATCATGACGCTCGAGGCGCACAACATCGTGGCCTATCAAAACGCCTTCCGCTGTCAGACCATTCATCTGGATCCGCGGCGGCTCTTCGCGAGGGGGGCGGTCAGGCTCGTGGGTGATGCGCCTGTGGTCGTTGTTTCGCCCGATCCCGGCGGTGTAAAACGTGCTCAACTTTTTCGCGAAACCCTGGAGGTGACATTGGAGCAGCCCGTGGGCAGCGCCTTCTTGGAGAAGAGACGCAGTGCAGGCGCGGTGACTGGCGAGCTCGTAGCAGGGGAGGTAGAAGGGGCCACCGTTCTCGTGATCGACGACCTCATCTCAACGGGCGGCACGCTCGCGCGCGCCGCCAAAGCCTGTCGAGAATACGGCGCCGAAAAGGTAATCGCCTTCGCCGCTCACGGACTCTTTGTCGGGGATGCCAGCGATGTAATCCGCCAGTCGGGTCTGGCCCAAACCTTAATCACAGATACTGTGCCGCCATTCCGACTCGCTCCAGACCTTATAGGTCAGAAGGTGCGCATCCTCTCAGCGGCGACGTTGTTCGCCGACGCGATCCGTTGCTGTGAGGGCGAGGGTTCGATTACGGAACTGCTCGAAGGGCCGGAGTGAGCACACGCGATTGCGCCAGCCGGATATATTGTCGGGCTAGCGGGACCCATTTCTCTGGCGTGCGCGGATACGGGTCAAGAAGATGGGCAAGCGCTAGTCGGGCGCGGAGACATGCGCGGTAGGTCCAGTAAAAGTCCAAAAGGGCAGCGGCAGGGCGGTCGCCCAGGGCTTCAGCACAGCCATGGAAGATGCGCTCGCCAACCCAATTGGCATCGATCATTGCGCATTCGAGTGCCAAATAGCTCAACTCATCGAAGGGGTCGACGAGGCGAAGGAGATAGCTGAATTCGAGGCAATCGATAATTATAGGGGGATCTAGGAGGCAGATATGCTCAGGCCTTAAGTCGCCATGGCCCTCCACGATATGCCCGCGTTTTACGCGTTCTTCGAGACCGGCTGCCCCGTCCTCAAGTCCCTTCCGTACTCGGACGAGCGCGTCATTGACCTCGGCGCCGTCGAGGTCGAAACGCGGGTCGGAGAGCATAGCTTCATTGATGGCATGCTCGCGCGCGAACCGCTGCACATAAGCTTCAGGCGATATCTCGGCGGGTGGGCAGGTCTTGAAGAATTTGGTCAACAAGTGCACTACGGCGTCGATTTGATCGGTTGGACCGCGCTCGATCTTTTTCTTGAGGATCGCTTGATCGAGCATGAGATTTTCGGGTAGACGCCTCATTTCGACAAGCCAATCGACGACTTCACCTCGTCCCGCAACCGCGAGGCGACCCTTGGTGTCAATCGTCAGTGGGATCACGCCGAGATAGACATCCGGGGCAAGTCGCCGATTGAGACGCACCTCCTCGCGGCAATTCTTTTCGCGGGCTTCTATGCTTCTGAAGTCGAGGAAAGGGTAGTGGACCGGTTTCTTGAGCTTGTACACGCGATCGCCGGCTACGAAGACCCACGACATGTGCGTCTCTTTGACCACAACGGCCGGCGGGCGGTGAGCATAGGCATCGCACGAACTCAGGAATCGCACCTTATCTTTGGTGGGAATAATCAAAGCCGACCCTCATCAATTGGAGCTTCTAACAGCCTCTTTGCCTCAATTGCCGGTGCATATGTTGACCTTTGTCAAAGTTGCCGAACCTTACAAGGTCACAGTCATTCTTCGAATGCCTAAAAAGGGAGGGCAGCCAATGAGCCAAAGTCAGGTTTCCAGGGGCATTCCACATAATGTCACCATCGGGCCGAAGCAGCTGAAGGGCATCCTCACGATTCCCGAGCCGGTCATCGGCATTGTCATGTTCGCCCATGGTAGCGGCAGTAGCCGCCTTAGCCCGCGCAACACGTATGTGGCAGAAAAGCTCCAGGACCGCGCCATAGCGACACTACTGTTTGATCTCCTGACCGAGGAAGAAGCCAGCGATCGTCGCAATGTTTTTCACATTCCCTTGCTTGCCACCCGTCTCGAGGAAGCGCTGGTTTGGACGCGTGAGGATCCCAACACGGCAGCATTGTCTGTGGGCCTGTTTGGTGCCAGCACGGGGTCGGCCGCCGCGCTAGTGACCGCTGCTCAAAACCCTCGCGAGATTGCGGCGATTGTTTCGCGTGGTGGCCGTCCGGACATGGCCGGTGCAGCACTTGCGCAAATCCAAGCGCCCACCTTGCTAATCGTGGGCGGCTCAGACATAGGCGTGTTGGAACTTAACGAGGATGCGTACGCGGAATTGAATTGCACAAAGCATCTGCATATCGTTCCAGGCGCGACACACCTATTCGAGGAGCCCGGTACGCTTGATGAGGTCGTCGAGGCGGCCGGCGCTTGGTTCACGCAGCATTTGCAGGCGGAAGAGAAGTGAGAGCATACGGCACCTTTGCAAATCGTGAGTCGGCGGGCTTGGATCTCGCCAAGGAAGTCGCCGCCAAGTCGCTTTCCGATCCCGTCGTTCTGGCTTTACCGCGGGGTGGCGTCCCCGTCGCAGCTGAGATCGCCAAAGAGCTGAAGGCGCCACTGGATCTCGTCATGGTGCGCAAGATCGGTGTGCCTTGGCAGCCTGAACTTGCCGCTGCCGCCGTCATCGACGGCAAGGATCCCCAGATCGTGGTCAATGAAGAGGTCTGCGGTCTTGCCAATGTGAGCCGAACCTATATTGAGGAGGCGGCAAAGAGGGAGTTTGAAGAGATCGCGCGCCGCAGGAAGCTCTACTTGAAAGATCATCCACATTGCGAGATCCAGGGACACTCGGTCATCGTGGTCGATGACGGCATTGCCACGGGCACGACCGTGCGGGCTGTGCTTAAAGCTCTGCGGCGCAAGAAGCCAAAATCCATCCTGCTCGCCGTGCCCGTCGCGCCTATAGAGGCAGTCGAGGCGCTACGGGGCGAGGTCGACGATATTGTTTGCTTGTCAACGCCGGCGCCCTTCTACGGCATTGGGCTGCATTACGCCGATTTCCACCAAGTCCCGGACGAAGAGGTCATTAAGACTCTCGAGCAGGCGCGGGCGGTGATGGAGGCGGAGAAGCCCGAGAAGCCGTAGGACGTCGAGCAGCTGGATAAGCCAAAATAGCCTACCACAATTTCCGATCAATCCGCGCCCTGAGGTCTGCGCGAGACGAAGCCGCCAAAGACTGCCTCTACGTTGCCGCCTCCCTCGCCGAGAGGCGCGACGAGAAACTCGCCGTCTTGATGGGGCGAGACAAAGCTGGCCGAAACCAGCTCGCCGGTCTGCTCCACCCATTCAAACAGCCGTCTGAGCCGGACGGCCGCATGGTGGTCTGCCAAGCTCGACAAGGTGGCGTCCTCAGTCGGTGCACCTAAATCCGTCCTCGCGGCGTCGCCAGCAAAGCGCAAGCGCCAATCGTCGTCGCTGCGCTCGAAGATGAACAGGTGCGGCGCATGCGGTCCGAGCTGCGCAGGTTCGAGGTCGGTCACCGTGGGCCACAGCCGGTCGCCGCGTTTGACCTGCCAATGATCGAGCGCCAGCTCAAGCGAATGCTCGTGGGCCCCTGCGGCGTCAAATCTAGAGAAGAGCTGCTTGAGCCGCTCCGGCAACAAAGCAAGGGTGGTCATTCAATCCTCCTCATCTCACTAGGGGCTGAATCAGAGATCAATCTTTGATTCGGGTCAATCGATGTCGGGGGCTCTGAGCTCTCGCCTCAATGCGACCTAGCCATCAACGTGCTGTCCTCAAGGACGACATGTGTGCCGAAGAGAGCACGTTCGCGGTCCAAGGTTGACTGCAGCCATGCCATGCCGGGGCATTATTAGACAAATCTAACCGGGCCTGCGAAGGGTGCTGATCTGAAGCGTTCAGGCTGCAAGCTGACGCCAGTCGGCCAGGGCGGCAGCGCGGTTCTGCTTGAAGATGTCGCGGCGGTTGAGGTGGCGGTCGAGGTTGAAGTGGTTGTGGATTGATACGTGGGTGGCGGCGAATTTCTGTAGGGTCCTTGCGGCCCTGAATCTCTGCATCGCTCGTTCTCGTCGTCGGAACGGCTGGTGAGAATTCTCAGGCCGATTTTTGAGCCAACGACCGCACTCCTGGTTGGCGACATTACCGATTACTTTCATTGCCGCACCGTAGGAGCGAAGCCGGTCAGTCATGATCGAACCGGGCCGCCCATAGCGTTTCATCATCCTCTTGAGAAACTTCAGTGCAGCCTTGCGATCCCGGCGCTTCGTAGCAAAGACCTCAAGCACCTCACCTTCGTGATCGACCGCACGCCACAGATAATGCGTCTCGCCATTGATCCGCACGAAGACTTCGTCCAAGTGCCAACGCCAGTGCGAATACGATCGAGTCTGAATGCGATGTTTTCTGATCTCCTTGGCGAACATCAGACCGAAACGGTTCCACCAGAACCGAACCGTCTCGTGACAGATGTCGATGCCCCGCGCGAACAAAATATCCTCGACCTGCCGCAGCGACAGCGGATAGCGGATATACATCATCACCACGAGGCGGATCACCTCGGGCGAGCTGTTGAAATAGCGGAAAGGATTGCGCATCGCCGGAAGCTAAGGAACCTCGCCAGGAGGCTCAAGCCAATTTACTTTGACAATGCCCGACGGCGGCGACCATCGTGTCCAGGTCGTGCTTTGATGAAGGTCTGGATCACATGGCGGAACGCATAAGCCCTCTCGCCGGCAAGCCGGTTCCGGTGTTGTCGCTGGTCAACGTGGCCCGGTTGGCGACGGCCTATTTCGCCCTGACGCCCGACCCGTCGATCGCCGCCCAGCGCGTCGCCTTCGGCACGTCCGGTCATCGCGGCTCGGCCTTCGCGGCTTCGTTCAACGAGGCGCACATCCTGGCGATCGCACAGGCAGTCTGTCTGCACCGCCGCCGGGCGGGCGTGGATGGACCGCTGTTCCTGGGCATGGACACCCACGCCCTGTCCGAGCCGGCCTTCGCGAGCGCGGTCGAGGTGCTGGCCGCCAATGGCGTGGAGACGATGATCGACGCGCAGGGCGGGTACACGCCGACGCCGGTGATCTCGCACGCCATCCTGGCCTATAATCGCGGCCGCAAGACGGGCCTGGCGGACGGGATCGTCATCAGCCCTTCCCACAACCCGCCCGACGAGGGCGGCTTCAAGTACAATCCCGCCAACGGCGGCCCGGCGGACGTCGACGTCACCGGTTGGATCGAGAAGGCCGCCAACGCCTTCCTGGCCAATAAGCTCAAAGGCGTAGCGCGCATTCCCTACAAACGCGCGCGCAGGGCGGCCTGTGTGCATGAGCACGACTACATCACGCCCTATGTCGCCGATCTCGCCAACGTCGTCGATCTGGACGCGATCCGCGCGGCGGGCGTGCGCATCGGGATTGATCCCCTGGGGGGCGCGGCGGTCCATTATTGGCAGCCGATCATCGACCGCTACGGGATCGCCGCGACGGTCGTCAACGACGCCGTCGACCCGACCTTCCGCTTCATGACCGTCGACTGGGACGGAAGGGTCCGGATGGACTGCTCTTCGCCCGATGCGATGGCGCGGCTAATCGCCATGGGCGACACGTTCGACGTCGCCTTCGCCAACGACACCGACGCGGACCGGCACGGGATCGTCTGCCCGTCCACCGGCCTGATGAAGCCCAACGCCTATCTCGCGGCCGCGATCGCCTATCTTTACGCCAACCGTCCAGGCTGGCGCGGCGACAGTGCTGTCGGCAAGACGGTGGTCTCCAGCGGCATGATCGACCGGGTGGCTGCGAAACTGGGGCGAAGGCTCGTCGAGACGCCGGTCGGGTTCAAATGGTTCAGCAGCGGGCTGATGGATGGTTCGCTGGGCTTCGGCGGCGAGGAGAGCGCGGGCGCTTCGTTCCTGCGGCGCGACGGCTCGGTGTGGACGACGGACAAGGACGGACTGATCCTGGGCCTGCTCGCCGCCGAGATCACCGCGCGAACCGGCGATGATCCGAACAAGATCTACGAGTCCGCCACGGCCGACCTCGGCAAGTCCTTCTATCAGCGGATCGACGCGCCGGCCGCGCCCGAGCAGAGGAAGCTCCTGGGCGAGCTGATCCCCGAGCAGTTCGAGGCGAGGACATTGGGCGGGGAGCCAATCGACGCGAAACTGACCCGCGCCCCCGGCAACGGTCAGCCGATCGGCGGAATCAAGGTGGTCGCCAGGAACGGATGGTTCGCCGCGCGCCCGTCAGGCACCGAGGACGTCTATAAAATCTATGCGGAAAGCTTCGAGAGCGAAGATCACTTGAAGAAGATTCAACGTGAAGCACAAACCGCCATAGACCGCCTGCTCGACATTTCGTGAGCTAGGCGCCTGCCTGTGTGTACCGAAAACCTCATCCGCATTGATTAGCTGAAGGCATTGTCAGACAAACCTAGGCGGGGCTGCGAAGGGTGCTGGTCTGAGGCGTTCAGGTTGCAAGCTAACGCCACTCGGCCAGGGCGGCAGAACGGTTCTGTTTGAAGATGTCGCTGCTGTTGAGGTGGCGGTCGTGGTTGAAGTGGTTGTGGATCGAGGCATGGGCAGCGGCGAACTTTTGGAGAGTTTTCATGTCCCTGAACTTCGCCATCGCTCGTTCTCGTCGTTGAAACGGCTGGTGGGAATTCTCAGCCCGATTGTTGAGCCACCGACCGCACTCCTGACCGGCAGCATTGCCGGTTACTTTCATCGCCGATCGGTACGACCTAAACCGGTCTGTTGCGATTGATCGGGGTGGGCCGTAATGCTTCATCGTGCGCTTCAGGAATTTCAGCGCAGCCCCGCGATCCCGGCGCTTCGTCACAAAGACCTCAAGCACCTCGCCTTCGTGGTCGACCGCACGCCAAAGATAATGCGTCTCTCCGTTGATTCGCACGAATACCTCGTCCGGGTGCCAACGCCAGCGTGAATACGATCGACGATGAGTGCGTCGTTTTCTGATCTCGTTAGCGAGCATCAGACCGAACCGGTTCCACCAGTACCGTATTGTCTCGTGGTAGATGTCGATGCCCCGCTCGAGCAGAATATCGTCGACGTGTCGCAGCGACAGCGGATAACGAACATACATCATCACCGTGAGGCGGATCACCTCGGGCGAACTGTTGAACTAACAGAAGGGATTGAGCATCGCCGGAGGCTAGGGAATGCCGCCCCCAGCTCAAGCCGATTTGCTCTGACAATGCCTCCTCGACTACTGGTCGCCCTTTTGATAGGTGCCGATTAGTTCTGCACTGGCGAGCACATAGTCTTTCATTGCAACCTCAATTGCGGGTTTGGTCGCCCTCGTTAGATCGAGCGTCGTATCGAGCGCGTAAAGCTTGTGGAAATAGCGATGTCGGCCGATCGGCGGGCAAGGCCCGCCATAACCCGTCTTCTTGAAGTCATTCACTCCGAGCGCGGTGCCTTGCGGCAGTCCTGCCTTGCTCACGTTCTCGGGCAAGCTCTTCGTATCGGGTGGTATATTGTAGACGACCCAGTGTACCCACACGAGTTTCGGCGCTTTCGGATCCGGCGCATCGGGATCATCAATAATCAGGACAAGGCTTTTCGTGCCTTCGGGCACGCCGTCCCACGCAAGTGGTGGTGAGATATCATCACCTTCGCACGTGTACTTTGTTGGGATTTGGTCGCCTTGCTTGAAGTCTGGCGACGTTAAGGTCATGGCCATGGCGGTGTTTCCCAGTATGTTTAGCCAGACGAGGCTTGGTAGCAGAATGCCCGCGAGAGTAAAGACCTGACGTAAGCCGAACGAAGCAGGAGCCAGGCATTGTCAGAGCAAGCTGGGGCTTGAGCCTCCTCGCCAGGAGGCTCAAGCCAATTTACTCTGACAATGCCGACCGGAGCTATTAGTTCACACGCGATTCTTGGCGGACTTCATCACCACTACGTCAGGATTTAGGTTTTCGGTACACACAGGTGCTCCCTTGCCAGCCTCTCGAATATTCCAAGTATTTCGCGCCCTGAGGCTTTGCATATAGCGCCCTTTGCCACTTCTTCTCGTGTCCACATCCAGCTTTGAGCCGGATCGTGACGCATGGACCACTCTGGGAACAGGCGCTTGTCGATATCCCTGCAAAGGAGTTTCACAACATCGGCATGACGTTCGTCGCGAGCAATCCGCTCGAATGTAGAGGTCACGACATCACGCGGACCCTCAAGCATCTGAACAAACAGGTCTCCGCGACAGATGAGAGCGCCAGTAATTCCGTTTCGTGCGTTGTTTTCGCGTGCCTGCAGCAGAATTCCGGTCAAGGTTAGATCATCGTAACCGAACGGTCTGGACGAATAAACGAGCTGAACCTCGCGCAATGATAGCTTCCCCTACAAGGGCCTTTGCAGGCCGACTGTTAAGTGACTTGACCTACTTATATGAGTGAGATCATAGCAAATTAATTCGCGACTTCACGCCGTTCCCACCGACCTGGCAGGTCGAACAGATATCGGGTAGTTTTTGAGGTGTTGGATGTCAATGGCCAAGCCCTTGCGTATATCTTTGCCCGAGAGACTAAAGCCGAAGCCGAGCCGCGCGGCTCGAGTTGAGAACACCCACCATGGCCAAACGGCAGAGCCTTAAAGGCAGAGTTACCGCAAAAATCAAGTGGGTCACGGTCAATGACCGTATGCAGAAACGATATCGGTATCAGTTGACTGCGCCCATGGGGCGGATCTTCGATCCGGAGTTCAAGCCTGAACTGACGCCCAAGGAGATGCTCGAGCTCGGAGTATTCTGCGGCAAATATATGACCGACTGCCGCAAGGAGTTTCCCGCGAGTTGGTTCAAGAAGGCAAAACTGTCGGCAAAGGGTAGCGACTGCTCACTCAATTATTTCGGCGTTGACGCCAGCCGACCACTGTCCGAATGGCGCAAGAAAGGCTGGATCCATCAGGATGATCCGCGTGGATGGTTCCAGTGGTACTGCCGCTACTACATGGGCCGCAGACTGCCTGAGGAGGACCAACGTCAGATCAAGCGCTGGAAAGCCTTCCGACGACACATCAATCAGATCAAGTTGAACTGTGAGCCGGGTGATCCGTTTTGCCGCCCAAGACAGCGACAGGCGCTGCTGCACTGGGCTTATGACAGTCGGAAGATATAAAT
>NZ_JBAWCQ010000146.1:0-4282 GCF_049590335.1 Methyloceanibacter sp.
GTCCCGTGCGACGTCCACGCCTCAGCCCGCGCCAGTTGTCCCCGCAGCGCCCGTCGAAGCCCCAGCGGCAGACGGTGCCGAGACGCCCGCAGGTGGCGAGACGGTCGTGCCGGAGCAGGCACCCGCAGAACAGCCGTAAAAGTCGGCTGGCCGTTAACCGGACGAGGTTGAACAGACCGGAACGTCGGCTTGGACGCCGTCTAAACGTCAAAACCGTCAACTTCTGAAGCGTTAGAGCTTCCGGCTCTTAGAGTTTGCGCTGGCTATCCTCAGGCCTGGCCGTAGGCAGGTTTTCCCGTGCCTGCTGGGTCGCCCGTAGGATCAGGCTATCTAGCGGGCTGCACTCGAACAGTCCGGCTTCGCCTTGAGCCCCTTCCGCTTCGCCCGACGCCAAATGCGGATCCACCACTGGGCGGCCCGTAACCTGGTAGACGCATGTCGCGCCGTCGCTCGCGGTGAAGGTGATGCTGTCGCCAATGCCGACCGTACCCGACCCGACATCCCCGAGAGCGATGTCACCTTCCATCGATCGGGCGATGGAATTGCCTTGTTCCGCTGGAACCGTGTTGGCCTGGCCTAGAGACACGGGCGCCGTCGTCGTATCCGTCACGTCGCGCAATGAGGCACTGAGGCCGAGACGGCGTACCGTGGCCGAGGGCAAGCGAGACATGTGTGCCGAAACGTCCTGCCAGGGCCAAGCACCGGCGATCGAGTGACCGGACAGGGCCTTGGTCCAGGCGCTTTGGCGCAAGGATTGAGCAAATCCGCCCTCATCGATCGTCGGGAGCACGTTTCGAATTTCCGAGGCCGCAAACAGCACGGCGAGCGCGGCGAAAGCCCCAAGGCCGGTCTTTGCGGCGATACGCCGGCGGCGTCTCAGCCGCGGTGCGCGCATTAATCGCTCTCGCGCCATTAGCGCTTCCTCGCGAACCGGCTCTGCGCGGCCATCGCGCACTCAGGCTGCGACCGCACGTGAAGGGCGATCATGCCGAGCGATCCAAGCAGAAAAACAAATAATGCCAAGGCTTCCGTCATTCAAAAGAGTCCCGTCACTTTCCTTTGGCTTTCTCCGGTCCTGTTTCCCAGGTTCGGGCCTCGTGGCCCTGATTTCCGGTACGGTCCCCAGCAGGGCCGGCACCCGAATAGTCCCCGACTCTACCATAGAGTTGCGCCTCCGAAAGAGGTCTTCAAAGAAGTGCCGTTGTATCTCATCTGGCGCCTGCGACGAGGTTTTCAAGGGTAAATGGGGAGGCTGTCCAAATCATACCAAATAAAATCAAGGACTTGTAGCGTCTCGATGTTCCCTCGCTCCTGAAGATCTGCGCCATGCCAGACGCGCTTGGGGCACGCAAAAGTAGAGCGAGTCACGTAGTTTTTTGACCGGTCGGCACGGTGGACGGGGGTCGTTTTCTGGGTCCCGATACGGTGTTTCGGTGCCATCCAGGCGTCGATCTCGCCTCATCGTCAAATCTATGGTGCAATGCACTTGCGGCAAATCAGGCGCACGCATAGGGTTGCCGGGATTTTCCGAAGCACATCTGCGATATTGCAGCCTTCAGAAATTTTCAGGAGCTTTACATGGGATTGGTCTCCCGCACGCTTGAACGGGTCAAGCCTTCGCCGACAATGGCCATCACGAGCAAGGCTCGTGAGATGAAAGCCGCCGGTTTCGATGTCATCGGTCTGGGCGCTGGCGAACCCGATTTCGACACCCCGGACAACATCAAAGCCGCAGCCATCGAGGCGATCAAACGGGGCGAGACGAAATACACCGCCGTCGACGGCATCCCAGAACTCAAGCAGGCGATCTGCGAGAAGTTCGCGCGCGAGAACGGCCTCGAGTACAAGCCGACGGAAGTCACGGTGGGCAGCGGCGGCAAGCACGTGCTTTACAACGCGCTGCTCGCGACGCTCGATCCGGGCGACGAGGTCGTCATTCCCGCACCTTACTGGGTGAGCTATCCGGACATCGTATTGCTCGCCGGCGCGGAGCCGGTCGTCGTCGAAACGAAGCTCGAAGACGACTTCAAGCTCATGCCCGGGGCGCTCGAAAAGGTGATCACGCCGAAGACGAAGTGGTTCATCTTCAACTCACCGTCCAACCCGACTGGATCTGCGTATACGCGCGATGAGATCAAGGCGCTCACCGATGTGCTGCTGCGCCATGAGCGGGTGTGGGTGCTGTCGGATGATATTTATGAGCACCTCGTCTATGAGGGCTTCGAATTTTCGACGCCCGCGCAGGTGGAACCCAAGCTCAAGGATCGCACCTTGACGCTGAACGGTGTGTCCAAGGCCTATTCGATGACGGGCTGGCGTATCGGGTATGCGGGCGGTCCGGCGGAACTGATCAAGGCTATCGGCAAGCTGCAGTCGCAGTCGACATCGAACCCGTGTTCGATCAGCCAGTGGGCGGCCGTGGAGGCCCTTCGTGGGCCCCAGGATTTTCTGACCGATTGGGTCAAGGCATTTCAGGAACGCCGCGACCTCGTCGTGTCCATGCTCAACGAGGCGGAAGGTATTACGTGTGCAACGCCCGAGGGCGCCTTTTATGTCTATCCGTTCTGCGCGGGAGCGATCGGCAAGAAGACACCGAAGGGCGATGCGATCGGCAACGACGGGGATTTCGCCAAGCTGCTATTGCAGGAAGAAGGCGTCGCCGTGGTTCATGGCGAGGCCTTCGGCCTCTCGCCGTTCTTCCGCATTTCCTATGCAACCGGCGTCGAATCGCTGCGAGAGGCTTGCACCCGCATCCAGCGTTTCTGTGCAAGCCTCAGCTAAGCCGTTTCTTGGGTCTGTAGAAAACGAGGCAACCAACCAAAAGGGGAGGACATGTCCGAGGAACACACGACGAAGTTCTCCAAGCTCAGCACCGCGAACCAGATCGCGGGAAAGATCATGGAGATCCGCAAAGGTGCCGTGACGGCCATCGTTTACGTGCAAATTGCCGGCGAGACGATGGTCGAGGTTAGCGTCACCATCGCGTCTCTGGAGACGCTAAAGCTATATGAGGGCAAGGCGGTCACGTTGATCATCAACCCCGTCAACATCATGATCGGCTGCGAATAGTAGCGGTCTCTCCGCTGTCTCGTAGAACTATCGCGGCATGTGCCTGCGTTGCGCGCCGCTTCGTTTGCCATTCACCCCTCGATCGCATCGATTTCGCAAGCCTATGGATAAGCGCGTGTCAGATGACCCGGATAGAATTGCCGACCGTTCCGCCCGCGCGTTGCAGATGGAGGACGGGCGGCGCATCGGCTATGCGGAATATGGCGCGCCCGACGGTCATCCGGTCATCGTGCTTCACGGCACGCCCGGTTCGAGGACGTTGTTTGCGAGCATGGCCGACGTTGCTCGTAAGATGGGCTTCAGGATCATCGCGCCGGACCGCGCCGGCTATGGCCTGTCCGACCCTCATCACCACGAAACATTGAGCGACACGGCACACGATATCCAAGCTCTGGCCAATGGCTTGGGTGTCAATCGTTTTTACCTTGTGGGGTTCTCAGGCGGCGGGCCTCATGCTTTGGCGGCGGCGCTTTTGATGAAGGACCGCATCCAGCAGGTGGCGTTGATCTCGCCCGTCGGGCTCGTCAGCGATACGGAGTACGTGTCGATGACCAGCCTGCAGCATTTTATCTTCTCGTATCTCGGACACTCCCCGGTTGCGGCGCGCACCTATTTTCATAGCGTGCGCTCGATGATCACGTGGTTCCCCCACAGTTCCGACATACTGGTTACGCAATACGCGACCGACAAGGACCGCGCCATCCTCGATCAATGCGGACTGCGCCACTCCCTGGGAACGAGCATGCGCGAGGGCTTGAATCGGTCTGTCGAAGGCGCGGTTCAGGACTTGCGCCTCTATTGCCGCCCTTGGGATTTGGCGCTGCATCAGCTCCAGACGCCTGTCTCTATCTGGCAAGGCAGCGACGACACGATCGTCCCGCCGGATGCAGCCTATCGTCTTGCGGATGTGCTGCCGAACTGCAGGCTCGAAGTCATCGATGATATGGGCCATTATTGGCTCTTTGGCTCGTTCGAACGAATTCTGGATGCTATCCGAATTGTGCCGCCGCGCCGGAACCGGGCATTCCGGACGGCTCAGTAACTCTGGTTCTTAAGACCTGATTCTAGCTTCCATGACCGTGGCGTTGACCCATTGCGCGCTTCAGACTGCGGACCTCGAAAAGTCCATCGGCTTCTACGCGCGCTATTGCAGCATGGAGATCGTCATGGAACATGGCGAGGGCGACAAACGCGTCGTCTGGCTCGCCAGCCC
>NZ_JBAWCQ010000147.1:0-2581 GCF_049590335.1 Methyloceanibacter sp.
CAAGGTGCCTGGACGCAAAAAGGTGATGCTGCGCGCCTTGATGCAGGCACGGCCCTCGCACCTGCTCGACCCTGCTCTTTTCGACTTCGCCGCGCTTGGCCGGGACGATGTGCCAGGCCCCGACGGTGCTTAACGCTTAGGCAAGCTTTCCACGACTAAGTTGGCGCCGGCGCCGGCATCCATTTCGTCGCGCGCCCGTTCCGTCGCCTCACCGTCTGGGCGCTCGGGGCGTTTGGGTGGGGCAGCGGTGACGGTGTGCGGGTTCGTTGCATGGGCGTGTGTCGGCGGGGATTGGTCGCAGCGGTGATCGGGCGGTGCGCTGCGGTTGTTGTCGCCGTAACGCTCGCGGGAGCAGCGCAGGCAGCGAACACGCTGGAGCCCTACGCGCTCAGTGAAGCGTCCTCCACCAGAATTGTCCGTGCCGGCCTCGTCCCCATAAACGCACCAGGCCATCTGCCGATCAGCCTCTATGCTGAGGAGACGGGACGCGGCGAACCCCTCGTCATGTTGCACGGTTTTGGCGCATCCGGTTACACGTTCCGGCGCATCGTCCCTGCTCTCGCGCGGCGCTATCGGGTGATCACGCTTGATCTCAAGGGGCATGGGCGATCAGACAAACCGTTCGATGAAAATTACAGCCCGCATGATCACGCCGTCCTCGTCTATTGGTTTTTGCGCGCTTATGGGCTCAACCGGGTCACCCTCGTCGGGCACTCCTACGGCGGGCAGGTCGCGCTGAACCTTGCACTTCTTACAAAGCGATATGATCCTAACCCGCATTATGCACCAAGGATGAGCAATCATCGCCTGGCTGTGGCGCAAAGCTTTGGGATCGCGTAACAAATCGGTGTTGAGACGATGTGCTGCGTTCCACCACCGAGCGCCACAGCCATGACCGACGCTACGCCACTATCCTTCGAGCTGCCAGCCGTTGCGCGCAAGAAGCTCACAGTCGATTTCGATGGCGGTAACCAGTCGTCGGACGCCGGCATGCTGCTGCTGCGTGGCGCCGAGAAGAAGACCGGCGTCCTTGCCCGGCTTGCCGCGGCCATGCGGGACCGGCGAGATCTGACGCGCATCCGGCATCGGATGGGCGAGATCATTGAAGCGCGCGTGTTCGGCATCTGCTGCGGCTACGAAGACGGCATCGATCACGATGCCCTGCGCCATGATCCGGTGATGAAAATGGCGGTCGGGCGCTGTCCCGAGACGGGCGCGCCGCTCGCCTCGCAATCGACCATCAGCCGCTTCGAGAATGCGCCGAGTAAGACGGACGCAGCGCGGCTTGCGAAGGCTCTCGTCGATCAGCTCACGGCGCGCTTGACGCCCTCAGGGTGCGATATCTTCGACATTGATGACACGTTCGACGCCGCGCACGGCGGCCAGCAACTGGCGTTCTGGAACGCGCATCATGACGAGCGCGGCTTTGCGCCGATGCACGTTTATCATGCAGCAAGCGGCTTGCCGGTGGCGACCATCCTGCGCCCGGCGAAGACGCCGAACGGCCGGGAAGTCCGCACGGTGATCAAGCATCTGACGAAGCGCATTCTGAAGACGTGGGAAAAGGCGAACATCGTATGGCGCGGCGACAGTCACTATGGGCGCGCCGAGGCAATGGAGTGGTGCGATGAAAACGGCGTTGGCTACATCTTCGGCTTCGCGGGCAACAGCGTGCTCGATGCCCTGGTCGCCGAGGCGGCGGACCATCTGCGCTTCTGGCATGCGCTGTCGGAGGCGCCGAAATCGCGGTGCTACAAGGCGCTCGAATACAAGGCGGGAAGCTGGCAGACGCCGCGCCGCGTGATTGCGCGCATCGAGGCTTCGATGCATCCAGACCCGACGCCGGAAGATCCGCAAGCGATGCGCCAGAAGATCGACGTGCGCTACGTCGTGACGTCGCTCGATGGTGATCCCGAGCGCCTCTACGAGGGCGTCTACTGCCAGCGCGGCCAAGCCGAGAACCTGATCAAACTGCACAAGGCCCAACTCGCGTCGGATCGCACGTCATGCCATTCGGCGACAGCCAATCAAGTCCGCTTGACGCTCCATTCGGCGGCGTTCTGGCTGATGCACACCGTACGCGCCCAGATCCCGCAAGGCCACGGGCTCGCAAGGTGCGAGTTCAACACGCTCCGCCTGCGGCTCTTGAAGATCGCCGCACGCGTCATTGAGCATGGCCGCCGTATCCGCGTGCATCTGCCATCGAGCTGTGTCGAGAAAACCCTTTTCCGCACGATTGCCCTTGGGCTCTTGCCGTCGGGACCATGATGCGTGGGGCATGCGCGCCCCAACCGCCGCCGAACGAGGCCGACCAACCCCAAACGCGTTGCACAGCGAGTTGCCCAAAACGACCCGACCGGGCCGAACGACCACGTGCGCGCGTCAGATCACGCGACTTGTGCCTACTTCTGATGCATGATCCGGGCTAACCGCCTTAGGCGCCTGGTGTTGATGAATGCACCGGCCTATCCGCAACCGTTCACGTCCGCTGTGCGGCTGTTGCGGAAACCCATTCTGCCCTATGTAGCGCTGACGCTCATTCCGCGGGAACTCCCCATCACGATCGCGCTCATGACGGAGG
>NZ_JBAWCQ010000148.1:0-16471 GCF_049590335.1 Methyloceanibacter sp.
ACCAAGACCTGACCGTGTCTCAGCCGGGCATCGGCAAGATTATTGGCGGTCTGGATCGTCCCGATCGGGACGCCATAACGCTGCGACAGGCTGCTCAGCGTATCCCCCTGTTGCACGGTCACACGGGGACCGGAGGCATAAGACTGACTGGGTGCGACTGGCGGCGTCGCGGCTTGCGACCCGTAATAGCGTGTCTGGCTCGCTTTGTAATTTGCCGAGCGCTGTGGCTCGGTGCCGTTGTAGCCACCTTGGGGCGGTAGGGATGACGTGGTCGAATAGTCGGCTGCGCCGACTCCGGTGTCGGCCATGCCGAGCGTCGGATAGTTGAAGCGCGTGGAATCGTCGCTACAGCCTGCGACGCCAAACGCTGTACTCAGTGCCAAAACGGCGCACGAAATTCCCCGGATGAGTTCCGGCCCATATGCCACGCGCATTATCGCTGGCCCCCACGCAATACTCAATTTGGGTAGTTAAGCGCGGCGCGGGTAAACAACGCTTTAAGGAACCGGTTCGCGATTCGGGAAAGTTCGGATCAGTCGCGTTTCACGCGTCCATGCACCAGCGGCACGAAGCGCACGGGCAGAAGCGGTGTCTCGACAAGCCCGTCGGGGGTCTTGTCGATCTGCACGAGCGATTGGGTATCGCGCGTCTCTCCAAGCGGAATGATCATCCGGCCACTCTCCCTCAGCTGATCGAGCAAGGCGGCAGGCGCATCGAGTGCCGCGGCCGTCACGATGATACGATCGAACGGGGCCTGGGGCGGCCATCCCAGCCAGCCATCGCCGATGATGGTGGTGACGTTGGCGATCTTCAGCCTGGCGAGCCGCGCCTCGGCCGCCTTCTGGAGCTCGCGCCAACGTTCGACGGAGTAGACCCGGCGGCAGAGCTGCGACAGGATCGCGGCCTGGTAGCCCGACCCGGTTCCGATCTCGAGGACCTTATGGGTCGGCTTCAGATCGAGCTTCTCGGTCATGGTCGCCACGACAAAGGGCTGCGAGATGGTCTGTCCGCATTCGATGGGCAGAGCGATGTCCTGATAGGCGTGCTCGGAGAAAGCGTCGTCCACGAACAGCTCGCGCGGAATCCGCTCGATGGCGCGCAACACGTCAGCGTCGCGAATCCCGCGGCGCCGGAGCTGCATGATCAGCCCGATCTGATTTTCCGCGTCCTCCACCAGCGTCCACCTCCTCCCCGGATGGGGCTAAAGGACAGTATCAGCCGATTCTCATAATCCAAGTTAGGGACTAATAAGGTCCGGCAAGGACTATTTGTCCTTTTCTTCCATGACGGAAGCCAGATCCGGGAGGGCGCCGTGGTCGGTGAAATCCAGGCACAGCGGCGTGACGGAGATTAGATTGGCGCGCACCGCCCACAGGTCCGAGCCTTTCGGCGGATTGGGACCGCGCTTGGTGATCCCGATCCAGTAATAGGCTTTGCCACGCGTATCCATGCGGTCGTCGATGTCGAGCAGCTCGGTATCGCGGAAGCCCTGAACAGTGGCCGCCACGCCCTTCACCTGATCGGGGTGGCAGTCGGGGAAGTTCACGTTGATGACCGAGCCAGTTGGCCAGCCGGCGGCGAGCAGCTTCCGCACCAGGTCCGCGCCATGGACCATGGGCGTATCCCAGGGCGGAACACCGTGGTCGTAATTGCTGATAGCTTGGCTCATCGCGATGGAGGGAATGCCTAGAAGCGATCCCTCGATGGCGCCTGCGACCGTGCCTGAATAGTTCACGTCGTCGGCGAGATTCTGGCCCCGATTGACGCCCGACAGGACTAGGTCCGGCGGCTCGTCCTTCAGGAGATAGCGTACCCCCATGATCACGCAGTCTGTCGGCGTCCCTTTCACCGCATAGCGCCGCTTGCCAATCTCACGCATGCGCAAAGGCTCTGCGAGGGTCAGCGAGTGCGAGGCCCCGCTATTGTCCGTCTCGGGTCCGACGACCCAGACATCATCGGTGAGGTCCGTCGCGATCTTTTCCAGCACGTCGAGACCGGCGGCTTCGATACCATCGTCATTGGTGATCAGGATGCGCATCTTCTCGAGTCGTTTCCGGTGGTTTGTCCGCCCAGCTGGGAGTTTGATTCAGGCCGACGCTTCGATTCTGGTGAGGCCGCCCATATACGGCTGGAGCGCTTCGGGAACGCGCACGCTGCCGTCGGCTTCTTGGTAGTTTTCGAGCACAGCGATGAGCGCGCGCCCCACAGCGACGCCCGAGCCGTTCAAGGTATGCACCAGTCGCGGCGCTTTCGCGTCGGTCCGCCGGTAGCGCGCATTCATGCGGCGAGCCTGGAAGTCACCGCAGACCGAGCAGGAGGAGATTTCCCGGTACGTGTCCTGCCCCGGCAGCCAGACCTCGATGTCGTAGGTCTTCTGCGCGGCGAAGCCCATGTCGCCGGTTGCGAGCACCACCACGCGATAGGGCAGACCGAGCTTTTGCAGCACGGTCTCGGCGCAACCCGTCATGCGCTCATGTTCTTCGCCGGATTGTTCCGGCGTAGTGACTGAGACCAACTCCACCTTGGTGAACTGGTGCTGGCGGATCATGCCGCGCGTGTCGCGGCCGGCCGCCCCTGCTTCGGCCCGGAAGCACGGCGTGCCCGCCGTCACCCGCATCGGGAGGCTCACCTCTTCTTGGATCGACTCACGCACCAAATTGGTGAGCGGCACTTCGGCGGTGGGGATGAGCCAGAACCCCTCTCCTGCAGGAAACTGGTCCTCTTCAAACTTCGGCAACTGCGCTGTGCCAAACATGGTGTCGTCGCGCACGAGCAGCGGCGGATTCACTTCCGTGTAGCCGTGCTCAGTCGTGTGCAGATCGAGCATGAATTGGGCAAGCGCACGTTCTAGCCGAGCAAGTGAACCCTTCAGCACCACGAAGCGGGAACCTGAAAGCTTTGACGCCGTTTCGAAGTCCATGAGGCCGAGCGCCTCACCGAGTTCGAAATGTTGCTTTGGGGAAAAATCGAAGCTCGGGATCTCGCCGACTTTGCGCAGCTCTACATTGGCGCTCTCGTCGGGCCCGACAGGCACGCCCTCGGCCGGGATATTGGGGATGCCCGCAAGAAGATCGCCCAAGGCCTGGTCCTGAGTGCGCTCGTCCTCCTTGCCCTTCTGGATCGTCTCTTTGAACCCGGCCACCTCGTCCAAGAGACGCTGCGCCTCGGCCTCGTCCTTGTTCTTCTTGGCCTCGCCTATGTCTTTCGATGCGGCGTTGCGGCGCGCCTGCAGATCCTGCAATTGCTGAATCGTTTCGCGGCGTTGCGCATCCAGCGTGAGTATCTGATTCAAAATCTCGGCGGGCGCCGGCTCGAAGCCGCGCTTCTCAAGCCCCGCCACGAAGGCATCGGGGTTCTCGCGTATCCATTTAACGTCAAGCACGGATGAATTCTCTTTCCGGTGATCGGCTAGCCGATGGTCGGCTCGTTCTGTCTGCCGCCCCCGTATAAGACGGGAACCGGCCCTTGTCAGCCGGACTTATGGGCAAGTGACGCCCTTACGACGACGGCGCTGCCGAGGGAGCCGCGGCAGCACGCTTCTTCTCCACCAGGCGCACGGCGAAAATAGAGATCTCGTAGAGAAGCAGCGTCGGCAGCGCCAGCGCCAGCTGGCTGACCGGATCCGGCGGGGTCAGCACCGCGGCCGCCACGAACACGCCGAGAATGGCGTGGCGCCGGTAGTGTTTCAGCGTCTTCGCAGTGACCAGGCCTGCCCGCGCCAGGAGTGTGAGCAGGACCGGCAACTGAAAGCAGATGCCGAAGCCGATGATCAGCATCATGATCAGGGACAGATATTCGCTCACCTTCGCCGTGAGTAGAATCTGGACCCCGCTGTCGCCCGTCTCCTGCATCGACAGGAAGAACCGCATGGCGAGCGGCATGGCGACGAAATAGACGAGCGCGGCTCCGATCAGAAACAGGATGGGCGTTGCGAACAGGAACGGCAGAAACGCCTTGCGCTCGTTGCGATAAAGGCCTGGCGCCACGAACATATAGAGCTGGGTGGCGATCACCGGGAAGGCGATGAACACCGCGCCGAAGAGGGCGAGCTTGACCTGGGTGAAAAAGAACTCCTGCGGCGCCGTATAGATCAGCTCGATCGGTGCATCAACGCCGGCCGCCACGCGATAGGGCCACAACAGCAGATTGTAGATGGGCTTTGCGAACCAAAAGCAGACGATGAAGGCGACCAACGTCGCGGCCAGCGCCCATAGAAGCCGCTTTCTCAGCTCGATCAGATGATCGATGAGTGGCGCCTTGGATGTGTCGATGTCTTCGTCGACTCTCAAGGTTTCGGCTCGCCGTTGCTGGGTGCCCCGGCAGCCCCGTTGGTCTTCCGGGACCTCCTCTTTGCGGGCGACTTTTTGGCCGCCGTCTTTTTCGCCGTAGCCTTCTTGGCAGGCGTTTTTTTTATCGTCGTCTTGGCATGCTTCCGAGTTGGCTTGGCGCGCGACACCTTCTGCGGCGTGGGCAACGGAGGTTCCGTCACGTCGGATTGAGGCGGCTCGACGAATTCGGGTGCGGGAGAAGCCGCAGGTCCCGTCATCAACGGTTTGCCGATGGGCTGGTTCAGATCCGGTGCGGGCCCCATATTGGCGCGGATCGCCTCAAGGTTCATCCGCACGTCCTCGGCTTCGCTCTCGGCAAGGACCTCATTGAATTGGCGCTGGAAGTCCGCGGCCATGCGGCGCGCCTTGCCGGCATAGAAGCCGATCGTGCGCATAAGCTTGGGCAGATCCTTCGGGCCGACCACCACGATCGCCACTATGACCACCACCAAAAGTTCCGACCATCCGATGTCCAGCATGGGCTTGAAAAACATGTCGCGAGAGAGCGCGCGAACCGAACGGGCCTCGCGGCACTTACGCGCCTAGCTTGATTTCTGGTTTTCAGTCTTGTGCGACTTCGACGGCGGTACCGGGGTCTCGTGTTGAATGACCTTGGCGTCCGCCACATCCTCGTCCTCATCGGCCATACCGGACTTGAAGCTCTTGATGCCCTTGGCCACGTCGCCCATGAGATCAGAGATCTTGCCCCGGCCGAACAGCAGCACGAACAGAAGCAGCACAACCAGAATTTGCCACCAACTTGGTCCCATGATCGACCTCCATGGCCTCTCTCCGCAGCGGAGATGACGCCATTCGTTTCAACGATTTGGCCGCACTATGGCAGCAAAGAACACCGAACCGCAAGCGCAGGGCCTGCCAAACTGCGTGCGCCTTTTAGTCGTTACGCGCCGGGAACACGAGTACGCCGCCCTCGTCGACGCCCACACCGAGTTCGTCGCCGCGCACCGGCATGTCCGCCGCGCGCACACGCGCCAGAATGGGACCTTCATGCCCTTCCACAGCGATCTCCAGGAGACCAACATCGCCCAGAAAGCGCGTATCCAAAACGCGCCCCAGGGTTCCCTCCCCGGGTTTCAAAAGACGAATTCCGCCCTGCCGCACGCAGACGATCACCTCCGTGCCGTCGACGAAATCGCTGGCGGCAAACGTCCCGAGCGCCGTCTCAGCCCTGCCGCCCTGAACACGCGCCGGCAGCTCATTGAGGTCCGAAAACGTCCGCGCGGCAAAGAGGTCCTTGGGGGTGCGGTAAAGCTCCGGCGCCGGGCCGGTCTGCACCACACGACCATCGCGCATCAAGGCGATCACGTCGCCCATGCGCATGGCCTCCTCCGAATCGTGTGTCACGACAATGCATGTCGCCCGCGACTCCCGGATAATGGCCAACGTCTCTTCACGCATGCTCTCCCGCAATTGCGAGTCGAGGCCGGAGAACGGCTCATCCATCAACACGATGCCAGGACGCGGGGCGATGGCCCGCGCAAGCGCCACACGCTGCTGCTGACCGCCGGAGAGAATGTGCGGGTAGTCGCGTTCGTAATCACCAAGACCGACCCGCTCTAGGGCCGCGTAAGCTTCGGCTTGCGCCTGCTGCTTCGTAAGCGAACGGAGGCCGAAGGCGACATTGTCCAGGATCGTGAGATGGGGAAACAGGGCGAAGTCCTGAAACATCAGCCCGACGCCGCGTTTTTCCGGCGGCACGAAGCGATTGGGACCGGCCACTTCCTGGCCATCGATCAGCACGGAACCGCTGCTCGGCGCCTCAACCCCGGCAATGATGCGCAGCAGGGTTGTTTTCCCGCAGCCGGACGGCCCGAGCAAACACAGTATCTTGCCCGGCTCCACCTCAAGAGAAACATCATCGAGCGCGAGGGTCTGGTCATAGCGGCGGGAGACGCCATCCACAGCCAAGCGGGCCGCGAAGGTGACAGCGGCCTTGCCGCGTCCGCTCCGGGACCGGCCGGATCCGTTACCGCCAGCCCGCGCCTTGAAAACTTTGAGCATCACAATGGTCTTACGCGACGGGGCTGCCTCAGCGCAACGCTTCACAGAACCGCGGGCGCCTGCCGAACCGGACGGACTTTACTCGCTTTGCTTCTCCGGCTCGCTCGGCTCGGACTCCGCAAGCACATCATCGTCGTCGGCACCCAGAAGTTCATCGGCCTGCTCGTCCTCAAGCGGGTCCTCATCCTCCCGCAGTTCGACGGCATCGTCCGGACTTGGCATCGCAAATCCCGGCGGTAGGTTCGAATCCAAAAGCCCCGCGCCCTTAAGTTCCCGCAAGCCCGGAAGGTCCTGAATTTGCTCGAAGCCGAAGTGCTCCAGGAACTCCAGGGTGGTCCCATAGGTGACCGGGCGCCCGGGCGCACGGCGGCGGCCTCTAAGCTTGACCCAGCCGGTCTCCAGCAGCACGTCCAACGTTCCCTTGGAGGTCGAAACACCTCGGATTTCTTCGATTTCGGCCCGCGTTACCGGCTGGTGATAGGCAATAATCGCCAAGGTCTCCAGCGCCGCGCGCGACAAGCGCCGCTGCGCGACGGCCTGGCGCTCCAGGAGATAGGATAGGTCGTCGGCGGTGCGGAAGGCCCACCTTCCGGCCACGCGCACGAGATTAACGCCACGGCCCGCATACAGGCCCTGCAGCTCCTCCAGGAGCGCTTGAACATCCTCGTCCGCCCCAAAGTGCAGGGCAAGTTCTGCCTCTTTCAGAGGGGCCGGAGCCGCGAACAGAAGGGCTTCGATGATGCGCAGCTTCTCCCGCCGGTCCGCCGATGGAAGCGCCATCACATTGGACGGCAGCGGTAGCATCGGCGCATCCGCGCCTTGCTCTTCCCTTTCTGCCGTGACCTCAACTACCCTTTCCGCCTGTTCAGCCGACATTTGCAGCCCCGCACCTTTTGTTATCACCGTCTTTTCCGCCTTCGCGTGCAACACATTCGTGGAATCCCGCGCGACCGTCTTCAAAACCTCATCGAGCTGCGCCAGCGCCACTTCGCCTTCACCGACGCTTTGCGCGAAGTCCGAAAGACCGTTTAAAACCTCCGCGAGCGTTGGAGCGCCCTCCTCGGAGGATTTCGGCCCGGTGCCCTCTCGCTTCATCCGAGTGGACTTTAATGGCGACATTTTGGGCTTCGGCATAGCGCACCCCTCGCAATTTTGAATTTCGTCGACGCTGACCCTCGTTACCCAAACTCCAACAACTTCGACCCAACGGCTCTGACGAGCCACTCACTGCGTAGCCGCACTCCGGCGGCGGACCAGGAGCGGTGCAAAGGACTTCGCCTGGCGAATTTCCACCGCGCCCTCGCGTGTCATTTCCAACGTGGCGGTGAAGCTCGATGCGAGCGCAGTCCGCCTGATCTCGGGCTCGACCAAGAACTCCGCCAGGATCTGATCGAGCGGCGCCCATTCGCAGGCTATGCCCAAGAGGCGTTCCAATTCCGAGCGCGCTTCCTTCAGAGACCAGACCGTGCGCTTCTCCATATACAGCGTGCGCACCGAGTTGCGCTGGCGCTGTTGGGCATAAGCCTTCAGGAGGTCGTAGACATTGGCGTCATAAACGCTCGTCCGCGAGACCCGAATAGGCTCGGGCTCGCCACGGGGAAATACATCGCGCCCGAGGCGCTTGCGCGTCATCAACTGCGCCGCCGCGTCCCGCATCGCATCCAGACGCTGCAGACGGAAGGCCAGCATGGCCGCGAGTTCCTCGCCCGATGGTTCGTCCTCGTCCGACGGCTCGGGCGGCAGCAGAAGCTTCGATTTCAGGAAAGTCAGCCAGGCGGCCATCACGAGATAGTCGGCGGCCAGCTCAAGGCGCAGCCGCTTCGCCTCCTCGATAAACTCAAGATATTGCTTCGCGAGCGCCAGAACGGAGATCTTGGCGATATCCACCTTCTGCGTGCGTGCCATGGCCAGAAGAAGGTCGAGCGGTCCTTCGAACCCCTCGACATCCACGCAGAGTTTTTCGTCCTCGTCGGCGTCTCGCTCGGTAGCGGCTTCCCACGCGGCGTCCGCGCCATTCCGCGCACCAGATTCCGGGGCGGGCTCGGCCGGCACAGCGTCCAGAGGCGCAGCAAGCTCGGCCTCCTGGCTGTCGGTCTTCTCGGTTTTGCCGTCGTCGGTCATGTCTGCACCGTTGGGTCCGGCCCCACCTGCGCCACCAGCGTCTCGGCCGCCTCACTGACGAGCGCGAGCGCCTCGGTCTCGTCGAAGGGCTTGGGGGCGGCAAGGCATGCCAACGCGCTGTCGAACCGCTTCAGGGAGACACCGGCGAGCTCCGGCGCGGCACCGGCGACATCGACCATCTCGTCGAACTTGCCGCTGCAATGCAGCGCCACATCGCAGCCGCCAGCAATCACCGCGCGGGTCAAATCTCCTGGAGTGCCCGAAAGTGCCTTCATGCCGATGTCGTCCGTCATAATCAAACCGGTTAGCCCCAATTGACCGCGAATCAGTTCCTTCATTATAGCCGGAGACAGCGTCGCGGGACTCTGCTCGTCATAGGCCGGCAACAGCACATGCGCCGTCATCGCCAAAGGCGCATCCCGCAAGGCATGGAACGGCCGGAAGTCGACCTCCTCTAAGGACTCCTTGGAAACATCGATGTGCGGCAACGACTTATGGCTGTCGGCCATGGCCCGGCCATGCCCCGGAACATGCTTGATCACCGGCAGGACGCCCCCTGCGAGTATCCCGTCCATCACCGCACGGCCGAGGACGCCGACGGCGTCCGGATCTGTGGAAAAGGCGCGGTCGCCGATGATGTCGTGAGCGCCCTCCTGAGGCACGTCGATACAGGGCGTGCAATCCACGTTGATCCCCAGATCGTATAGCTCAGACGCCATGAGACGAGACGCGGCGAACGCCGCACGCTTGCCGGCCTCTTTATCCCGCGCGTAGAGGTCACCGAAGCACCGCGCCGGCGGCATGGCGCGCCAGTATGGCGGCCGCAGCCGCTGGACGCGTCCACCTTCCTGGTCGACCAGAATGAGGACGTCGTCGATCCCCACAGCCGATTTGAAGTCTGAGACGAGGGCTTGGACCTGGCCCGGGTTATTGACGTTTCTGGCGAAGAGAATAAGGCCGCAGGGACGCTCTTCGGCGAAGAGATCACGCTCGGCCTTGGTCAACGCCGTCGTCGCACAACCGGAGATGAAGGCTTTGAATGGCATGCCCTGGGGCTAGCCCCAGGACGCGTCTCGGTCAAGCGGCGTATGACCGATTTATTGCGCCATCACCAGGCAATCGCCATGGCCCTTGGACTTCAGCTGACCACACAGCTTGTAGGCTGCATCCTTGTCCGACATGGGCCCAACCTGAAGCCGGTACCAAGTGCCCTTTGGTCCGAGATCGGTCTTGCGGACAAGCGGCTGATAATTGCCGAGCAGGCTCGGATATTTCTGCTGCGCATCGGCGAAGTTGGCCAGAGCGTCGGTCTGGCTCTTGCTGGAGCCAAGCTGAACGACATAGGCGCTCGAGGCGGCGGCTGTTGGCGCAGCGGCGGCAGCCGGTGCAGCGACGGCCACTTGCTCCCCGCCGGCTGCCTGCTGGATTGCGGGGACCGGCATCATATTCGGCTGCGCCATCATGCTGTTCGCCTGGGATGTCGCGCCCGCGGCTGCCTCATTGGCCATGGCCGCAGCGCCTTCCATGGATCCGTCCGGACGGACAACCATGGTCTTGACCTTACGTGGTCCGCCATCCTCGCCCACAGCATCGGTGGTGGCGACGGCGCCGGGCAATCCTGCCGTGGCGGTGGCCGGCGGCATAGCAGGCACGGCCACATCTTCCTGGCGTGGCACAAGGCGCTCGGCCTGCGGCGTCGCCCCGTTCGTCAGGCGGTCGTAGATCAGCTTGTTCTTGTTGGGAAACTCTTTGCCGCCCGGCGAGTCCGGGGCGGCTTTCACCGGGGATGCGTCCGCCGTCACGATCGGCGCATCGCCACTGCCGATACCGCCGCCGCTCTGCTTATAAGCGTAAGCAAGGGCCCCACCAAGGGCAATGGCCCCCAAAAGCGCGCTGGCAACCATCACGGTGCTGCGGCCCTTGAGCGTTCCCATAACCTTGGACTTGAGGCCGCCCTGGGAGGCGGCAACGCTCGCATCCACGAAATCGGCATCGCTGCCGTCGTAAAGAAAGTCCTGCGGGGCCGGCTGCATTCCGGCGCGCGGATCGCCAAGCGCAATCTGCGGCGGCTGGGCGTAATTGGGATCGAGGGTCTGCAATTGCCGGCTCGGATCGCTCGGTGGAACGTGGCCGTAAGGAACCCCTTGCTGCTGGGGTTGCGGCGCGTACATGGCCGGATCGTCGGCACCGGGCATCGGCTGGCCCGCATAGGCTTCCGCCTGCGGCGGCGCATAGGCCTCGGGCTGCTGAGCCGCAAAGTCTTGAGGCTGCGGCGGCGCATAGGCCTCGGGCTGAGAGGCTGCCGGTGCGGCTTGATAAGCGGCCGCTGGGGCCGCGGGTTCGAGGAACGATGCGTCCTCGTCCGGGAAACTGGCATCCGCCGCCGGCTCATCCGCCAGCGGTGCAGTGTGGTCCTCGAGCCCTGCGCCAAGCTTCACGTCGCCGAAAATCGAATCCGGGAAGCCGGGGTCAACGGCACCGAATTCCGGAAGCGTGCGGTTGGGCGCGACGGCCTGCGGGGTTGCGGGCGTCGCGTAAGCCTGGGGCTGCGGCTGACCTTGTGGCTGAGAGTGTAAATCCTGACCACCGGCATACGCCTGAGGCTGTGGAGCTTGAGGCTGCGGGGCCTGAGGCTGTGCGGGATGAGGATCCTGAGGCTGTGCGGGATGAGGATGATGCAAGGCGGGATCGGCGTAAGCCTTTGGCTGAGGACTGAACACTGCCGGAGCTGGCTGCGGCGCGGCGGGGGCTGCGGGATTCTGACCGCCGCGTGTCAACGGGTTGAAGGACGGCATCTGCGCAAACGAAGGACCGCCATTTCCAAAAATGGATTGCTGTCCTGGATTTGGCTGACCTGGTCGGCCGGCTCCCTGAACCATCGAGGTACCTCACTGTTTCCGGTGTTTGCCTGGCCTGTCCCCCACGATGGAACCCCAGACGTGCTTGCCGCGTTCTGCCCTTGCGCGTTAACGCCTTAGGCGAAGTTTTAATCGAATACAGAAGGTCCGGCATTTCGACCGCCGAACCTACTATCTTGCGCGTACATGGTTACTGCCCTCGAACTATCCCCGCGTTCTCAAGTTCAGCTAGTGCAGCTCGTGCACTGCATGAACGCCGAGGATCCCCAATCCCAACGCCAAGATCTGCTGTGTGGCTACCACCAGCGCAACACGAGCACGGGTTAACTCTCGGTCAGTTTGGTGAATAAAACGTAATTGTGGCAAGTCTTTGCCTCTGTTCCAAAGACCATGGAAGTCTCCGGCAAGATCGTAAAGATAGAACGCGATGCGATGGGGCTCATGTGCTTGAGCTGCAGCCTCCACAATACGGGGAAACTGGGCCATGCGCTTGATCAGCGCGAGGTCGCCCTCATCGTTCAACCGATCGAGATCAGCTGATGCCAATTGTTCCCCCTCCAACGCAAGGTCGGGAAATGCCTCGGCAACATTCCGCAGGACCGAACTCGCCCGCGCGTGCGCGTATTGGACATAAAACACTGGGTTGTCCCGCGACTGCTCGGTGACTTTGGCGAAGTCGAAATCGAGCGGCGCATCGTTTTTCCGGTAGAGCATCATGAACCGGACCGGGCCTGCCCCGACCTCGTCCACGACCTCCCGCAGTGTCACAAACGTCCCCGCACGCTTGGACATCTTTACAGGCTCGCCCGACCTGAACAACCGAACAAGCTGGCAAATCTTAACGTCGAGATCGCCGACACCGTCGGTGAGCGCCTTGAGGGCGGCCTGCATGCGCTTGATATGCCCACTATGGTCGGCCCCCCAGATGTCGATCATCGACTTAAAGCCGCGTCTGAACTTGTCGAAGTGATAGGCAATATCTGCAGCAAAATAAGTGTACGAGCCATCGGCTTTGACCAGGGGGCGATCCTGATCGTCTCCGAACTCGCTGGCGCGGAAGAGAAGCTGGATCCGGTCTTCCCAGTCCTCGTCCAGCTTGCCCTTGGGTGGCGGCAAACGCCCCTCATAGACCAACCCCTTCGATTTCAGATTAGCAATGATCTCGGCGACCTCGTCCTCCCCTTCCATCATCGAACGTTCGGAGAAAAATACGTCATGGCGGATGTCGAGTTGGGCCAGATCGTCCTCGATCATGCCGAGCATGGCTCTCAGGGCGACACCGCGCACCGCCGGGAGCCATTCGGCCTCGGGCATGTCCAGCAAATCGCGCCCGTGATTGCTCGCAAGGTTCTCGCCCACCGATTTCAGATAATCGCCTGGATAGAGCCCTTCGGGGATCTCCCCAATGTCTTCACCCAGCGCCTCCCGGTAGCGCAGGAACGCGGAGCGCGCGAGGACGTCCACCTGCGCCCCAGCGTCGTTGACGTAGTACTCACGCGTCACGTCGTGCCCTGCGAAGGCGAGAAGATTAGCCAGCGCATCGCCGAACACCGCGCCGCGGCAATGGCCCACATGCATCGGGCCCGTTGGATTGGCGGAGACATACTCCACGTTGACCGCCTCCCCCTTGCCAATGGCGCTGCGGCCGAACGCGCCTCCCTGTTCCAGCACCATCCGCAGCACGCTGGGCCAAAAGGCCTGTCTCAGGGTGAGGTTGATAAAGCCGGGCCCGGCGATCTCCACGTTCTCGACGAAAGGGTCCGAGGCGAGCAAAGGCACGATGCGCTCGGCCAGCGCGCGGGGGGGCATCTTCGCCGGCTTCGCCAGCAGCATGGCGGCATTGGTGGCAAGGTCCCCATGGCCGGCATCCTTGGGCGCGCTCAGCGCGATCCCATCCACCTTCGCATCTTTCGGCACGACGCCATCGTGTTTCAGTTGCTGAACGGCCGCCAAGACGTGGCCGTGGAACCCAGAAAAAACGTCCATGAATGCTCCGGAAGGTATGTGGCGCGACTATCGCAAATCCGGTGTCGCGTCAAACAAGCGGCGGTGTTCGGCGATAGCGTAGCGGTCCGTTTGCCCGGCAATGAAGTCAGCCACGTGACGGGCCGAGGCACGCGGATCTCCCCCGCGCGCTTCCTCGCGCCACTCCGGCGGCAGTGCACCAGGATCGCGCGCATAACGGTCAAAGAGTCCGACCACGATATCCTCCGCATCGCCCATGATCCGCATCACGCGCGGATGGCGATAGACCTGCCCGAACAAGAACTTACGGAGCTGCTGGAGTTCAGCCCGCATGGCTCCGGAAAACGCCACCATAGCGCCATTGGCCGCCCGCACGCCATCCGCGCTCTGGGACGGCACTTGCTCAAGGCGCTTCAGTGTTTCCTCGAGAACATCGTTGACCATGGCGGTGATCAGCCGCCGTTTGAGCTCGTATAGGCGGCGCGCCGGCTCGAGGTCGCGATAGGTTGCGTCCAGCTGGTCGAGATAGCGTCCAGCCAGGGGGATGCCGGCAAGGTCCGAAAATGAGAAGCACCCGGCACGATAACCATCGTCGATGTCGTGCGCATTGTAGGCGATGTCGTCTGCCAGCGCGGCGATCTGGGCTTCGACCGAGGCGAAGCTGTCGAGCTCGAGATCATGCGTCTCGCAATAGTCCCGAGTGGGCTCCGGGACGGGCGCCCCCTCGCCGCCCAGCGGGCCGTTGTGTTTGACGACCCCTTCCAGGGTTTCCCAGGTAAGGTTCAAGCCATCGAAGCCGCCGTAAATCCGTTCAAGCTTCGTCACCACACGCAAGGACTGGGCGTTGTGATCGAAGCCGCCCGCTTCGGCGATCGCGGCATCGAGCGCCCGTTCACCGGCGTGCCCGAACGGCGGATGGCCGAGGTCGTGGGCAAGCGCGACCGCTTCGGTCAAATCCTCGTCGACTCGGAGCGCCCGGGCGATACTCCGTGCGATTTGCGAGACTTCCAGGCTGTGCGTCAGGCGCGAGCGGAAATGGTCGCCCTCATGGTAGATAAAAACCTGGGTCTTGTGGTTCAGACGGCGAAACGCGGTCGAGTGCAATATGCGGTCGCGATCGCGCGCATATGGCCTGCGAATAGTGCTTGGGTCTTCCGCGATGCGCCGACCCCGGCTGAGCCGCACATCCTGGGCGTAGGGCGCAAGCTGGGCGTCGGTTGCAGGAACGTCGGTCCCCGCCGGCTCGTCGCATGCTGCCGCTAGCTGCCGCAGATGCTCATTCTTCCCGGGTTCGCCGATTGACAACGCCGTTGGCCATTCCCATCATTAAGTCACAAAGGATTGGCTAACCGAAGATGAGCGAGCCGTCTATCACCATAAGCCCGAGCGCCGCCAAGCGCATCGTCGAACTTGTCAAGGCCGACAGCAACGCTGAGCTCTTCCGCGTCAGCGTCGAGGGTGGCGGTTGTTCCGGTTTCCAATACCGCTTCGACCTGATCCAGAGCGCGGCGCCCGAGGACATGCTGATCGAGCGCGACGGCGCCACCGTTGCCATCGACCCGACCTCCGTCCCCTTTATCGTTGGTTCGGAGATCGACTTCATCGACGAACTGATCGGCGCCCAATTCAAGATCAGCAATCCCAACGCCACGGCAGCCTGCGGCTGCGGGACCAGCTTCTCGGTCTAGTGCAAAACTGGCCTGCGCCGTGCCCGCGCGGTTGCCCCGCCCATTCGGGCATGGCTATGTGGCTGCATGAAAATCGCGACCTGGAATATCAACGGCATCAAGGCCCGGCTCGAGACGGTAAAAACCTGGCTCGGCGCGGCCTCGCCCGACATCGCCTGTTTCCAAGAAATCAAAAGCGTGGACGAAGGCTTCCCCAGCGAAATCTTCGAAGAGCTCGGCTACAACGTCGCCGTCCATGGCCAGAAAGGCTTCAACGGCGTGGCTATTCTGTCGAAGCTGCCTTTCGACGAGGTGATTCGCGGCCTGCCCGGCGATCCGGACGATGCGCAATCCCGCTATATCGAAGGCGTGTTCTCGGTCCCGTCCGGGGTCGTGCGCGTCGTGGATATCTACTTGCCCAACGGCAACCCGACGGACTCCGAGAAGTTCCCCTATAAGCTCGCCTGGATGGAGCGGCTCAAGGCGCGGGTCAAGGAACTCCTGTCCTATGAAGAGCCGTTTGTGATCGCCGGGGATTACAACGTCATCCCGACGCCGGAGGATGTCTACGATCCGGCCGCCTGGATCAGCGATGCGCTATTCAGGCCGGAGACGCGGGCGCAGTACCAAAAACTGGTCAATCTTGGCCTCACCGATGCGTTCCGCGCCTGTCACGACGAACCGCATCAATTCACCTTTTGGGACTATCAGGCGGGCGCCTGGCAGAAGAACCACGGTATCCGGATCGATCATCTCCTGCTCTCGCCTCAGGCTGCCGACAGGCTGGTGTCCTGCGACATCGACGCCGAACCGCGCGGTTGGGAGAAACCGTCCGATCATGTACCGGTCGTCATGGAGCTTGCGGTCTAGAGCAAGCTCAAGGGCTCTGCAAAAAATCAGGAAGTCAGAAGAGCAAGCGCGTTAACCGGCTCTGCTACTGGAGGTCGCCCATGCCGGACTCCGAGGTGCCGAAGCCGGCCGACAGTCCCATAGCGGCGGGCGGAACCAGGTCCACCGGCCCGAGCCGCGGCTCGGAGCGTGCGGACAGCGAGGGTTGCTGCGCTGCCGGGACAGCGCGGGTCGCCGTGGGGGCGGTCGGAATGCTCACCGCCGTGGCCGTGCCGCGCGCACCGCTCAGTCCGGGCATAAGCGCTTCGGCATCGGCGACCGTAACCCTGTCCGCAATTGCGATCGTCCTGTCGTGACTCTCGACGATCCATTTGGCGTCGTCGCTCGTTTGACGCACGTTCTGCCGCGCCAGCATGAGCAGAGCGAGCCCCTGCGCTTGCCGCTGTGCGGCGCCTTCGCCGCGCCAGAGCATTTCGCCCAACACGGCCTGCGCGCCTGCGTGTTGCTTGCGTGCGGCCATGGTCAACCAGTTTGCAGCAATGGTCGGGTTCTTCTCGATGCCCGTGCCGGTCAGATAGAGCCGCCCGAGCCGATACTGTGCTTCGGCATCGCCGAAATAAGCGCCGGCATGCCGCAGCAGCCCCACGGCGTAGGCCGGATC
>NZ_JBAWCQ010000149.1:0-1741 GCF_049590335.1 Methyloceanibacter sp.
CGCAATCGTCTCTCGCGTGGGTCAAGCCAGCTTCATGACCGGTTCCGTCGCCCATGATTGCGGATTCCAGGCCATCCGGCCGCTGAGCCAGTATTCTCCGGCCCTCAGCGGTGGCTCTTTCCTGGACAATCTCTTGCGGAGCTATACTCAGAACTTGGTGACGGTCTTGGGGATGCTGCCGGCGCAGTGACGCGCGATGAAAGGCGTTCAACGCCTGCTCCGTGTATCAACGATAAGGACGCTGCACGGCGCGTGGTGAGAAACTGCGTCAGGGACGCTGCTCCACAGATACCTTTGAAGGCCGTACATTCCGCGATTGCCGACGACCAGGAGATCTGCCATCAAGCTGCAATACCACAATCACAGTCATAGCTATCGCCCACGCTGCCGACGGACGGCACGAGACCGGCTTCGGCCAAGCGCTCAGTGTATTTGATCGAGACGTACTGCACGCCGCGATCGGAGTGATGAACCAGCCCGCCGCCGACAGGTCGACGATCGTGCAGAGCCTGCTCCAAGGCATCCAACACGAAGCCTGCGTGTGCCGTCCGGCTGACGCGCCAGCCGACAATCCGGCGGGCGTAGGCGTCGATGACGAACGCCACATAGACGAAGCCCTGCCATGTCGCGACGTAAGTGAAGTCCGATACCCAGAGTTGGTTCGGACGTGGCGGTTGAAACTGCCGATTGACGTAGTCGCGCGGGCAAGGCGCAGCCTTGTCGGAAATTGTCGTGCGGACCCGTTTGCCACGGATCACGCCTTGCAAGCCCATCGAACGCATCAACCGCTCCACGGTGCATCGGGCCACCGAGTGCCCTTCACGCAGGAGCTGCCGCCAGACCTTGCGCGCGCCATAAACGCGGTAGTTATCATCGAAAACCCTTTGGATCTCGGGGCACAATCGAGCATCTCGGCGGACACGATCCGGTGCAGCCTCAGGGCGCTCGCGACGGCGGGCGTGCTCATAATAGGTCGACGGGGCGATCGGCAGCACATTGCAGATCGGCTCGACCCCGAACGCTGACCGGTGCTCATCGATGAAGGCCGTCATGACTTCGGTCGGCGGTCGAGCTCCGCCTGCGCAAAATACGCACTCGCCTTGCGCAGGATCTCGTTGGCCTGGCGCAGCTCTCGGTTCTCCCGCTCCAGCGCCTTCAGCCGCTCACGTTCGTCTGTCGTCAAACCGGCACGCTGGCCTGCATCGCGCTCTGCCTGTCGCACCCAGCTGTGCAGCGTCTGCGCCGCGCAGCCGATCTTGGCAGCAACCGACTCGATGGCCGCCCACTGCGACGGGTACTCGCCAGCATGATCGAAAACCATGCGCACGGCGCGCTCACGCACCTCAGGCGCGTACTTCGGGGATGTCTTGCGATTCTTCATGGCTCCAGTCTCTCAAGAGTTGGAGCCTCCGACAAACCCGGGGCGGTTCAGCCCCGCGGTGGGCGCCACCCATACCGCCCCAGAATTCCGCATTCTCTCGAACCCATACGTGAACGACACTCGAGCCAGTATGGACCTTTCCATCGGCCTCGACTTCCAAGGTCAGTCGATACTTATAGTTCACGGGGTAACTGTCACAGCCAACCAGAGCTAGCGCTGTGATCATCAATGCTGCCAGTCGTCCAATGATTGAGCCAGCCGCTTTTATCGCTGACATCGTCCTTCCCTTCAAACAAGTATGCCGGGGGGAGGCCAATACTTTCTCAAACCCACCGTCCCGCCCGAGTCCCGCGTTAGCGC
>NZ_JBAWCQ010000150.1:0-5205 GCF_049590335.1 Methyloceanibacter sp.
GCGGCTTACTCGCCGCGTTTTACGTAAGTCAGTTCGTTCGTATCGACCACGATCTTCTCGCCTGCCTCGACAAAGGGCGGCACCATCACGCGGACGCCGTTTTCGAGCTTCGCCGGCTTGTAGGAGGAGGCAGCGGTCTGTCCCTTCACAACAGGATCGGCCTCGACGACTTCAAGCGTGACGTGATCGGGCAGGGCAACGCCGATGGGGCGTCCCTCATGGCTTTCCACCATCACCTTCATGCCGTCCTGCAGAAAGGCGGCGCGGTCTTCCAAGAGATCCTGCGGGATCTGGATCTGGTCGTACGACTCCAGGTCCATGAAGGTCAGCATGTCGCCTTCGGCAAAGAGGAACTGGTAATCCTGCTGCTCCAGGCGCACGCGCTCGACCGTTTCGGAGGAGCGGAAACGCTCGTTGAGCTTGCTGCCGTCGATGAGGTTCTTCAGTTCGACCTGCGCATAAGCCGGACCCTTGCCGGGTTTCACGGCCTGCGTCTTCACCGCGACCCAAAGGCCATTCTTATGCGTGATGACGTTGCCAGGCCTGATCTCGTTGCCGTTGATCTTCATTGGGTCCCTTTAGGGTACGATTTTGGCCGCGTCGTGCCGTTCGCGCGTGCTGGGGGCGCAAGCTTCGGACTTGTCGTCTCTGCACTTGCTGGGGCTTTAAGACTTGGCTGCTGGCCGCTGTCAAGGGCGGGCGCGGCTTGTGGAGCGGCAGCTGGACCGTCCGACAGGTTCGGCAGAGCTGTCGCAGACTCCTCGTCCTCGGTTATCCGCCCGCCCTCATAGGCGTCGACCAGGCGTTCTGCGGCGACCCGCTGCTCCGGGGTGAGCTTGGTCAGAACGATGTCGAGCGAAAAGTCGCTGACCCCGGCCTCCCGCGCGAGCAGGTGCCATTTGGCGGCTTGGACGAGGTCGAGCTCGAACACGAGGCCATTGGCGTGGAGACGCGCGACACGGTTCTGCGCGACAGGGTTGCCCTTTTCCGCCGCAAGGTAAAAGAGCTTCGCGCCCTTCTCCTCGTCCTTCTCCACACCGCGGCCCTTGAACAGCATGGTGGCGTATTCGACCTGCGCGGCGGAGAGGCCGGCGTCGGCGGCCTTGCCAGTCCATTCGGCGGCCTTCTTCGCATCAAGCGGCACCCCGCGGCCGAACTGGTAGAATGCGCCAAGATCGTATTGGGCTTGGATGTTGCCGCTTTCGGCCGCCTTGGTCATCCACTCGGCCGCTTTGGTCTGGTCCGCATCCCGGCCGCGCCCTTGCAGATAAATCAGCGCCAGATTGTACTGGGCGGCGGGATTGCCACCGTTGGCGGCTTGTTCAAACAGGTTGGCCGCGATGCGCGCATCCTTCCGGATGCCGCGCCCTTTGGCTGTCAGGAGGCCGAGCGAGAGCTGCGCGTTGGTGTCGCCCAGATCGGCGCCTTTGGCGTAGGCATTCGCGGCCTTGGCAAAGTCCTGGGGTACGCCAAGTCCCTCCGAATAGATTTCGCCGATCAGCGTGTAGGCTTCCTTGGAGCCCGTTTCGGCCTCTTTCTGCGCAAGATCGAGCGCAGTGAGATACTTCCCGGCCGCGAAGGCCGCATAGGCCTTGCTTTCGGCGGCATGAGCCGCGCTCGGAGGCGCTGTGGCGATAAGCGCCAGAGCAACAATACTGGCGCGGAAATGTCTCATGCGTTCCTCCGAATGCTGCCGATCGCGCGATCCATGTCACGTAGACTGTCGAGCGCGGCGTCGCTGTCCCAGATCGTGCGGGGCGGCGCGATGAAGTCGACGCCGAGTTCCGTCAGGCGCTCCGCGGCGCCGATATCAGTGATGTCCCAGGCGACGCTTGGGACCACGAAAATCTCCGACCACCAGGCGATCGTGTCTGACAGCGCCTCGAAGTCGCCGCTTCCGGGGGCGCCGAAGGCAACATAGTCCGCCCCTGATTCGGCCAGCGCCATGGCCTCGTGCCGGTCAAGTCCGCAGCCAACCCCGATATTGGCACTCTCACCAAGGGCCTTTCGAGCCTCTGCATAAAGAATTTGATCGGCGGCAATATGGATGCCGTCCGCGCCAAGATCGGCGGACGCCTCGATCGCGCTCTCGATCAGGCAGGCGGCGCCAGCCCCTTGCACCAGGTCGATCAGGCCGTCGAGGGCTGCGGGTTTGAGTTGGTCGTCCGCGCCGCAGATCAGGACGCAAGCGGGCGAAACATCCGAAAGCGCCTGGGAAAGCTGCGATTCCAGCCGGGCGGTGAAGGGTGTCGCTACCTGTAGATACAGGCGGCAACGGGGCTTGAATTTGGACATTTTCGGTGAGCGGGCCGGGGGTGGCAGGGGTTGAGGAGGGCGGGGTCGCTGGGGCTTGTCTCAAATCATAGGCGTCGCGGGGCTGTCAAACTTTGCACAGGGTGACGTGAGAAGAGGGTTGTCGGCGCGCCGTTTCCGTTTGAACATGGCGTCACCACATGTCTCGCCAGCCGACTGATCCATATGTGGAACATGGCTCTTGAGGCGGTTAGCTTTAGCGAGATTCGAGGACGCCTGTCGGGAGGGCGAACGTGATGCCACAAACCGTAATGAACTTGGACCCGACAGACTCCCTTGCCCGCTTCGACGCGGCGATGGATGCGCTTATGGGGCACCTTGGCCGCGTTTTGGCCGAGGACGGCGCGAAGGCCGATCCCGAAGAACTATCCGCGCTGCAAAACCAGGTCAAATTTTTGACCGAGGAACGCGACCAGCTCTTGGCCGATCTCGAGGCTGAGCGCATCCGTGTCAGGCGTCTCAAGTCGGCGAATGTGGAAGTGTCGGACCGGCTTGAGGCCGTTATGGGAGCGTTGAAAGACATGGCCCCGGCAATGCAGGGGTAAGTCCTCAAGGGGCTGGCAGGAGGCTGAGAGCATTAAATGGGTCAAGTCGTTGTCACGCTAAACAGCCGCACGTACCGGCTGGAATGCAATGAGGGCGAAGAAGCACATCTGACGGAGCTGGCCGAGTATATTGGGGCACATGTGGACGAGATGCGGCGGAATTTCGGCCAAGTTGGTGACGATCGCCTGATCCTCATGGCCTCGCTGGTCGTAACCGACGAGCTCTGGGCGTTGCGGGCCGATGTCGAGAACCTGCGCGCGCAGCTGGCCGACGCGCGCCGCGAAAAATTGGAATCCGACCAAAATGCGCGATCGGTCGAGACGCAGCTCTTCGCCAAGATCGGCGAAGCGGCGGGCCGGCTCGAAGGGCTTAACGCACGGTTGGGTCAACGCGCCGGCGACGGCCGGTAGCAGAGCAGGCAGGCGCAAAGATCATTTCCCTCGCCCCTATTCCCATGCCGTCCGGCTCCCTATAATAGAAGAGAAGGCGGGCTGCGGGGTGCGTTAGGAGCATTGATTCCAGGGCCCTATAAGATCCTATGGGAGCTGACCCTGACGGAGATCGTGGTCTTTGTCACTCGGCGCCCACCTACGCAAGTAGGGATACCCGGGATCTGCGCTCCGACGGCCACCGCGGCCCTTCCAACCCCCGCACCGCCAAAGCCCGCACCGCCGGCACCGCCGCACCGCTGAAGGCCACGCGATAAGACTGCATGGCCTCTAAAAGACCGGATTTTCCGCGCGCGGGGTGGCGGGCAGGGGCACAATTCTTTATTGATCCCCGCATGCTCAACCCCTCTTCAAACCACCCATCTTCATGCGGCTTCTCTTCCTAGGCGACGTGGTCGGCCGCGCCGGGCGCCTGGCCGTGCTTGAGGCCTTGCCCAAATTGCGGGAGCGCTATGCGGCGGACTTCGTCATCGTCAATGGCGAGAACGCCGCCGGCGGGTTCGGGATTTCGGAGGCCATTCTCAACGAGCTCCTGGATGCAGGCGCCGATGTCGTCACCACTGGCAATCACGTCTGGGACCAGCGCGAGGCGCTCGTCTTTATCGAACGCTACGATCGTCTCCTGCGCCCGCTCAACTTTCCGGCCGGCACGCCGGGCAAGGGCGCGGGGCTCTTCAAGGCGGCCAACGGCGCGGATGTCTTGGTCGTCAACGCCATGGGCCGCGTGTTCATGGGCGACCTGGACGACCCTTTTCGCGCCATCGACGAGTCGCTCGTGGCGTGCCCGCTGAAGACGGGCGTCGATGCGATTTTCATCGATTTCCACGCGGAGGCCACGTCGGAGAAGGAGGCGCTGGGCCACTTTGTCGACGGGCGTGCGACGGCCGTTGTGGGCACGCACACCCATGTCCCGACCGCCGACCATCAGATTTTGACCGGCGGGACGGCCTATCTGAGCGACGCAGGGATGTGCGGGGATTTCGACTCGGTGCTGGGCATGGACAAGGACGAGCCGGTCAGCCGGTTTGTGAGCAAGATCCCCTCGCGGCGTTTTGCGCCGTCAAAGGGGGACGCCACAGTCTGCGGCGTTGCCATCGACGTCGACGATCAAACGGGGCTCGCCCGTGCCATTGGACCCGTTCGCCTCGGCGGGCGGCTGTCTCAGGCCGAGCCAGCATTCTGGCGCGCAGAGAATTAGGCCGACTGTCGCGTCCTGCCGTGCGGGAAGGCGAGAACGGTATTTCCGGTCTCGGTACCTGCCGCTTTGCCCCGGCCCGAGAGGCTCTTGAGGCAGGCGATCGCCGCGTCGAGATGGTCCAGGGCCTGGCCCGGATCCGGCGAGTCGCTGTGCAAAGCCTTGCGGGCTTGGGCAACACGGTCCGCGGCACTGCCGCAGATTTGCGCCAGAGTCGACTCAACCGATGCCGAAACGGCCTGTCGGGCCTGTCCAGCCTGCGCCAAGTCCCCACCTGATGCCTTGAATTTCATGCTTTCCCCCCGTGCGTCTCGCGCCGTTAGCGGCTCAAGACCATATTTCTCGGTCTATTAGGGTTAAGACTTTCCTAAGCGTTTGATAGCGCGCGCGGTACGGTTTGGCAGGCTTTGGTTAGACCGAGACCAAAATGTCACAAGAGAGTCAAAATCGGCACGGTTCAGAGGTTTCGCGATTTATCCTCGCGCCCCGAGGACGTATAAGAGCAGAGAGTTTTCCGCGACTCGTTTCTGAGATGGACGTGTCGAGAGAAACAACCACAAAACGGGGGAAGGACTATGGAGATGTTTGGGGGACTGACAAGAACATCCAGTCGCATTGCCATTGCAGCCGCGCTTGGATTTGGGGCTTATGCTCTAAGCGCAGCGCCTGCGAGTGCGCAAAGTTACGGCGGCAATTGCTGCG
>NZ_JBAWCQ010000151.1:0-11760 GCF_049590335.1 Methyloceanibacter sp.
CGGTCCAGGTGTCGACCACCTTGTTGTATTTCTCACCACGCGTGATCAAACCGTCATTGTACTGCTGCTCGTATTCGCGCACGAGCTCGGTCGTCTTGTGGATGATGTCGTCCTTGGTCTCCGGGATCACCATATCGTCCTTGCCGAAGGAGATGCCAGCCCGGCAGGCGTAGCGGAAACCAAGTCCCATGATCTTGTCGCAGAAGATGACCGTCTCCTTCTGACCGCAATGGCGGTAGACCACATCGATCATCTTGGAGATCGCCTTCTTCGTCAGAAGCTGGTTGACCTGGTCGAAGCTGACCTCCGCGCGACGCGGCAACAGCTCGCCCAGCAACATCCGGCCAGGCGTGGTGTCGTAGATGTAGGCGACCCAGTTACCGTTCTCATCCTTCGTTATGTAACGGCCCTTGATCTTGGCATGCATGGTGACCGCGCCGGCTTCGAGCGCGTGATGGATCTCGGCGACATCGCCAAAGATCATCCCCTCGCCCGGCTCGTTGTCCATGACAAGCGACAGGTAGTAGAGGCCGAGCACGATATCCTGAGACGGCACGATGATCGGCGAACCGTTGGCCGGGTGTAGGATGTTGTTGGTCGACATCATCAGCACGCGCGCTTCGAGCTGGGCTTCCAGCGACAGCGGCACGTGAACGGCCATTTGGTCGCCGTCGAAGTCGGCGTTGAAGGCGGCGCAGACGAGCGGATGCAGCTGAATGGCCTTGCCCTCGATGAGCACAGGCTCGAACGCCTGAATACCCAACCTATGGAGCGTCGGCGCGCGGTTCAGCATGACCGGATGTTCGCGGATGACCTCGTCGAGGATATCCCAGACTTCCGGCTTCTCCTTCTCGACCAGCTTCTTGGCTTGCTTGACCGTCGAGGCATGACCCTTAGCGTCCAGACGCGAATAGATAAACGGCTTGAACAGCTCGAGCGCCATCTTCTTCGGCAGGCCGCACTGATGCAGCTTCAGCTCGGGACCGACCACGATGACCGAACGGCCCGAATAGTCGACACGCTTGCCAAGCAGGTTCTGACGGAACCGGCCCTGCTTGCCCTTGAGCATATCGGCCAGCGACTTCAGCGGACGCTTGTTGGCGCCGGTGATGACACGGCCACGGCGGCCATTGTCGAACAGCGCGTCGACGGACTCCTGCAGCATGCGCTTCTCGTTCCGGATGATGATGTCCGGCGCGCGCAGCTCCATGAGCCGCTTCAGACGGTTGTTACGGTTGATGACGCGGCGGTACAGGTCGTTAAGGTCGGAAGTCGCAAACCGGCCGCCATCCAGCGGGACCAGCGGGCGCAACTCCGGCGGGAGGACCGGCACGACGGTGAGGACCATCCATTCGGGGCGGTTCCCAGACTGGATAAAGGCCTCTACCACCTTCAAACGCTTGGCCAGCTTCTTGGGCTTAAGCTCGGTGGTCGCCTCGGCAATCTCCACACGAAGGTCCGCTGCGATCTTCTCTAGGTCGAGACCCTTGAGCAGTTCGCGGATCGCCTCGGCGCCGATACCGGCGGTGAAGGAATCCTCGCCGAAATCGTCCTGCGCCTGAATGTACTCTTCCTCGGCCAGAAGCTGCAACGGCTTGAGCGAGGTAAGTCCCGGCTCCAGCACGATGTAGTTCTCGAAATACAGGACCCGCTCGAGATCCTTCAGCGTCATGTCCAGAAGCAGTCCGATCCGGGACGGCAGCGACTTCAAGAACCAGATATGCGCGACCGGCGCGGCAAGCTCGATATGGCCCATGCGCTCGCGGCGCACCTTAGCCAGTGTGACCTCGACGCCGCACTTCTCGCAGATGACGCCCTTGTACTTCATGCGCTTGTACTTGCCGCACAAGCACTCGTAGTCCTTCACTGGCCCAAAGATGCGCGCGCAGAACAGTCCGTCGCGCTCAGGCTTGAACGTCCGGTAGTTGATCGTCTCAGGCTTTTTGATCTCCCCGAACGACCAAGACAGGATCTTTTCCGGGCTCGCAATACCGATTTTGATCTGTTCGAAGTGCTGCTGCGGAGTCTGCGGGTTGAACAGGTTCGCGAGATCTTGGTTCATTCTGCTTGTCTCCAAATGGGCGGGTCCGCCGCCCTTCGGTTATCCGAAACGGGTGTGTGTCGAAGCGTCCGCGCTAGACGCCTATTCCGCCGCCGGCTTGGGCAGCTGCATCGCATGCGGCTGCGCCTCGTCCGGCTTGGGCTGCATCAGTTCGACATTTAGCCCCAATGCACGCATTTCCTTGACGAGCACGTTGAACGATTCGGGGATACCGGCCTCAAACGTGTCGTCGCCTCGGACGATCGCCTCGTAGACCTTGGTCCGGCCCGCGACGTCGTCCGACTTCACTGTCAGCATTTCCTGGAGCGTGTATGCAGCGCCGTAAGCCTCGAGCGCCCACACCTCCATTTCACCGAAGCGTTGACCGCCGAACTGCGCCTTGCCGCCCAGCGGCTGCTGGGTCACAAGGCTGTACGGGCCGATCGAACGGGCATGGATCTTGTCGTCCACCAAGTGATGCAGCTTCAGCATATAAATGTAGCCCACCGTCACCTTGCGCTCGAACGGCTCGCCGGAGCGGCCGTCGTAGAGCGTGACCTGGCCCGATGGGTCGTAACCTGCCATTTCCAGCAAGTCCGAAACATCGGATTCGTGGGCGCCATCGAAGACGGGCGTCGCGACCGGAACGCCCGGCTGCAGGCTCTTACCGACATCGATAAGCTGATCGTCAGCCAGCGCCGCCACAGCCTTGTCTGGGCCATAGATCGTCTTGAGCATGTCCTTCAGCGGCTTCGGCTTGCTGGACTCGTAATACTCTTCCAAGGCCTCGCCGATTTTCTTGCCAAGTCCGCGGCATGCCCAGCCGAGATGCGTTTCGAGAATCTGACCGACATTCATGCGGCTCGGCACGCCGAGCGGATTGAGCACGATATCGACGGCCGTGCCGTCCTCGAGATAGGGCATGTCCTCGACCGGCACGATCTGAGAGATCACACCCTTATTGCCGTGACGGCCGGCCATCTTGTCGCCGGGCTGAATCTTGCGCTTCACGGCCACGAAGACCTTGACCATCTTCATGACGCCAGGCGGAAGCTCGTCACCGCGCTGCAGCTTGTCGACCTTGTCCACGAAGCGCTGCTCAAGGCGCTTCTTAGCGTCGTCGTACTGGCGGCCAATGGCCTCGACTTCGCTCATCGCCTTTTCGTTCTTGAGCGCGATCTCCCACCACTGGCTGCGGGGCATCTCCTCAAGCATGGCCTCGGTGATCTTGGCGTCCTTCTTGACCGCCTTGGGACCCTTGGCGACGATCTTGTGCAACAGCACGTCGCGCAGCCGCGTGAACACATTGCGGTCCAGGATCCCCATTTCGTCGTCGCGGTCCTTAGCGAGACGCTCGATCTCTTCGCGTTCGATCGCCATGGCGCGCTCGTCCTTCTCGATGCCGTGGCGGTTGAACACCCGCACCTCGACGACCGTTCCGGCAACGCCCGGCGGCAGCTTCAGCGAAGTGTCACGCACATCGGACGCCTTCTCACCGAAGATGGCGCGCAGCAGCTTCTCTTCCGGCGTCATTGGGCTCTCGCCCTTCGGCGTGATTTTGCCGACCAGTATGTCGCCCGGCTGCACTTCGGCGCCGATATAGACAATCCCCGCCTCGTCGAGATTCTTCAGAGCCTCTTCGGAGACGTTCGGAATGTCGCGCGTGATCTCCTCCGGCCCAAGCTTGGTGTCCCGCGCCATGACTTCGAATTCCTCGATATGGATCGAGGTGAATACGTCGTCGCGAACCACGCGCTCGGAGATAAGGATGGAGTCCTCGAAGTTGTAGCCCATCCACGGCATGAAGGCGACGAGCACGTTCTTGCCGAGCGCCAGCTCGCCCAGATCCGTCGAGGGCCCGTCGGCGATGATCTCGCCGACCTGGATCGCGTCGCCCACACGCACCAACGGCCGCTGGTTGATGCAGGTGTTCTGGTTCGAGCGCTGGAACTTGCGCAGATTGTAGATATCGACACCGGACTTCGACGGGTCGGTCTCTTCGGTCGCACGAATGACGATACGGGTGGCGTCCACCTGATCGACCACGCCGGTCCGGCGCGCGCTGATCGCCGCGCCCGAATCCCGCGCCACGACGGACTCCATGCCCGTTCCCACCAGCGGGGCTTCCGCCATCAGCAGGGGCACGGCCTGACGTTGCATGTTCGAGCCCATCAACGCGCGGTTGGCGTCATCGTTCTCCAGGAACGGAATGAGCGCCGCGGCGACGGACACAAGCTGCTTGGGCGACACGTCGATGAGATCGACTCGCTCCTGCGGGTAGAGCTCCACGTCACCGGCATGGCGGCAAACGATGAGTTCCTCGACGAATCTTCCGTCGTTCTTCAGCGCCGCGTTGGCCTGCGCGATGATGTAGCGCGCCTCTTCCATGGCGGAGAGATAGACCACCTCGTCCGTCACCTTGCTCTTCACCACGCGACGATACGGGCTCTCGATGAAGCCGTACTTGTTTACCCGCGCAAACGTGGCGAGCGAGTTGATGAGACCGATATTCGGACCTTCCGGCGTCTCGATCGGGCAGATACGGCCGTAATGGGTGGGGTGCACATCGCGCACCTCAAAGCCCGCACGCTCGCGGGTCAGACCACCGGGGCCAAGCGCCGACAGACGCCGCTTATGGGTGATCTCCGACAGCGGGTTGGTCTGGTCCATGAACTGCGACAGCTGCGATGACCCAAAGAACTCGCGCACGGCGGCAGCGGCCGGCTTTGCGTTGATGAGGTCCTGCGGCATCACAGTGTCGATATCGACGGAACTCATGCGCTCCTTGATGGCGCGCTCCATGCGCAACAGGCCGACCCGGTACTGGTTCTCCATCAGTTCGCCAACCGAGCGCACACGCCGGTTGCCGAGGTGATCGATGTCGTCGATTTCGCCCTTGCCGTCGCGAAGGCCGACCAGAGTCTTGATAACCGCAAGGATATCCTCCTTGCGCAGTGTGCGCATGGTGTCCGGCGCATCGAGCTCAAGGCGCATATTCATCTTCACACGGCCGACGGACGAAAGGTCGTAGCGCTCCGAGTCGAAGAAGATTCCGTTGAACAGGTTCTGCGCCGCTTCCGGCGTCGGCGGCTCGCCTGGCCGCATCACCCGGTAAACGTCGAGCAGCGCCTCGTCCGTGTTCGAGTTCTTGTCGACCGCTAGTGTGTTGCGGATGAACGCGCCCACATTCACGTGGTCGATGTCGAGAAGCTGGATCTCCTTGAGTTTGAGTTCCCTCAGCGTCTCGACCAGCTTTTCTTCGATTTCCTCGCCGGCCTCCCCATAGATCTCGCCGCACTCCAGATTGACGATGTCCTCGGCCAAGTAGCGGCCATAGAGGTCCTCACCCTTCACCAGGAGCTCTTTCAAACCCTCCTCGGAGAGCTTTTTGGCAAGCCGCGCCGTGATCTTGCGGCCAGCCTCGATCGCGACCTTGCCTGTCTTGGCGTCGATCAGGTCCGTCGTCGGCTTGATGCCGCGCATGCGGTCGGCATTGAACGGCATCTTCCAGCCATCCTTAGCCGCCTTCAGCGTGATCCGGTCGTAAAAGGTCGACAGGATCTCTTCGTCGTCGAGACCGAGCGCATAGAGCAGCGTCGTCACCGGCAACTTGCGGCGGCGGTCGATACGAACATGAACGATGTCCTTGGCGTCGAACTCGAAGTCGAGCCAGGAGCCGCGATACGGAATAATGCGCGCCGCAAACAGCAGCTTGCCGGACGAATGGGTCTTGCCGCGATCGTGGTCGAAGAACACGCCCGGAGAACGGTGCATCTGCGAGACGATTACGCGCTCGGTGCCATTGATGACGAACGTACCGTTCGAGGTCATCAACGGCATGTCGCCCATGTAGACGTCTTGCTCCTTGATGTCCTTGACGGAGCGCGCGCCGGTCTCCTCATTGATATCGAACACGATTAGGCGAAGCGTGACCTTCAGCGGCGCGGCGAACGTCATGTCACGCTGCTGGCATTCGTCGACGTCATACTTGGGCGCTTCGAACGCATAGCGCACGAACTCGAGCTGAGCCCGCTCGCCGAAGTCCTTGATCGGAAACACAGAACGAAATACGGATTGAAGTCCCTCATCCCCACGCCCGCCCTCGGGCTCTTCCACCATGAGGAATTGGTCGTAAGACTGCTTCTGAACCTCAATGAGGTTCGGCATCTCGGCCACTTCGGTAATGTGGCCAAAAAACTTCCGATATCGCTTGTGACCGTTCGTTTGCGCCATGTGGTCCTCTCAAAGATCGTCGCAACCGCTCTCCTAAATCCCCGCCTTGGCGGAAACTCAGGGGAACCGTCACGTCATACAAATGTTGATGGGTAAGAATCCCGGGCCTAACCACCAGATATGGTGACGGCCCGGAATTCTTCAACCCAAGTTTACTTGAGCTCGACAGACGCGCCGGCGTCCTCAAGCTGCTTCTTGATCTTCTCAGCTTCTTCCTTGTCCACGCCTTCCTTGACGGGCTTAGGAGCACCTTCGACCAGGTCCTTGGCCTCTTTCAGGCCGAGGCTCGTGATCGCACGCACTTCCTTGATGACGTTGATTTTCTTATCGCCAGCACCCGTGAGAACAACGTCGAACTCCGTCTTCTCTTCTGCTGCGGCGGCATCGCCGGCACCGCCAGCAGCAGCTGCCACGGCAACCGGAGCGGCGGCAGAAACGCCCCACTTCTCCTCGAGAATCTTGGCCAGTTCGGCCGCTTCGAGCACTGTCAGGCTCGAAAGATCGTCTACAATTTTCTGAATATCTGCCATTGTGTTATCCTCGTACGTTCAACTCTTTTGTTTCGATGTAAATCGTCAAAGGCCTACGCTGCGTCCTTCGCGCCATATGCGCCGAAGACCCGCGCGAGCTGAGCGGCCGGTGCACTAACCGTGCGGGCAATCTGACCCGCCGGTGCCTGAAGCAGACCAACCAGCTTTCCACGCAGTTCATCGAGCGAAGGTAGTTCGGCTAGCGAACCCACCCCTTTGGCGTCGAGAATGGTGGGGCCCATCGCACCGCCCAGGATCACGAAGTTCTCGTTACCCTTGGCGAACTTGACGGCCACCTTCGGCGCCGCAACGGGATCCTCGGAATAAGCGAGGCATGTCGGCCCTGCCATGAGATCCGAAATTCCCTGGACATCGGTTCCATCCAGCGCGAGCTTCACGAGCCTGTTCTTTGCCACTTTGACCCGGCCGCCAGCTTCTCCCATCTCGCTGCGCAGCTTGGTCATCTCGGACACTGAAAGGCCCGCGTAGTGAGCCACTACGACCACGCCTGTGTTGGCGAAGACATCGCTCAGCGCAGATACGACTTCGCGCTTTTCAGCTCTTTCCATGCTCACTCCGTTCTTTCAAACCCGCGAAGGCAAGAGCCGTAGCGGGCTTAGGCCACACTGAGCCGCGAGATATGCGGGAGAAGGCATCGACGCCATCCCGCGATCTTTCCGCGGCACTCTGTTGCCTGTCCCGCTCGTTCACGCCAAAAACGCGCGTGAGCCACATACGAGGTTCAACCGATCTTCCGGATGCGGATGCCCGCACCCCTCGAACCGTTTGTCTCCCGTCTAATGCAGGCCCAAAAGGCTTAAGCGGTTAACCGCACCTGCAATCTCGGACAGGTTTGGGCCGCACGGCGAACCGGACGGCCCTTCGGAACCGAAGTCCCGAAACTCTTAATGACTAAGCGCCGCCGAAGCCCGCGGGCTCAATCTTGACGCCGGGCCCCATCGTGGAGGTCACGGCAATCCGCTTCACAAAGGGGCCCTTTGCGCCCGACGGCTTGGCTTTGATCACCGCATCGGCGAAAGCGCGGATGTTGTCGACCAGCGCCTCCTCGGTAAAGCTGGCCTTGCCGACGCCAGCGTGAATGACGCCGGCCTTCTCGACGCGAAACTCCACGGCACCGCCTTTGGCCGCTTTAACGGCAGCGGTGACATCCGTGGTCACGGTACCGACCTTCGGGTTCGGCATCAGACCGCGCGGGCCGAGCACCTTACCGAGACGGCCCACGAGCGGCATCATGTCAGGTGTCGCAATGCAACGATCGAACTCGATCGTGCCTTTCTGCACCTGCGCCACCAAATCGTCGGCGCCAACGACCTCGGCACCAGCCTTCTTGGCTTCCTCGGCCTTCTCGCCTTTGGCGAAAACACCGACGCGAAGGGTCCGGCCCGACCCATGGGGCAACTGACATACGCCGCGCACCATCTGGTCAGCATGGCGCGGATCGACGCCGAGATTCATTGAGATCTCGACAGTCTCGTCGAACTTGGCCTTGGCGCCGCCCTTAAGCAGCTTCACCGCCTCCTCGACACCATAGAGCTTGTGGTTATCGACCGCCTCGGAGGCAGCGCGAAACCTCTTACCGGGTTTGCTCATCGTCTCTACTCCTGAACCTCAAGGCCCATCGAACGGGCAGAGCCCGCGATGATCTTCATCGCCTGCTCAACGGAATTGGCATTCAAATCCTGCATCTTTGCTTCGGCGATCTCGCGCAACTGGCCCTGAGTGACCTTGCCCGCAACAACGCGCCCCGGCTCCTTGGAGCCGCTCTTGGTTTTCGCCGCCTTCTTCAGTAGATAGGACGCAGGCGGCGTCTTTGTCTCGAACGTGAAGGAACGATCCGCATACACCGTGATCATGGTCGGGATCGGCGAACCCGGCTCGATCTTCTGCGTGGCCGCGTTGAAGGACTTGCAGAACTCCTGAATATTCACGCCGCGCTGACCAAGCGCCGGGCCGATCGGCGGCGAAGGATTCGCCTGCCCGGCGGGCACTTGCAGCTTGATGTAACCGTCTACCTTCTTCGCCATCCCAGTAAGTCCTGCGTTTCACGTCGCGCGCGTCAGAAAACGTGCGCGCTCGTTAGAGTTTTTCCACTTGCGCGTATTCGAGTTCCACCGGGGTCGCCCGGCCAAAAATCGAAACCGCCACCTTGAGCCGCGCCCGTTCCTCGTCGACCTCCTCCACGAGACCGTTGAAGGATGCGAACGGGCCATCGGCCACCCGCACCTGCTCGCCGATCTCGAAGGTCACGGAGGGCTTCGGCCGCTCCACACCCTCTTGAACCTGATGGAGGATGCGGCCCGCCTCCTCCTCGGTAATCGGAATGGGCTTGTTGTCCGTGCCCAAAAAGCCGGTCACCTTGGGCGTGTCCTTGATCAGATGGTAGCTCTCGTCATTGAGCTCCATCTTCACCAGCACATAACCCGGAAAGAACTTCCTTTCCGACGCCACCTTCCGGCCGCGCCGCATCTCCACGACCTCTTCCATGGGCACGAGCACTTCCTCGAACTGCTCTCCGAGCCCGGCGGATACGGCGCGCTCCTTGATGGATTCAGCCACCTTTCGCTCGAAGTTCGAGTAGGCGTGAACGATATACCAGCGCATAGCCATCGGACTGAAGCTTCGACCTCCTAGTAAAATCTGATTCCGAGAATCAGCTGAACGACCGTCCCGAGCACCCAATCCACGCCGAGAAAGAATAAGGCGGCAATGATCGACATGATGAACACCATGACCGTGGTTATGATCGTCTCGCGGCGACTCGGCCAAGTGACTTTCGACACCTCGGTCCGCACCTGCTGCAAAAACTCAAACGGGTTCGTTCTCGCCATCTCTGTTTTGACTCACGAGATCCGATCGATCCCGCCTCGCGTTAAACTTCAGTACCGTGTGCGCCTGGCCGTCGTCGCTAAACCCCGCCCCTTGACCGTGGCAGGAGTGGAGGGACTCGAACCCCCAACCCCCGGTTTTGGAGACCGGTGCTCTAGCCAGTTGAGCTACACTCCTATCGTCCTCGTCGTCCTCAAACCAAATTCAACAATCAAACCAGTAGGCTAGCCGCCTAAAACCTGGAGCGGGTGAAGGGACTCGAACCCTCATCGTCAGCTTGGAAGGCTGCTGCTCTACCATTGAGCTACACCCGCAACCGTCTCCCTCAAACTCCTAGAGCGCTGGTGGAGGGGGTTGGATTCGAACCAACGTAGGCATAGCCAACGGGTTTACAGCCCGTCCCCTTTAGCCACTCGGGCACCCCTCCTGAAACCAATAGCGTCAGATGGATTGACTGGTGATTTTAACCAAGCAAAAAAACCCCGCCGTCGGCCGGCAGGGTCCGCAATAGCCGCTGTTTATGAGTAGCCAGACGGTCTCTGTCAACTGTAAATCAGGGTCGAGCGCCTGGAATCCTTGGGATTTATGGTAGGCGTGGAAACTACCGCTGATTCTCGTTCCCGAAAGTCCGCCCATTATGACGCAGCAAAAGACCAGGCATTGCAAACCCATAGCACGCGGCGGCGCGCGCGCGGGCCGAAAACCGGCTAAAAATCCTGATTCCGGGCGGGTTCAGTTATTCGGTCTTCATGCGGTCGAGGCTGCGCTCGCCAATGAGAAGCGTCGCGTTTACTCCATCCAGGCAACGGAAAACGCAGCCCACCGGCTAGAACCATTGACCGCGCGGCGCGGCCTTGAGCCCAAACGCGTACTGCCCAAAGCGCTCGACCGCCAACTTGGGGCCGATACGGTTCATCAGGGCGTTCTTCTAGAGGTGGGGCCGCTCGAATCGCTAACGCTGGAAGAGCTGGACCTGTCGGGCACGCTTCTCGTGCTGGATCAGGTCACCGACCCTCACAATGTGGGCGCGGCACTGCGCTCGGCGGCGGCCTTCGGTGCGAAAGGGCTGGTCATGACCCAGCGCCACAGCCCGCCCCTTAGCGGCGTCCTGGCAAAATCGGCGAGCGGCGCGCTCGACCTTGTCCCGATCGCGCAGGTTCGCAACCTGGCCGAAGCAATGGCCGAGCTTGGCGAGCAGGGCGTGACCCGGCTGGGACTAGCCGAAGAGTCTGAGCTTGCACTTGAGGAGGCACCGCTAACCTACCCGCTCGCCCTCGTCCTTGGGGCGGAAGGCCGCGGCTTGCGGCAACTGACCCGGGACCACTGCGACGTGCTGTGCCGCATCTCGACGGTGAGCGCGTTTGCCAGCCTCAACGTTTCGAATGCGGCAGCTGTCGCGCTGCACTGGGCGCAAGTTCGCGTAAAGTGAGCATGGGCGAAGTCCGCCTGACACCAGACGAACGGAAGGGGGACAGCACTTTCATGCCCTCCCCCTCACGTCCGGGAATCATCCAGTACGCACTGGAAGCTCGAATGTTTTAGCCGCAGAAGCGGCGGCCGAACGAATCGAACCAGCAGTTCCGGCGCCAATAGCAATTGCCAGGGCCGAGATTACAGCCACCGGCATAGGCCAGCTGGGTTTAGTTGGCGTAGTAGTTCGGAGATCGGTGGTAGTTGGCCCTCGGCACAGGGACACCGCACGGCGCAGCCATAGCCGACCGCGCAGCCTGCCTCCGCCTTAAATGCGGACATCACGCTGAAGCCGGCCACCAAGATCACGGCGACAACGATAGTCATCAGGATCTTCATCTTGGAACTCGCAGGGCAGCCACCCCTGGCCTCGCAGAGGCGGTGCGGCTGATAAGACCGATGCTATTGAAGCCAAGTATCTCTAAAGTTAATGCGGCGGCATTTATCGAAGAAAAAGCATTAACGTGGTCTCAACGACTACACCAAAATGAAACAATATCGGATGTAATAAAAAATACCGCGAGAATTACACGAAAAAACTTGGGCCGGGGCGTCAGCACAGCCCTATTTCATCGCGCGGTCTGCCCACGCATTGCCCGTGCCGCCCCCGGAGTCGAGGTAATGGAAATAGGGCTCGCA
>NZ_JBAWCQ010000152.1:0-8950 GCF_049590335.1 Methyloceanibacter sp.
ACCGACCATAGGCTCTTCGTTGCATTGGAAGCCACAGAAAAACCAAGGCGATTGCCAACAATATTTGGAAAGGAACAATGCCAGCCACCCCGCTGACGCGATGAAGCAACAACGCTCCGATTACCATCACTATGAGACCGACAAAGCACCCAGTTCGTAATGCGTTTGCCGTCATCGAGGCTCGGCTTATCCTCAATGGCAATCAGTGCCACAAACCGCGATAGGGTCGGGCCGAAAGCGATTGCGAAGCCTACCGCCGTTAGTAAGATTCCCGCGATGTCGAGCCATGGCGGCTCGAAGACAGCGATGTAGGCTGGGACGCCAGAAGGCGTCGAATCGATCACTGGCATTTCGCAAGCCATGATAAGGCGCTACAGCCGCTTCCTTGATCAACCCCGGCTTGCCAAGGCTGCGGTACTGCGGCTAGAACGAACGAGTCGGCAGCCATGAGTGGAAAACACGCCCAATCTTGGAAAACGCATCTTATTGAATTACCTGCCAAACTGGTGGGAGATCGTCTAATGGTAGGACAGCGGACTCTGACTCCGTCAATCTAGGTTCGAATCCTAGTCTCCCAGCCAATTGCCCTGAGCCGTCCAAGGCCGAGCGGCCGACCCTCCAACCTCCGCCTTTAGGCCCTGCGCGCATTCGCGCGTTTGCCTCCGCCGTGATTTCCGATACCTAGCACCTGCGCTGTTGGAAACTGGCCTTCCGCCTGGGTTTCCGCTGAACGCCAATCTTCCTGACCATCGCCAAGCTGCCGCATGCCCCGTCCGTATGGCCGAAGCGACGGCCTTTTATCGGGGTGAGCATGAACGCACTCTATACGTATCGCGACCAGTGGATCGGAAACGTCCGCGCCGACATTCTCGCCGGGCTCGTCGTTGCGCTGGCGCTGATCCCGGAAGCCATCGCCTTCTCGATCATCGCAGGCGTGGACCCGAAGGTTGGGCTGTACGCCTCTTTCTCGATCGCGGTCATAGTTGCGATCACCGGGGGGCGTCCGGCCATGATCTCGGCGGCCACCGCAGCCACGGCCGTGGTGATGGTCACGCTGGTGAAGGACCACGGCCTTCATTACCTGTTGGCCGCGACCGTGTTGGCCGGCCTCATCCAGATTGGTGCCGGTCTCGCGAAACTCGGCCATCTCATGCGTTTCGTCTCGCGGTCCGTCATCACCGGGTTCGTCAACGCGCTGGCGATCCTGATTTTCCTGGCGCAGCTACCTGAACTCACCGGCGTCACCTGGGTGACCTATGCCATGGTCGCGGGAGGGCTCGCCATTATCTACCTGTTTCCGATGCTAACCACGGCCATCCCCTCGCCGCTCGTAACCATCGTCGTGCTGTCGGCTGCTTCCATGGCACTGGATCTCGACGTGCGCACGGTCTCCGACATGGGCGACTTGCCCGATACGCTGCCCATTCTTCTGATCCCCGACATCCCGTTCACCCTGGAGACCCTGCAGATCATTCTCCCCTATTCGCTAGCAATCGCGGCAGTCGGCCTGCTTGAGAGCCTGATGACCCAGACCATCATCGACGATCTGACCGACACACCCAGCGACCGCAATCAGGAATGCGTCGGCCAAGGACTCGCCAACACCTGCACCGGCTTCATCGGCGGCATGGCGGGCTGCGCGATGATCGGACAGTCGATGATCAACGTGAAGTCCGGCGGCCGGGGGAGGCTGTCGACATTCACGGCGGGCGCGATGCTACTGTTCCTCATCGTCGTGCTGGGCGACATCGTGGGGCAAATTCCGATGCCGGCGCTGGTAGCGATCATGATCATGGTCTCAATCGGAACTTTCTCATGGTCCTCGATCCGCAATCTGCGCGACCACCCACGCTCGTCCTCAATCGTGATGCTCGCAACGGTGATCGCAACCGTCTACACCCACAACCTCGCCATCGGGGTGCTGACAGGGGTCCTGCTGTCGGGCATCTTCTTCGCTGGCAAGATCGCCCAGCTCTTCCGCGTGACCTCCGAGATTTCGCCCGACGGGCGGAACCGGACCTACGTCATCGAGGGCCAACTTTTCTTCGCCTCGGCGGAACAGTTTATGGCCGGGTTCGACTTTAAGGAGGCACTGGAGCGTGTCACCATCGACGTCAGCCGCGCCCATATTTGGGACGTCTCGTCAGTTGCGGCGCTCGACATGGCGGTACTGAAATTCCGCCGCGAAGGTGCCGAGGTGGTCATCGCCGGCATGAACGAAGCCTCGGAGACGATCGTCGACAGTCTGGCCGTGCACGACAAGCCAGGTGCGATGGACAAGCTGGTGGAGAATTAAGGGGAACCCATGTCGAAAATCTTGATGGTGCTGGTCGACGGGTCGGCCTATTCCGCGAGCGTGTGCCGCTACGCCGCCTGGATCGCCGCGCGCACCGGCGCGCAAGTGAAGCTCTACCATGTGCTCGACCCCCGTCGCGCCAGCGACAAGCTCGACCTCTCGGGCGCCATTGCGCTCGGGGCGCGGTCGGACCTTCTGGAGGAACTCAGTTCGCTCGACGAGCAACGCGCGAAACTTGCCCAGGCGCAAGGGCGCGCAATCCTCGACGACGCCCGCACGCTGATCGAGGCGGAAGGCGTGACCGACGTCGTCACCCGCTTGCGCTATGACGATCTCGTCGCCACCGTCACGGCGAAGGAGGGCGCAGCCGACATGATCCTCATCGGCAAGCGCGGTGAGGAGGCCAGGCCCGAACAGTCACATTTGGGTTCGAACTTCGAGCGGATCGTGCGTGCCAGCCACAAGTCGGTCTTCGTCGCCAATCGCGCTTTCCGGCCGGTCCGCCGCGTGCTGATCGCCTATGACGGCGGCGTGTCGTCGATGAAGGCCGTAGAGTATGTTGCCCGGGACCCGCTCTTCACCGGGCTCGAAGTCGTGGTCGCGACGGTGGCCACGGACAGCGACGAGGTGCGCCAAGACGATCTCGACAACGCCGGCGCAACGTTGACCGCCTGCGGCCACGAAGCCGGAACGCGCGTGCTCCAAGGTCAGTCCGGCAAGGCGCTGGGCGAATTCGTCGAGACCGAAGGAATCGATCTTTTGGTCATGGGCGCTTATGGCCATTCGCGAATCCGAACGCTCGTGATCGGCTCGACCACCACCGAGATGATCCGCTCCTGCAAGGTGCCCGTCGTGCTCATGCGCTGAGCGGGAACGGCGTGCCTCAGAGCAACGGGACGGTGTAGTTCACGATCGTCCGGAACTGGGTCAGGTCTTCACTCGGCAATGCGTCGTTAAAGACTTTCCAGTCGATATATTCGACCTCGACACGCAGACCCTGTAAACGGCCCTTAGACGGCGCGTAGACGAGCCGAAGAGCGACTTCTTCCTGGTTGGCGAAGTCATCATTGGTGACGGGATCGTTTTGGCCCCAACCCTTGCCCCATGCGGCCTTGAACTTGACGCCCTCAAATCCAAGTTTCGCGAAGTCGTAGGACAGGGACAGGAGATAGGCATCGACGCCGGCCTGTTGAAAGTTGGTCACCATCGTCGCCGTGTAGGACGTGCCGAATCCGAAGGGCTTAAGGATGCCCGCCTGGTCTCCGACCCTCGACAACGCACTATCGAAAACGAAGCCCCGATAGCTCGCAACGATGCGCGCCGACGCTTGATAGGTCTCGTAGGGTGTGCCTGGGATCACCTCATTGTCGACGATACGCTGCTCTAAGAGGCCGCCGACCGTCCGCTGGTCCAAATAGTTGAGGCCGACGCGAACGCTCGGACCGTCGCCATTAAGGCGATCACCCAGCAGCATGTAATCGATCTCGCCATAAGCGGTATTGAGCGTGTCCTTGATCCAGTAGTTGGAGGCGCCGATGTTCAACCCGTTCTTGTGGTAACTCGCACCGGCAATCAGAACACCCTCGTCCTGCCGAACCCCTAGTCCGTTACTGAATGAAACGAAGTCAGCCCGATCGCGCGGCTTGTATCGCGTGAGATAGGAGGCGATGTAGTCGATCGTCTGGTCCGGCCCCTGGGCCCTGGGCACGAGAGAGGCGCCTTCGAATGTCAACGGAATCATCCGCACGTCGTAGGGGTTGATATAGGGCGTTCGTACGAGCTGCCGCCCGACCGTGAGTTCATGGCCGCCAAAACGCATGCGGCCGTTGAGCTGGCCAAGCGTTGTGATCTGATCCCCGTCCGGCGATAGATTCAGCGTCGCAGCAGCAGAGTCGTTTGCATAGAGGGGCTGCGTCGTGTAGAGCGCGCTCCGCAACTGAAAGAAGTTGGCGATATAGCCGGAGGCATATGACAGCGATCCGCCTGTCGTGAGGGCTTTCGGTTCTGCAAAGCCAAAATCGTCCTCGTCGAACCAATAGGTCCGGCTGTGGAGGTGCAGCGTGCTGTCGCGGACGAAGACCGGCAGCTCCGACCAGCGTGTCTGGCGCGCATCCTCAAGCCGGTCCTCGCGCCAATCCTCGATCAGCCTAGGCCCCCGCAGATCATCCCGTGGATTGAGCGGAACGGTAAAGCCTTCGCGGATCGGGCTGAAGACTTCGCTGGCCGACGACGGCAACGGATAGTCATGCGCCCCTTGCGCCAATGCCTGCGGCAGCTCGGCGACGCGGAGGACCACAAATGCAGACAGGACGAGGCATGCGACCGCCCTGTCCTGCCGATACCGCATCATTGGCTTGCCTGCTTCTGATTCTCGGACATCACATGCGTCAGTATACCGTACCGTGCCCCTCCGGGCCTCCATAAAGCCATCTTGAGAGGATGGTCTGCCCTCCGGGCTCCGTTCAAACCTGCGCTTTGCTAGTGTAGGTCCATCGATTGCGCCAACGTCTCCCGAAGACTACCTCATGCTCAACTAGACACGCCGCCACGCGCTCGGCTTTCTGATCGGCACCGTCGCTGGCACGCGACTGGTCGCGTTTCCCCTGCCCGCAATCGCGCAGGATCACGCATCGGAGGACGAGGCTTCGTCGGCGCCGGACTGCTTCGACACCAAGAGCTTCGGGCGGTGGAGCACCCAGGCCAGCGATATCAGCGTCGGCATCCTCCAGAACGAAATCCCGGCCGTCAATCCACAGACCTGCGATCTATTGCTGAGCATCAAGGCCGGTTCCAACTTCGCCGCGCGGATCGTTATCGAAGGCATCGCCGCGGGCACGGCCTTGTCGGACGCGCTGTTACGAAATCCCGAGAGCAGTTTCATGGCCAAGGGGCCCGGCTGCGTGGCTATCGTAGAAACACCGCTCTGCGGCAACTGCACGGACATTTACGACAACACGGTCGGGATCTTGCTGCCGCTGGCAACGGCGCCTTTGCGCCGCAACGAAGGCCGCATGGAAATCGTGCTTCACCTCGCGGACGATGACGAAGACTGCCGTTTCAAGATCGATTGCGGCACGATGCGCCAAGCCCTCGACTGGGCAACGGCGCGCCCCGACGCGCGCGCGACGGAGCGAGACAACAAGCAATGCGCCTCCGCCGAAGGCTACTTCATCACGACGGCCTGCTGTGAGGTTCTCGGTCTTGGATATGACTGTTTCGAGCTCAGGATACTCCGCCGCTATCGCGATCCGTTCCTTGCAACGCGCCCGGGCGGTGCGGCCGCAATTGCGCGCTGCTACGCCCTCGCGCCCCACCCCCTGGCGCTAGCTCCGGGCAAACGCAAGGGACCCCCACAGGGTCCTACGGGGTATCTATGCCCGTTACGTCCTGCCCGCGACCCTCGCGGCGCGCTTCGGCCTCGATCGCAGAGCCTTTCGCCTCGACCAGCGGATGCTGACGGCCCCGTCGCAAGCGTCCCACGGGTCATCTTTCATGGCGTAGCGGCACGCGCCGGAGCGCTATCGCCCGAAAATCAGACGCCGGTTTCATTATCGGGAACTCATGCCCCCTTTCGCGCATTGGGTCTTTAGAAGGGCCGTCAACCGGGAGAGCCGAGGGGGGCTTCTTCGAAGGCTGTCAGTCACCCCATGCGGCACCACAAGGAGGCCTTGGCCACCGCGCGGATTGGGCTCTGACAGTGCGGGGAACGGGGGTGTCGGGCGCTGTCGGGCACTGGGCTCGACGCGTCGAAAGAGGGAGCTTCTTTAATGACCCAATTCAGCCTGCCAATGTCGACCCAATCGTCTCGCGTGGCGCTCAGCACCCATCCCGTCCATCGTGCAACGGCTCTGCTCAAGGAAGGCCTCCATGAGTCGAGGCGCGCCACCTTTACCCAAGAGTTCGGCGAGGTCCGCGGCATTCATCGCCTTTCCTCGCCGCCGGCGGCTGAGGTCTTCGTGGATCCCCATGAGATGGCGGACTTTGTCTCCCCACCAACGAATCTCGCCTTTGTTGGGGCTTATCTCGGACCTCCGCAGATCGGGAAGGAGAGCACTGTCCCCGACGGTCCCGACAGCGGCATGCCCATCGCCGGTCGTGAAGACACGGTACCGAACCACGCGGCCGAAAAGCAGCTTCGAGACCTGATCAAGGACTTCAAGGAACGCCAACGCCGGGCCGGGCTCATCGTCGCGGGTTCGATCACCGCCGCCGTCACGCTGACATTCCTCGCGATTGCGCTACTCTTCGTAGCTGCAGCCACGGATGGGGCAACCGTACACGAGAGCGTGGGCCGCGAAGGGCCCGCGCGCGACGCGGCCGCTACACCTACACCACTTTCCGGCGCCTGAGCTCTTCCAGCACACGTTCGGCAAGGGTCTCCGGCGGCAAATCAATCGTATTCAAGTCGAGATCCGGAGACTCCGGCTCCTCATAACTCGAGTCGATTCCGGTGAAATGCTTGATCTGGCCGGCGCGCGCCTTGCTATACAGCCCCTTAGGATCACGAGCCTCGCAAACCTCAAGCGGCGTATCGACATAGATCTCGATGAACTCGCCGTCGCCGAGCATGTCGCGCGCCATGCGGCGCTCCGACCGGAATGGCGAGATAAACGACACCATCACGATGAGACCGGCATCGACGAACAGCCGCGCGGCTTCCGCCACACGCCGGATGTTCTCCACCCGGTCCGCGTCCGTGAAGCCGAGATCCTTGTTCAGCCCGTGCCGAATGTTGTCACCGTCCAGCATGTAGGTGTGACGGCCCAGTGCATGCAACTGTCTCTCCAGTGCATTGGCGATGGTCGACTTGCCCGACCCCGAAAGTCCCGTGAACCACAGCACACAGGGCCTCTGTCCCTTAAGGCTCGCACGGGAAGATTTGTCGACTGACAGCTCCTGCCACTTGATGTTGGTCGAGCGGCGAAGGCCGAATTCGACCATGCCGGCCGCCACTGTCGCATTGGTAAACCGGTCGACCAGGATAAAACTGCCGGTTTCGGGATTGTCGCCATAGGGGTCGAAGACTACAGGCTTGGTCATGCTGAGATTGCACAGCCCCGCCTCGTTCATCTCCAAGGTCTTGCCGGCAACATGATCCAGATTGTCGACATTGAGCTTGTATTTGAGCGACGAGACCGTTGCGGTCGAAGTCTGCGTACCGCACCGGATCGTGTAGGTCCGCCCCGGCAACATGGCCTCTTCGTCGAACCAGATAATCTTCGCCGCGAGCTGATCCGCCACGGAAGGCTCATCATCGGGCGTTGCGATTAAGTCGCCGCGGCTCGCGTCGACTTCCTCGGCAAATGTCAGCGTAACAGCATCGCCTTCCCGCGCGACATCGAGGTCGCCGTCGGCCGTCACGATCCGTGCCACATGCACACGCTTGCCGGAGGGGTGAATGACCACCTCGTCTCCAGGTTCGATGTTTCCGCCCGCCACGGTCCCGGATACACCGCGGAAATCCAGATGCGGCCTGTTCACCCATTGCACGGGGAACCGGAACGGTCCCGACTCCCTGTTGTGTCCGACCTCGACCGTTTCCAAATGCCCGAGCAGGGTCGGACCGTGATACCAATGCATGTGGCCGCTCGGCGCCGTGACATTGTCGCCCTTCAGCGCCGAAACCGGGATGGGCACGATCGAGTCGAAGCCCAGAGGTCCGGCGAACGCCGAAAAGTCCTCGACGATCGCATTGTACCGCTCCTGATCGAAATCGATCAGATCCATCTTGTTGATGGCCAGCGCGACCTTCTTGATGCCAAGCAATGACAGGATGCACGCATGCCGCCGTGTCTGGGTCAGCACCCCCTGGCGCGCATCGATCAGCAGAACACCGAAGTCGCAGTTCGATGCACCGGTCGCCATATTGCGCGTGTACTGCACATGACCTGGCGTATCGGCAACGATGAACTTCCGCCGGGGCGTCGAGAAATAGCGATACGCCACATCGATCGTGATGCCCTGCTCGCGCTCGGCCTGAAGGCCGTCGACGAGGAGCGACAGATCGATCTCCGCCCCCGGGTTGGAATTGGGACGTCTGGATTCCCGCTGAACGTTCTTTAGCTGGTCTTCGAATACCAGCTGAGAATCGAACAATAGACGGCCGATCAACGTACTCTTGCCGTCATCGACACTGCCACAGGTCAGGAATCGCAGCAGCCCGCGATCTTCTTCGGCGACAAGGCGGGCGGCAAGCCGATCGCTGGCACTATCGTTCGCGCCCCCAACAACACTGAGATGCGCCATTAGAAGTACCCCTCCTGCTTTTTCTTCTCCATCGACCCGACTTGATCGTGGTCGATGACGCGCCCCTGCCGCTCCGAATGTCGGGAGGCAATCAATTCTTCGATGATCTCGGGCAATGTCGTGGCGTCGGACTCGATTGCGCCGGTGAGCGGATAACAGCCCAACGTGCGGAAGCGCACTTTACGCATCTGCGGCACCTCGCCCTCATCAATGGGCAAACGATCGTCGTCCACCATGATCAGCGTGCCGTCACGCTCGACCACGGGGCGCTCTTTTGCGAAATAGAGTGGGACGACCGGAATGTCTTCCAGATAGATATAGGTCCACACGTCGAGCTCGGTCCAATTCGACAGGGGAAACACGCGCATACTCTCGCCGGGATTCACATTGGTATTGGCCAGATGCCAC
>NZ_JBAWCQ010000153.1:0-13256 GCF_049590335.1 Methyloceanibacter sp.
TGTCGGGAGAGAGGCTATGCTCGGAAATCGGGTCTGCATCCCAGACCTGCTCCCGCATGAGGCCGACCGCATTCGATATGGCCATCATGGCCTCGATATAGGGCATGACGTCCTCACCGGCGCAGAGTGCGCAATGGCCCCGTTCGTCGGTGAGCAACGGAAAGCCCGCCGGTGCTCGGTACCATCGAAGCCGGAGCCGTCCGCGCACTCGCCATAACCGTCGTTGTCATTGCGATGCCACACAGGACCTGTCGGCGTGTCGGGCCTGCTGCAGCGCAATATTGACCGCTCGGTCACGTATTCGCACTATGGCGCCCCGGGAGGGATGCGATGGGCCGGCCAAGAGAGTTCGATGTCGACAAGGCGCTCGACCGCGCCATGGGCGTGTTCTGGCAGAAGGGCTATGAGGGTACTTCGCTTCAGGACTTGCTGCACGCAATGGAGATCGCGCGCGGCAGCCTCTACAAGGCTTTCGAAGACAAGCACAGCATCTATCTGGCGGCGCTCGACCGTTACGACCGGACGGAAGTCGAGATGGGAATTGCATTCCTGAGCGATCCCGGTGCCGGCGACGGCATGGCGAAGATCCGGACCATGCTGGAGGATGTGAAGGCCGACAAGACGCGCCGCGGCTGCTTCATGTGTAACGCGGCTATCGACCGTGCGAGCCTCGATAATGAGGTCGAGGCAAAAGTCAGCGCCATGCTGCACCGTCTGCAGGATGCGATCGCCACGGCCCTCAAGCAGAGCCGGCGCGGCCTGCGCTGGTCCGAGAAGCGCCGCAACGCTACCGCGGCCTCGCTCCTCAACGCCTATATGGGGCTCCGGGTACTGGCGCGCTCCGGATACCGGGCCAAAGCGCTTCAGGACATCGTCGACAAGGTGCTGGACGGGGTTTAGCTCCTCCGGGACGCGCGGGAGCGGCGAAGGCAGTTGCCATTCGGTTCACAGCGCAATCACGGTTTAGTTATAGACTGATCGGTCTATAAACACGTGTATGTGAGAGTTTGTTAGTTGAACGAACGGTCCCAAACCCAATATCACTAGTTATACGGAAACACGAACTCATACGAAGGAGTACGACAATGTTTAAGACGATCCTCATCTCCCTGACCTTGGTCACCGCCGGTGTTGCCCCTGTCGCAGCCGAAGGCTTCCCAAACCCCTATCTGACCCAGATGGACCGATAGCGGACCGATAAATCGAAACGCAAAGCTGCCAATCCTCCCAAGGCAGCTTGCCAATCTCTGATCCCGAAGGAGTACGACAATGTTCAAGACGATCCTCATCTCCCTGGCGCTTGTCACCGCCGGTGTAGCCCCTGTCGCGGCCGAAGGTTTCCCAAATCCCTATCTGAGCCAAATGGATCGATAGGCGGGGCAAAGAGGGTGATCGCTTTTCCCTCCCGAGCGGTCACCCTCTCTTCTTTTTCGCCGCCAGAAATCCGGAACGAAATCCGATCACGTTAAATTCATTCAGAGTGTCAAGAGCGCCGAAGATTGCTCGTTAAGATGAAGGTCTATCATCCCGTCAAGGAGCCTTCGTCATGCCTCTCTCCGAACGACAAGAAGAACTCTGTTCACAGAATACGACGGACTTCTCCGACCTGAAGGCCGTGACCGTCAATTGCTCGCTGAAGCGCAACCCCGACGAGTCCCACACGCGCCTGCTGCTTTCCGTCTCCGAAGAAATCATGCGGAAGAGTGGTGTGAGCGTCGAATCCATCCACGCACTGTCGCATCAGATCTCGCCCGGCGTTTATCCGGACATGACCGAACACGGCTGGGATAGTGACGACTGGCCCAAGCTCTGGCCCGCGATCGAGGCGGCGGACATCCTCATCCTTGCCACGCCGATTTGGCTTGGTGAGGAAAGTTCCATCTGCCGTATCTTGATCGAACGTCTTTACGGCATGTCGGGCATGCTCAACGCCAAGGGGCAGAGCCTGTATTACGGCAAAGTGGGTGGCACGGTGATCACCGGCAACGAGGATGGCGTGAAGCACTGCGCCATGACCACGCTCTATGCGCTCCAGCATCTCGGTTACACCATCCCGCCACAGGCCGATTGCGGCTGGATCGGTGAGGCAGGTCCTGGAGCGTCTTATGGCGATACGGGCAAGGACGGACCGGTCGGTTACGACAACGACTTCACCCAGCGCAACACGACGATCATGACCTGGAATCTACTGCACCTTGCGCGCATCTTGAAGGACGCCGGCGGTTATCCCAATCACGGCAATAATCGCGAGGCGTGGAAGGCGGGCTGCCGCTTCGGCTATGAGAATCCCGACTACAGATCCTGACGGAACAGGCCGCCTAGTAAACCGAGTCGAAGAGATCGTAATATGACAGGTCGAGATAGCCTGCGTAGATTCCGCGATGCTTCTCATTCCAGAGGGTGAACCAGTCATAGGTCTCCCAGAATCGCGGGTCGTTGCGCAAGATGCCGTAACGGTAGCGCAGGCGGTTCCAGTCCTTAAGGGTCTCGACATCGCGTAGTAGCCGCAAGAAGTCCCCCGACTGCCTGAGCGACATCTCCAGGAAGTAGTTGGGGAATCCACCGATGATCGTGGGATAGATGCTCATCGTATAAAGATGCGGCAGTTCCAAGCCGTTCTGGAAAAGAATCGTGTCCTGAGTCTGATACACGCGGTTCGCGATCAGCGAATAGACGCGCGCATGACCCGCGGGATCGTTGATCCGCAGGAGAAGGACGCTCGGCAGAAAGCGCGGAAACTTGTACGCGCGGGTCTGGGTGAGAAGCGATGCCGCCGCCTCCCACTCGTCGTAGCTTGTGATCGGCTCTTTCAGCGAGAGCTTTGGCTTCTTATGCGGATTCAAAAGGTCGGGCGGTCCGCTGACCTTCTCCCCCATATGTTCTTGAATCTCGCTGATGAGGCTGAGCAAGGGGTCGAGCTTTGACGTCTTGACCTGTGTCGGCTGTTCTTCTCCGGCAAACGGTTCCAGAGCCAGGGCGACTTGACCCAGACCTTGGGTCCACATGTCGCGGTATTTTTGGCGTTCGGCTTTTGGCAGGAGGAGGAGGAAGTTGTCCTCGAACTCCTGGCGCAGATAGTTGAAGAAGATTAATGTCTCGAGCTTGGGAACGTCGCCAGACCAGTATTGGAAATTGGCGACGGTATCGTAGTAGATGCGCTCGAAGCCGCTATAGTCGATGACCCAAAGCGTACGCGGGATGCCGCCCTGCCGGCCTTTCATGACCGAGACGTTCGACTCGTGACGCAGGACGGTCAGCCAGGCATTGGGATTCTCTTTTTCCCCGTTCCAGATCGCATCGATCGTGTACCCGTCGGGCTGAAGCTTCTCGAGAGCGGCGCTATAGGCGGATTCGTACTTGTCGTTGCCAATGAGCGACCGGTCCATGAAGGTTTCCCAGGTCTCAAGCCCTAGCTTTGGGTCGCGCACGGATACGTCGTGTTTCGGATCGACGAAATAGACCCAGAACTGATCCTTGACCGCGTAGGTCGCGGTCTGGCCGAGGCAGACCGGACCGTAGGTGATGCCGGAGACGATCAACTCCGAGTTCTCCAAGAGGAAGCGATAGCGCGCTTCGACCGGAATCTCGTGATAGACGCGGAAGGGATTGCCGAGGTCCCAAGGCGCCTCGCGCGGATCGCCCAGGTTGGTATTAATGCCCCAGTCGCGATCGAGGAACAGCTTCTTCAGGCCGCCGATGTCCGCATTTTTCAGCCGCCAGACGAAATGGTTCTTCTGGACGCGCGGCGCGGTGACCTTCTGCAGGCGGTAATAGAAGCGATCGACGCCGGATAATTTGTAAGGGTTGGTGTAAGGGAACGGCGTATCGATGACTTCGACGGGCGCCGGCGGATTCTGGCTCGCGTCCCCTGGCGCTGTCTTGGAGCGCACGATTTTGAAATAGTCGCCCGGGTTCTCCTCCAGCACGACCGTCGTCAAGAACATATGGTCGAAAATGTAGCGCGAGACGAGTTGAGACCGTTTGTCGTCCGCGTTAAAGAAATCTTCCCAGGCGCGCACCGCCTTCGGATCGGCGACCATGTCCGCCTTGCGCCGTTCGGTGTCCGTCGGGCCCGGCGCATTGCCGGTGATCCAGGCGCGCAGCGTGGCAACTTCGGTTTTCTTCAGAGCGGGCAGGCCGAACGGCATCCCGATCGCGGGGTTCTTTTCAATTTGCGCGGAGAGCGCTTCGGGTGTTGCCGGGCATTGATGTTCGTAGCGCTTGGCGTAAAGCGGCATCAGCACCTTGCGGGAGAACCCTGGCGTATTGTGTTTCGCACCCGTCTCGACCATCTGAAACAGCATTGAACGGGAGAGGTTATCCGTCTGTGAGCCCTCGCGTGCGATTACTGGATAAAATCCGCGCTTGCGCCACTCGGCCGTTGTCGGCACCACATTCATGTCGGTGCGGGCATAGTCGCCGAGATGGCTGGAATAGGGGTTCCGGCCAAGGCCGCCGCGCTCAAGCCCGCGAAACGAGGTCAGTTTCAGATTGCACGGGGAGCCGAGGCAGCCATGGCATGCCACGCACCGCTTGTTGAAGAGCGGCTGGATGTCGTCCACGTAGCTAGGAACCGCGCCCTTCGTGTGAGCGGGTGGTTGTGCGGCTGCCTCCGTGGAGCCCGCAGCCGCGGAGAGCAAAACTAGAGCTGTCGCGACGACAACCGCGGCACCGCACGTGCGGCGCAGGCGCCATGGCCAGCTCGTCGGCAGCCACGTCTTCGGCTCTGTGTCGTCAGGCGTCTTCACACGTGCTCCGTCTATTGCGTTGCCTCGGCCTTGGCTGCGGTCTTCTTTGAGGCGGTTGGGTCCTCGGTGTCGCAGCGCTGCTCCACAGGCCGGCCGTCGCGACCAAGATTGCAGGCGCTGTTGACGAGCGCGAGGTGAGAAAAGGCTTGGGGAAAGTTACCGGACAAGCGCTGTGCGCCGGTGTCGTACTCCTCGCTCAATAGCCCGACATCGTTGCATAAGCCTAGGAGCCGCTCGAACAGCGTCACCGCGTCGTTTTCGCGCCCCATCATCAGATAAGCGTCCACGAGCCAGAAGCTACAGGCGAGGAACATGCCTTCGCCCGGAGGAAGTCCGTCGTCCGCTTTGGCGGTGTCGTAGCGTTGAACGAGACCATCCTTCATCAGCGTCTTTTCGATTTGCGCGACCGTGCCCTCCACGCGTGGATCGGTGGCCGGTAGAAAACCCATGGCGGGAATAAGAAGCAGGCTGGCATCGACTTCCGTGGCCCCATAGGACCGCACGAAACTTTTGAGCTCCTCGTTGTAGCCTTCCTCGCAGACTTGATCGTGGATGACCTGTCTCGTCTTGCGCCAACGCTCAAGGGGGCCCTTGAGCTTGAAGCGTTCGGCACTGCGGATGGTGCGGTCGAAAGCGACCCAAGCCATGACCTTGGAATATACAAACTGATCGGGGCCGCTGCGGACTTCCCAGATACCGTCATCGGGCTGATGCCAGACTTCTTCAAGCTGCTCGACGATCGCGAGCTGCAGGTCCCAGCCGGACTGCAGGGGCGCGAGGCCGCCCTTGCGGGCTTGATGGATAGCGTCCAGCAACTCGCCGTAAACGTCGAGCTGTACCTGATGGTGCGCCGCGTTGCCGATGCGGACCGGCTGGGAGTCCTCGTAACCCTTCAGCCACGGCAGCTCGACTTCGTACAGCCTGCGCTCGCCCGCGATGCCGTACATGATCTGCATCTGTTTCGGACTGCCGGCGACCGCGCGCAAGAGCCATTCGCGCCAGGAGCGCGCTTCGTCGTAATAGCCGGTGTTCATGAGCGCGAGCAGGGTCAGGGTCGCATCTCGAACCCAGCAGAACCGGTAGTCCCAGTTGCGCGGGCCACCGAACTGCTCGGGCAGAGATGTCGTCGTCGCTGCGACGACGCCGCCGGTGGGTTCGTAGGTCATCGCCTTCAATGTAATGAGCGACCGCTTGACGATGTCGGCATACGGACCAACCGTCGTGCACTTGGAGGTCCAGTCCGTCCAGAACTTCTCCGTCCCCGCGACCAGCGACTCGGGTTTGAACTCGACCGGTTCGGGAATCCAGGACTCGGTATAGGTAAGCGCGAAGGACTCGGTCTCGCCCTTCTTGATCGTGAAGGCGCCTTTGGTCTTGAGGTTTTCGCCGCGCAATTCGACGGAGGATTGCAGAACGATCCGGCTCGGGCCGGCGATCAGGCGCAAGCGTCCGTCCGGCATCGTGGTGACCCAGGGAACGGTCTCGCCGTAGCCAAAGCGCACAATCAGCTCGATCCCGAATTCGACCGTGCCTTTTTCGCCGACCACCAGCCTGATGACGTTGGGGTGCTTCTCGCACGGATACATAAAGTCGATGAGCGTCGCGGCGCCGGTCTCCGTCTCGAAACGCGTCTCGAGAATCAGGGTATCGGGGCGATAGCAGCGTGTGACCTTTGCCTTCGGGTCGGTCGCCGCGATCTGCCAGCGCCCATTGTTGTCGTCGCCGAGCAGGGCCGAGAAGCAGGCTTCGGAATCGAAGCGCGGCAGGCAAAGCCAGTCGATGGAACCGTTGAGCCCGACCAGCGCCGACGTCTCGCAGTCGCCGATTAGAGCATAGTCTTCGATTGGTAGCGCCATGATGGTGCGACTCTAAAGCCCAGGGCTCGACTGCATCAAGCCGCCATCGACCATCACGGTGGTGGCGGTCATGTAGCTCGCCCCGTCTCCGGCGAGGAAGGAGACCACGGTCGCGATCTCCTGCGGCTTGGCCATGCGGCCGAGCGGAATGGCCGCGTCCAGCTTCTTGAGCTTCGCAGGGTCGTCCATCGTGCCCGTGTTGATCGGCGTTTCGATCGCCCCGGGACCGACGCCGACGATCAAAACATTGTGCGGTGCGAGTTCGACGCCCGCCGTGCGCGTTAGCATCCGCATACCACCCTTCGAGAGACAGTACGGCGTGTTGCCCGGCATTGGCCAGTCCTCATGCGTTGAGGTGATGTTGATGATCCGTCCGCCGTCGCCTTGGCTGATCATCTGTTTCGCTGCGAGCTGCGTGGCGAAGAACGCGCTTTTTAGGTTGATTTTCAGTACCGCGTCGTACTGTTCCTCGCTGGTGTCCAGGATCGACGTTCGCGTCTCGATGCCGGCATTATTCACCATGACGTCCAAGCGGCCGAACTTGGCGACCGCGGCCCCGATCAGTTTCTCCAGATCCACAATCTCACTGACATCGGCCTCGACACCAATGCACTGATCTCCCAGTGCGGCGATCTTCTGTTCGAGCGCGTCCGTCGCCTCGGGGTGGGCGACGTAGTCGATCACAAGTTTGACCCCATGCTTGGCGAGCTCAAGCACGATAGCCTTTCCGATTCCCGTATTGCCGCCCGTTACGATCGCAACTTTGTTCTTCAGAGGCATCCACAGTCTCCATTCAGGGAAGGATTTTCGCAATCCACTAACGCTGTAACAGGAAGGACACGAACGCGACGTCAAATGATCCGCGTCCAACCTAGACATCGCAGGCGGCATCGGCAACGGTGCTCATCGGCAGAACCAATCGAATCAACAGCTCTGTCACGTGGCCGTCCGGCTCTGACGGTCTAGGAGTTCATCATGTCCGCCCACTATGACGTGATCGTTGTTGGCAGTGGTGCCGGCGGTGCGAGCGTGGCCTACAAGCTCACTCTCGCGGGCAAGCGCGTGCTTCTTCTCGAAAAGGGGCCGTATCTGCCGCGCAATACGTCCACACTGGATGTGCGCAAGGTCTTCGTGGATGGCGTCTTCAAAAACCGCGTGGCCTGGCTCGACAGCAAGGGGCGTGATTTCGTACCAGGCGAATTCTACAATGTGGGTGGAAAGACCAAATGGTATGGTGCGGCGCTGTTTCGTTTTCGCCCGGTGGAGTTCGAGGCCGAACCGGACTTCGACCTGCTCGGCTGGCCGTTCGGTTATGCGGAGCTTGAGCCCTATTACGACGAGGCAACCGAGCTCTTACGCATTACGACGTTCAAGAACGAACCGCAGCTTCAGGCGCTGCTCGACAAGATCACCACGGCCGATCCGGGATGGGAGCTGTACTCGCTTCCCCTTGGCTTGTCCCACGACATCGTCAATCACCCGGAGGAGGCAAAACACTTCGACGGTTTTGCCTCGCCGTCAGGGTTAAAGTCGGATTCTGAGCGTAACCTGATTGACCACATTCTCGAAAAGCCGAACTTCAAGCTGATCGCCGGGGATCCCGTCGCCGCCCTCGTTGCCGCGCCCGGCGACGCCCGTAAAATTATCGGCGTCCAATGCGCGGAAGGGACGACCTACGAGGCCGACACAATCGTGCTTGCCGCGGGCGCCATGAGTTCACCGCGCATCCTTCAGGATCATCTGCATGCTAGCGCCTTGGCGCTCGAATGCGGCGATCTGCTGGGCGCCAATTTCAAGATGCACATCAACTCCGCGGTTCTCGGCTTTTCCCCCTTCATGGATCACGACGTCCTGCGCAAGACGGCCGTTCTGTATAATGACCGATTTCCGCATTCCTCGATGCAGTGTCTCGGCTGGATCGATGCCGAACTGCTCGCGGCACAGGTCCCGCCCGAGGTTCCCAGTTTCATGGATAAACTGCTCGGCAAGCGCGCCATCGGATTTTGGGCCACTACCGAAGATTCTTCGAACCCCGAAAACCGCATCATCTCGGGCGGTCCCGGAGGCCGGTCCATAATGGATTACAGCCTCGACCGCATTCCGCACTCCGTGAAGGAGCACCATGCGTTGATCGATGCCTGGATAGAACGGCTGTTGGCGGCGGGTCTCGTCGGATTCGACAAATATATGGGACTGGCTGGCACGGCCCATGCGCTTGGAAGCATGGTCACGGGTCACGATCCGGCGCGCTCGGTGGTCGACCCGGACGGCAAGGTGCATGGGATGCAGAATCTCTATGTCGGCGACGGGAGTCCGTTGCCACGCGCAAGCCGTGTAAACCCGTCTTTGACCATCTACGCGTGGGGTCTTCGCCTGGGCGTCCATTTGGCGGCCCATTAGCCCTGCGCGCCAGTGGAGACTTCTCCCTTGGGTTTCGGGGCGTTACTTTCAGGCCTCGACGGGGGATCGCAGGGGATGCTATGGCACGCTCCTGTTTTTTAGGCTTGGGGGGGAGGCCGATGCAGGATGCAGGCGTGAGCGAGAATGACGCAGAGCTCGCGGAAGCGAGATGGTATTTGAGCCGGGAGGGGCATCAGCATGGACCTCTCTCGGACCGGGAGCTGTCTTTGTTTGCCGACGGGGGCAATTTCAAGCCAGGCGATCTTCTGTGGACGGCCGGGCTTGACGACTGGAAGTCGGCGGACGAGATTTTCGGAATCGCGCCGCCGGAAGACGCCGAGACGCCCGAAACTCAAGTTTCGGAGCCCGGCGTGGCGAAAACCGATTTTGCCCTGGAGGCCGAAGACGCCGCCACGCCGGAGGACGGTGACGGTGCAGGCTCTGCGCCACAGTCCACTGAGAGCGCCGAGACGCCGATACGGCACCATGACGGGTTCGACGACGATCCGTTCGACGATCCTCTCGCGGGCGAGCCGCTCGATGACCATGTCGGCGCGCTTGCCAAGGCCCTGAGCGGCGAAGCCGAGCCCCGCAAGCTGTCGTTTCAGGAGCGGGTCATCGCCGATCTCAAGGCGTTTGGTGGGTTCTGCATTTGTCTTTGGGCTGTCTTCATTATGCTGACCGTGCATGCGGTGGTCGGGGGCGCTCAATATGGCGTCGGAATGAGCTTCTTCGTGCTGACCACGCTCAACGCGTTCTTGCTGATGCAGGCGATGCCGCTGGCCGAGCGTTACAGCCTTTTTCAAAACCTCAAGCAGAAGCCGCTGATCTATTCGATCATCTTCAAGACGCTGATTTTCGTGGGCGCGCTCGTGCTGGCCTATGCAGTGGAAATGGCGCTTCTCGGTCTCGTTGGTATCGGCGCGGGTGTCATGACCCTTGGCGGCGGGCTGGGCGGCATGTTGGCTTGGTGGGTCATCTTCAGCGTGGCCCTGCTCCCGTATTTCGCGTTCCGCGAAGTCGAGGGTGCGGTCGGCGCCGACATGATGGGCAAGCTCTTGTTCGGCCGGATCTAGGTCTGCAATCCGTTCGGTCTGAAACACACTCTACGGGCGCAAGGTCCCGGAAAAGGAACGACGCATGCCGATTGTCATTGTGTTGTTGCTCGCCGCCATGGTGGCGACTTTCGGGTTTTGGGGAACGCTCAAAGGCATTATCGGCGCGATCGGGGTGATCGTCTTGCTGTGCCTGCTCGTTCTGCTGATCGTGTCCTTCATCGCCGCATGGATCATGCGGCGGTAGCGTCCCGTCGCAAGGTCTAGGCGCCAAGCCTAGTATTTGTGGCGCTTGCCGGTGATGACGAAATCCGCCTCGTCGCGCTGATATTTTTGGAGCACGCTTGCCGTCAAACTTATCGCGCGCCGGCAGGCTTGATGGGCTTCTTCCCGCTCGGCCGGGGACAAGGACTCGCCGGCGTCGATCCGTTCGGCGGCAGCGAAGCACGTGCTGCCATCGGCAGGGGATGCCAATGCCGGCACATAGAGACCGGCAATATGGAGGCCGGCAAAAGCGGCTGCGAAGAGGGCGATCCCGAGACGCGTCGGCGCGCGCATGGCTACTCCGCCGCCAGCCTCACATACTGTCCGTTCGCGACGGGGCAGGCGGCCCAAAGATCGCTGAGCGCTCCGACGAGATAGGCCATCTGCGCGTCGTTATGCACGGGCGAGGGCGTGAGCCGCATCCGCTCGGTGCCGCGAGGCACGGTCGGATAGTTGATGGGCTGTACATAGATTCCGTAGTGGGTGAGCAGCGTATCGGTCACGGCCTTGCAGTGCACGGGATCGCCGATCATCACGGGTACGATGTGGCTCGGGTTGTCCATCACCGGCAGGCCGACTTCCTCCAACATGGTCTTGAGCGTCTGGACGCGCTCGCGATGCCGTGCGCGCTCGAGATCCGAGCGCTTGAGGTGGCGGATTGAGGCCAGCGCGCCGGCGGCAATGGCGGGTGCCAACGAGGTTGTGAAAATAAACCCAGGCGCATAGGAGCGGATAGCATCGCAGCAGGAGCGGCTCGCGGCAATATAGCCGCCCATGACGCCAAACCCCTTCGCAAGCGTGCCATTGATGATGTCGACGCGATCCATCACCCCTTCCAGCTCGGCGATGCCGCCACCGCGGGGGCCGTAGAGCCCCACCGCGTGAACCTCATCGAGATACGTTAGAGCATTATATTTGTCCGCCAGGTCGCACACTGCGCCGATCGGGGCGATATGACCTTCCATGGAGTAAACGCTCTCGAAGGCAATCAGCTTCGGCGTGTCCAACGGCACGGACTTCAGCAGGCTTTCGAGATGCTCGAGGTCGTTGTGCCGGAAGATGTGCTTGGGCCCGCCGCCATGCCGGATACCCTCGATCATCGAGGCGTGGTTCTTCTCGTCCGAAAAGATCTGCAGGCCGGGAATGAGGCGCGTCAGCGTCGATAGCGTCGCGTCATTGGCGATATAGGCCGATGTAAACAGAAGCGCCGCCTCTTTGTTGTGGAGGTCGGCCAGTTCGTGTTCGAGTTCCACATGGTAGTGGGTGGTGCCGGAGATATTGCGGGTTCCGCCTGAGCCGGCGCCGACTTCATCGATCGCCTCATGCATTGCATCGCGCACCGTCGGGTGCTGGCTCATGCCGAGATAGTCGTTGGAACACCAGACCGTTACGTCGCGGGTACCGCTCTCGGTGAAATGATCAGCGACTGGAAACGCGCCGCAGCGCCGCTTCAATTCGGCGAATACGCGGTACCGGCCTTCTTGATGCAGCGATTCAAGATGCTGGCGAAATCGATTTTCGTAGTCCATGTGTCTCCTGTCCCTAGACCCTTGGCATTCGCCAACGCCACCCAGCAATTGGCCGAACAGAATGGAGATCCTGAGCAGTCCGGCTAGCACAAGTTCTTGTAGTGCTTGCGTAAAGTCCCAGCCGTCGCTGTAGTCGCCCTTGCTTCCTATCCCAATCCAGGCGTCTCCACAAGAACAACGGGCCGCTCCAGTGCCGACCCAATGTCGCATGGCTTTCACAATTGTGTTTGAGCCAGCTCAATTTCACAGACTTCCGTCCGGGCGGTCTTTTGGGTTCCCGCGGGCGGGGGGCATAGTGTGGTCTCGGCCTCAGCTTGAGCCTCGCCGGAGGGTCTCGCATATCGCGTCCATAAAGACCCGCCGTGAAAACGGCTTCTGAAGTATCCGCCGGCTTCGGTAAGGCGCCGCCAGGTCGGAGCGGCTGTAACCCGTGGCGAAAACGTAAGGAAGCCCGCGCGCGTCGAGGGCATCGGCGACCGGGTAGACGAGTTCGCCGGCAATGTTGAGATCCAGGACTGCGGCGTCCACGAGGTGCTCGTTGAGAAGCCTCAGCGCTTGTCCCACCCGGCTCGCGGGGCCGACGACTTCGCACTCCGACTCGATCAGCATGTCTTCCAGTTGAAGAGCGATCGGGGCCTGGTCCTCAACGACCAAAATGCGCAGCCCTTTCATGGGCGGGCCTTCCTGAGATGACATAATTCTATCATGCCTTGAACCGTTGCTTCGATCACCATTGGGTCGCAGCCCTGATCCGAACGAGCTCCAGGACGGCGACCGGACTTCCACTCCTAGCTCAAGCGGCGCCGGCTAGCGACCCGAAATTTCACAACCACCGAAGCGTAATGGCTTTACCTATTGAGCCAAATCGGACCTGCACCAAAAAGCATCGGGAACTGGATACGAATTGTGCACACTCGTGCGCCCGCACCCCGCTTCGCCGGTGAATTAGGCCCTCCGACAACGCGCAGATAGCCTCAATATAGAATCATCTAAGTTTCTGATAAAAGACAAGTAATTAAGGCCTAGTCGGAACACCTTGCGCCCAGAGATCTGCCCCGTGGCTCGTGACCTAAATGTCACAATGGCGGCCAAAAGGAGATCGCCCTTCGTATTAGCAATTTACCTTCAAGGCCTATCGCGTATAAGCAGTTACTAGAACTCTTGGTTGGCGAACCTCGCGGTACTTTTTCGGCAAAACGATTGTCGGCAAGGCTCTGAAGCGCCGTAAAACGAGAGTCAGAATTAGTTAATTTAGCCAGAGAACAGGGAAAATGGACATGGAGATGTTTGGGGGACTGACAAGAACATCCAGTCGCATTGCCATTGCAGCCGCGCTTGGATTTGGGGCTTATGCTCTAAGCGCAGCGCCTGCGAGTGCGCAAAGTTACGGCGGCAATTGCTGCG
>NZ_JBAWCQ010000154.1:0-2403 GCF_049590335.1 Methyloceanibacter sp.
TCGCCAACGTGCTTGGTCTGCTCGGCGTCGAACGGGCCTGGGTGGTGCATGGGTGTGACGGTCTCGACGAACTGACCACAACGACGGTCAGCGAAGTCGCCGCGCTCGAAACGGGCCGTGTGTCCAGATTCCGAATCTCGCCGCGCAATGCCGGCCTGCCGGAAGCAAAGCCCGAGGACCTGATTGGCGGGGACGCAGCAGAGAACGCGACGCATATCCGGGCGGTGCTGCAAGGAAACCGGGGGCCGCTGCGCGATATCGTTCTATTCAACGCCTCGGCCGCGCTGCTGGTCGCAGGTAAGGCCAAGACCCTGCGTGAGGGGGTCGCGTTGGCGGCGGATGCGATCGACAGTGGACTGGCCTTCGGGGTTTTGGAAGCGCTCGTGGCGCACACGAATGATAAGTTGGACGGGTAGGACAATACCATGGCGCACGTGCTCGATAAAATTCTGGCCTATAAGCGCGAAGAGGTCGCGGCCGCGAAGAAAACGCGTTCCGAGCAGGACCTGCGCGGGCTGCTCGATACGGGCGGCAAGCTCCGCCCCTTTGCCGGTGCCCTGAAAGCGCGGATCGAGGCCGGCGGTTTTGGCCTCATCGCCGAGATCAAGAAGGCCAGTCCGTCCAAGGGGCTCATCCGAGCCGATTTCGATCCGCTGACGCTTGCGGTCGCCTACGAGGCTGGCGGAGCGGCTTGTCTGTCCGTGCTTACCGACAGACCATCCTTCCACGGCAAACCGGAATACCTGGCCTTGGCGCGAGCGGCGTGCTCGCTGCCGGTTCTGCGTAAAGATTTCATGATCGAACCTTATCAAGTGCTCGAAGCGCGGGTTCTGGGTGCGGACTGCATTCTAATCATCATGGCGGCCGTGGACGATGCGCTCGCCTGCGAGCTCGAAGATGCCGCACGCAATCTCGGCATGGACGTGCTGGCCGAGGTTCATGACGAGGCAGAACTCGAGCGTGCCTTGGCGCTCAAGACGGAGCTGATCGGCATCAACAACCGTGATTTGCGGACCTTCGATACGACCCTCGAGACCACCGAACGCCTCGCGCCAAGCATCGCAGGACGTATCGTCGTCGCCGAAAGCGGCATCGTCCATCATGAAGACCTGACGCGGCTTGTGCGCGCCGATGTGCGCGCCTTTCTGGTAGGCGAAAGCCTGATGCGGAAGTCCGATGTCACGGCTGCCACCCGGGCACTTCTGACCGGTGAGGCCAGCGCCGCTGAGGCCGCGCAATGAGCAGCCCGCTGTCCCATCTCAACGCCCGTGGCGAGGCCCATATGGTCGATGTTTCGGAGAAGGCCGTCACGTCGCGAACGGCCGTCGCCGAAGGCTTCGTGACCATGGCGCTTGTCACGCTGGACATGATCCTCGACGGGACGGCGCCCAAGGGAGATGTACTGGCGACGGCGCGTATCGCCGGCATCATGGGCGCCAAGATGACCGCCGACCTCATTCCGCTGTGTCACCCGCTGGCGCTTTCCAAGGTCACCGTGGAATTCACACCGGACCGCGCGGGTTCGTGCCTGCGCGTCGAGGCGACCGCCAAAGTGGACGGTAAGACCGGCGTGGAGATGGAAGCGCTGACGGCTGTTACGGTCGCCTGTCTCACGCTCTACGATATGTGCAAGGCCGTGGACCGGTGCATGAGCTTTTCCGGCATTCGCTTGATTGAGAAGACCGGCGGCCGGTCCGGCACATTCCGGGCGCCATGACCGATGGCGCTTATTTCTGTCGAGGATGCGCTTGAACGGGCCCTTTGGGGACTAACGCCGCTCGATGTCGTGCGCGTGCCGATCGCGCAAGCCCACGGCCGCGTGCTTGCGGAAGATCTGGCCGCGACCCTGACGCAGCCCCCGTTCGATTGCTCGGCCATGGATGGCTATGCGGTCCGCGCGGCCGATGTGTCCGCCCTGCCCGCGACGCTTGCGCCGGTCGGTGAATCAGTAGCTGGGGCGCGTTTCGACGGCATCGTCGGACCGGGACAAGCTGTCCGGATCTTCACCGGCGCGCCCGTTCCCGACGGGGCCGATACCGTGGTTATGCAGGAAGACACCGAAGCCTCAGGTGAGAGCGTCTTGGTCAATGCCGCCGCGCAGGGGCAGCATATTCGGCCGCGCGGTCAGGACTTCATGGACGGCGATGTCCTGCTGCGGCGGGGGACCCGGTTCGGCGCGCGGACAGTGATGCTTGCCGCGGCGATGAATTGCGCGGAACTGCCGGTGCGCCGGAAGCCGCGGGTCGCCATTCTGTCGACAGGCGATGAGATCGTGCCACCGGGGAGCGTGCTCGGCGCGGACGAGATCGTAGCGTCCGTCAGCTATGGCCTCGGTGCTTTCGTGGATGCCGAGGGGGGCGAGCCCGTCTCCATAGGGATCGCGCGCGATGACGAGCGCGACCT
>NZ_JBAWCQ010000155.1:0-2044 GCF_049590335.1 Methyloceanibacter sp.
GGCCGGCACCGCGCGCCCGGCGGATCTCGGCGCCGACGCCATCGCGCTGCTCCGTGCGACCCACAAGACCATCGCGGCCGTCACCGGCGCGGTCGAACGGCTGCGCTTCAATTCGGCCGTGGCGCAGATTTACGAGCTGGCAAGGGCCCTGTCGTCGGGGCTGCAGGCCACGTCGGGTGCCAATGCACCGGACGAGGGGCTGAAATTTGCCATCCGGGAGGCGGCCGAGACCCTGGTGCGGCTCGCGGCACCCATGGTGCCGCATCTGGCCGAGGAATGCTGGGAAATTCTTGGAAATCAGGGGCTTGTCGCTGAGCAGGCTTGGCCCGAGGCCGATCAGGCGCTTCTCACGGAGGATACCGTCACGATCGCCGTCCAGGTCAACGGCAAGAGGCGTGGCGAATTGACGATTGCACGAGACGCCGCGAAAGAAGATATTGAGGCTGCGGCGCTTGCTCTGGATGCAGTTGCGCGCGCCGTTGAGGGACGGGATATTCGGAAGATCGTGGTCGTACCACAGAGGATCGTCAATGTGGTCGCGTAGTCGCACACTCGCTGTTGTTGCGGTCGCCGCAGTCGCTGGGCTGGGCCTGGCAGGGTGTGGCTTTCAGCCCCTGTATGGCAACAACACGACAACCGCCACCGGGACAAAGCTCTCGGAGGCGATGTCGTCTGTCGACGTGCAGCCAATCCCTGGGCGCGTCGGGCAGAAGGTCCGAAACGAGCTGATCTTCGCAAATACCGGCGGAGGCAACGCTGCCGCGCCGCGCTACAGGCTCAAAATCGCCCTGCGCGAGCGGGATATTCAACAGCTTGTGCAGGTCACGGGCAACGCGCAAGGGCAAGTCTATCAGCTCCAGGCGCGCTACACGCTCCTCGACGTGGCAAGTGGCCAGGTCATCCATCAAGGGGAGGCCGTCTCGCGGGCGCCTTATGAGCGGTTCCAGGAAGTGTTCTCCAATATCCGTGCCCGGTACAATGCGGAGGACCGCGCGGCCAAGACGGTTTCTGAGAGCATCAAGAGCCAGCTCGCAGCCTATCTTGCGACCACATAATCCGCCCCGCCGCGTCGACGCGGGCGTGCTGAAGACCTGCGGGTAACAACGCTCCATGTTTACCCATTCCCGGTTCTCCAATACCCGGTTCTTCAAGACCCATGGTCGCCTATAAAGCCGCCTCCGTTCAGCGATTCCTCACAGCACCCGATCCTGCGTGCCGGGCCGTGCTCGTCTACGGACCCGATGCGGGCCTCGTGTCCGAACGCGCCGCCGCTCTGACGCATGCGTTCAGCAAACGATTGGGGCAGGGAACCGAAGTGGTGCGATTGGATGATCGTGATTTTGCCGAGAACGCAGGACGTCTCGAGGTGGAGCTTCGAACGCAATCCATGTTCGCCTCAGGAAAGGTCGTCCGCGCGCGTGCCGGAACGCGCCTCGACGCCGCCACTCTCAAGGCCCTGTTCGCCGAGCCTTGCGACAGTCCGCTCATCGTCGAGGCGGGGAATTTGCGTCCCGATTCGGCGTTGCGGAAGCTGTTCGAGAAGGAGTCGCAAGCCGCCGCACTGCCGTGCTACGCGGACGAGCGGAACCTCGCAGGCCTGATCGAGGACGAGCTCGCCAAGTCCGACCTCAGCATCGACCGGGAAACAAAGGCCTATCTGATGGGGCGGCTCGGGGCCGATCAGGCGCTCTCCCGGGGCGAGGTCGCCAAACTCGCGCTCTACGCGCAGAGCTCCGGGCAGGTGACCCATGACGACGTGGCGGCGATCGTAGGCGATGCTTCGGAGCTCGCGCTCGACAATTTCGTCTTTGCGGTCAGTGCAGGCGACGCGCCGGGCGCGCTGCGCGAGCTCGGCCGGCTCGCCGCGTCCGGGACGGACCGGACCGTGGCCCTGTCGGCACTCTCGCGCCACTTCACCAAACTCTATGTCGTCGCCTCGCATCGCGGCGCGCTGGAGGACGGCGCCAAGAAGCTCCAGCCGCCGCTGCACTACAAGCGCCGCGACATGTTTCTCAGCCATTGCCGCAAATGGGGGGCCCGGAGA
>NZ_JBAWCQ010000156.1:0-2008 GCF_049590335.1 Methyloceanibacter sp.
GGCCAGCGTCGGGTCGAGCAACTCGTGATCCTCGACCGTCTCGGCAAGAGACTTCGCGCGGGTCCAATCTTCCTCGAACCTCTTTGGGCTGACGATGCCGCCCTCGCGCGTCAGTTTCTGGACGAGCAGTCCGCCAGCGCGCCAGGTCCAGGCACCTTGGCCATTCTCCGCCGCTTGAAAGTGCCGGGCTACGGCAAGCCGGAGAAAACTTGGCAGCTGTTCTGACTGCTTGAAATAGGTATCCGCGGCGTCCGCGAGGCTGGTCCCCTCCAGCGGGACGACGCCCTGATAGCGGTCGACGTCCTGCCCGCGATCGATGGTCATGGCAAGGTGCCCGTGACCGAGCAGCGCCGCGTCGTCGTCCTTATCGAGATCCGCCAGCTTCGTCTCGTTGTAACGGGCATAGGCGCGCATCGAGCCCGGCACGACAAAATCGACGACGAGCAGGTCGACGGCGCCATCGGTGGAGGCCTGGAGGATCAACTTGCCCTCCGATTTCAGCGAGGCGCCAAGCAGCGCCGTCAGCGCCACGGCTTCGCCGAGCAAGCGCGAGACAGGCTCGGGGTAATCGTGGCGCGACAGGATGGTGTCGACGGTTGGCCCCAACTTCACGAGGCGCCCCAACACATCGGCCTGCTCGGCCTGAAACGGCATAACGACATCGTCCGATGGCACCGCGATCTCGATCGCCTCTCGGGAGGCGGGCTCGCTCAACGCTTTCCTCCGCGCTTGGTGGACTTTTTGGCCGCGCGCTTTTTCTTGGCCGAAGTCTTTTTAGCAGAGGTCTTCTTGGCCTTGGCAGACGCGTATTTCTTAGAAGAAGTCTTCCCCGACGCGGACTTCGCGAACGCTGTCTTGCGCAACGTCTTCTTCCTTGCAGCAGCCTTTGCCGGGAGGCGTCCGTTGTGGAGGCACCAGACCAGGATCGCCTTTTGTGCGTGAAGCCGGTTTTCCGCCTCGTCCCAAACGACCGATTGTGGGCCGTCCATCACCGCGTCCGCCACCTCGTCGCCGCGGTGGGCCGGCAGGCAGTGCATGAAGATCGCGTCGGGTTTTGCCCGCGCCATCAGTGGCTCATCGACCCGGAACGGCTCGAGTGCAGCCCTGCGTGCCTCGACATCTTTGTCGCCCATGGAGACCCAAGTGTCGGTGACCACGCAATCCGCGTCGGTCACGGCGGCTTGTGCGTCCGTCGTTACCTCGATCCTTGCGCCCTCAGCGCGGGCCCAAGTCAGCAAGTCCGGATCCGGCGCAAACGCAGGCGGCGTCGCCATGCGTAAGGTGAAACCGAAACGGGCAGCGGCATGAACCCAGGATGTCGCGACGTTGTTCGCATCGCCCAGCCAGGCGACGATGGTCCCCTTGATGGGGCCCTTGTGTTCCTCGAAGGTCAGAATGTCCGCCATGATCTGGCAGGGGTGGGACCGCGCCGTGAGGCCGTTGACGACCGGAATTTCCGCGTGCTCGGCGAACTCCAAGAGCCCATCATGGGGACCTGTCCTCAGCATGATCGCATCGACGTAACGCGAGAGCACCCGTGCCGTATCGCCGATCGTCTCGCCACGGCCAAGCTGCATATCCTGCGCATTCAGCACCACGGCCGACCCGCCAAGGTGGCGCATGGCCATCTCAAACGAGACGCGCGTCCGAGTGGAAGGCTTTTCGAAAATCATGGCCAGAACCGCGCCGTGCGGAACGGCAAGCGCTTTCGGCGTCTTGCGCGCTTTTTTCAGCGTGGCCGCGGCGTCGATGATGGCGCGCAACGTCGGCGCATCCAGTGCATCGAGATCGAGAAAATGGGTGGGTGTCATAGGCATGAGCGGAGATTCTTAGAAACAGGATTTCGTTTAGGAACTAGCCGTACCCCGCATCGCCGGTTTTAAGGCGATGCAGGCGGCATCAATGGTATGGCAGGCGAGGTCGATTTCTTCCTCGCCGACGATGAGAGGCGGCAGCAGACGCACGACATTGTCGCCGGCCGGGACGGTCAACATGCCCCGCTCGCGCA
>NZ_JBAWCQ010000157.1:0-2308 GCF_049590335.1 Methyloceanibacter sp.
GTGCGCGAGTCAACACTAAGGTCTTGTTGCAATAAGATGTCTCAAAATCGGATAAACCAAGGCGAATCAAGGCCTAAGCTGCCCCTGGGCCGAGCGCGCGTACGGGTAGACAACCCCCATGACAAGAATGGCAGGAAGGGATAATGTTGACGCAGCAACAGGGTGTTGCACCTTAGCTGCCTGGGATGTCAGGGCAATTTGCTGGAGAATGAAAGTCCTGGGTTGTGCGGACCCGAAAGCCGGGTTGTATTTCGCGCTGCGTCACGCGTTTTGAGGGGGAGTAACCTGCTATGTTCACGAAGAAACCTGAGCCAAGCGGCACGGTGGCCAAGCTGGGTGGCGAACGACCCAGCGGCGGCGCACCAGACGCCAAATCTTCGCCGTTCACAGACCGGCCGTCGCCACAGCCCAAGCCCGCTGGCCCGGCCATGGGCAAGATGATCCCATCCATCATCGGCGAGGATCTCACGATCGAGGGGAACGTCTCTTCAAAGGGCGAGATTCAGGTCGACGGACAGATTCTTGGCGACGTCCAATGCGGTTCGCTGCTGCTGGGCGATAAGGCGCAGGTCAACGGCTCTGTCGTCGCCGAAGATGTCGTCATCCGCGGGAAAGTCATTGGGTCCATCCGCGGCCTGCGCGTGACCCTACAATCGCAATCCCATGTCGAAGGCGATATCCATCACCAGAGCCTGGCGATAGAGCAAGGCGCCTATTTCGAAGGAAAGTCGCGTCGTTCGGACGACCCGTTGGCTGCCGAGACGTCGAGCACCAAACCCAGCACACCTGGGCCAGGCAAGCAGTTCTCGAGCAACGCCGCCGAGTAGCGCGTCCCGAAAACGCTGGCATAGACTACGAAGCCGTGGCCGGGACAAAACCGGCGGCGGCTTCGTACGTTACGCCTCGATGCCAACGCTATGCCCTGGTGGCGGGGCTACGCCTTGGAGCCGGGTTAAGACTTGGCGTCGGCGCTGATCCGCTGGGCGAGCGCCGATTCGATGAACGCGTCGATGTCGCCATCAAGAACCGCGGGCGGATTGGTGTTTTCGACACCGGTCCGCAGATCCTTCACCAGCTGATAGGGCTGCAGCACGTAAGAGCGGATCTGATGCCCCCAGCCGATCTCGGATTTGGACGCTGCTGACGCCAAAGCTTCTTCTTCCCGCCGTTTGAGTTCGGCCTCGTAGAGCCGCGCTCGGAGCATGGACCACGCGGTCGCGCGATTCTTGTGCTGCGACCGCTCGTTCTGACACTGCACCACGATGCCTGTCGGAACGTGGGTAATCCGTACCGCGCTATCAGTGGTGTTAACGTGCTGGCCGCCAGCGCCAGAAGCCCGATACGTATCGATTCGGACATCCTTGTCTTCGATCTCGATTTCGATCGCATCGTCGATCGCCGGATAGACCCAAACGGACGCAAAACTCGTATGGCGGCGCGCATTGGAATCGAACGGCGAGATGCGGACAAGGCGATGCACTCCGGATTCCGTCTTGAGCCAGCCATAGGCATTGAGCCCCTTGATCAGGATTGTCGCCGACTTGATCCCGGCTTCTTCACCGTGGCTTTCGCCTATCAGCTCAACCTTGTAGCCGCGGCCTTCCGCCCAGCGCATATACATGCGCTCCAGCATCTGGGCCCAGTCCTGGCTTTCGGTGCCGCCGGCTCCAGCATGAATCTCCGCATACGCATCATTGGCGTCCGCCTCGCCCGAGAGCAGCGCCTCCACCTCACGGGTGTGTGCCTCCTGACCTAGCTTGCGCAAAGACTCCTCGGCCTCGGCGACAATGCTGTCATCGTTCTCCTCTTCGCCCATGGCGACAAGCGTCACGTTGTCGTCGAGCTCAGCCTGGATGCGATCGAAGTTGCCTAGCGCGGCCTCGAGCTGCTGTCGTTCGCGCATGAGCCCTTGGGCCCGCGCCGCGTCGTTCCAGAAATTGGGACCTTCGGCCTCGCGGTCGAGTTCGCTCAGACGGCTTCTTGCCTGTTCGGGGTCAAAGATGCCTCCGCAACAGAGACAGCGACTCTTTGATCTCGTTTACAAGCGCTTCGGTTTCGGCTCGCATCCTACCCTCGTTGTAGACCTTTTTTGTTGAATGAAACCGAACGCGCGGACAGCCACCGCGCGTCGCGACCTTCTCATACTCATCGGATTTCTGCCGACGCGCTGCGCTTGGCGGTCAGAAGCGCCCGAAAAATCCGGAGCGTTTCTTCTTACGGCGGCGCTGTGGCGGCGGCGATGCGGCCCGTGGCGGGCTGGCGACTTGCCGCGGGGCTGCTGCAGGTGCACCTGCCGCGGGAGATTCCG
>NZ_JBAWCQ010000158.1:0-9585 GCF_049590335.1 Methyloceanibacter sp.
AACGGCAAAGCCACTCCATGTCTTTTTCGGGGAGATGGTCGGCGCGAATTTGGGGCCGCCGAACGCCCGGCCACCAATGTAAGACGCTGTGTCGGTTGTCCACGCCACGACGAGAACGAACAAGACGACTGTGAGTCCATAGTTTGGATCGCTGCGCAGCCAGATCAACGCGGCCGCGGGTAGAACGACGTATGCCAGTCCCGCTGCGTCGAGTTTTGCGTCGCGTGGGCTCTTCCTCTGATAGCCGGAGACAACCATCACGACCATTGTCGCCGCGAAGACGATCAACGCGAGTTCAAATTTATGGACCGCCATAAAGATGACCACGGCCGTCATGCAAGCCACCTGAAGGATTGTGGTTGCGTCGCCGCCATTGCCCCGGGTGGCCGTGCCCCATTCCCAAAAAAGTATTGTGGCCGAGGCGATGACGAGAAGGAGAAAGCTCCACGGACTTGCGACCAGGGCAACGAGTGCAAGTGCCGCCAAGAACACGGCGGAGAGGATGCGGCGCCTCAGCTCGTTTGAAGATTTGGTCTGCAGCTGAGCTGCAGAATTGTCGCTCGAAGGCGTTTGCGATGTCACGCCGTCGATCTCACGGTCCGGCCGCCGAAGCGCCGGTTGCGACGTTGGAACTCGGCGATGGCCACTTCGAAATCTCCCTTGTTAAAATCGGGCCAATACGTATCGACGAATACGAACTCCGCATAGGCCAGCTGCCACAGCAAAAAGTTCGACAGCCTCAGCTCTCCGGACGTGCGGATGAGCAGATCGGGATCGGGCAGCCCATCTGTGTCGAGATAAGACGCGAAGCACTCTTCCGTCATGTCTTCGGGCGCGAGTTCGCCCTTCGTCACGGCTTCGGCGATCCTGCCGGCCGCGCGGGCGATCTCGTCGCGGGAGCCGTAATTGAAGGCGATCGTCAGATTGAGCGACGTGTTCTCCTTCGTCAGCTCCACGGCATCGTCCAGCATGCGCTGTATGTCGTTGTCCAGCTCGGAGCTGGAGCCGATGATACGAATGCGCACGCCGTTCTTATGGAGATCGGCGAGATCGCGCCGAATAAAGCGCCGCAAGAGTCCAAAGAGGTCTTTAATCTCTTCGACCGGGCGCGACCAATTCTCAGAGGAAAAGCTGAACAGGGTGAGATGGGTGACGCCGAGATCCTTCGAGGCCTCGACAATCCGGCGAACGGACTCGACGCCACGCCGGTGGCCTTCGACACGTGGCAGCCGCCGTTCGGCGGCCCAGCGGCCGTTGCCGTCCATGATAATGGCGACATGGCGAGGACCTGAGTGGCTCTCGCTGCCCCATTTGTTGTCCACTACGAGCGTCACAGCCAGCCTCTCCGCAGCAAGCCATTAGAGCATCGAACGCTGCCGGCCCAAGTCAGACCTGCATGATCTCCGCTTCCTTGGTGGCGAGTGCCTCGTCCATTTCCTTGATGACCGTATCGGTCATATTTTGAACCTTTGTGGCCAGCGCATGGTGGTCGTCCTTGCCCATGTCGCCGTCCTTCTCGGCCTTCTTCAAATGCTCCATTCCGTCGCGGCGCACATTGCGCACGGCGATCCGGCCCTGTTCGGCATATTTGTGCGCGACCTTCGCCAGTTCCTGCCGCCGCTCCTCATTGAGCTCTGGGATGGGAAGCCGCAGGAGTTGGCCCTCGACAACCGGGTTCAAGCCGAGATCCGATTCCCGAATGGCCTTGTCGACCGCGGCGACCTGGCTCTTATCCCAAACCTGCACGGTGATCATCCGGGGCTCGGGCACGTTCACGGTCGCCACCTGGTTCAGCGGCATCGGATTGCCATAGGCCGATACCATGATGGGGTCCAAGAGGCTCGCGCTGGCGCGGCCGGTGCGCAGCCCGCTGAATTCGTGTTTGAGGGCCGTCAGCGCGCCGCGCATCCGCCGTTCGATTTCATCCAAGTCGAAATCAGACATCTTGCCTTCCTGCCTGCCATCATCCGAAGTTTCCATGCCGGACATGGCGCGTTCTGTTTGCGCTTCCAAGTGTGTGGGACAGCTTAACCGCCGTCGATCGTTGTGGAGGCCCCTTGCCCTTGCACTTCAAGAGCCAAGCTGCCTTGGTTCTTGATCGAAAAAACAATTATCGGAATCCGATTGTCTCGTGCAAGGGCGATTGCCGCCCCGTCCATGATCTTGAGATCCTGCTTGAGGACATCGGCGTAGCTCAACCGCTCGTAACGCTTCGCGTCCGGTACCTTCTTGGGATCGGCACTGTATACGCCATCGACCTGCGTTGCCTTGTAGAGGGCCTCGCACTCCATCTCCGCAGCGCGCAACGCCGCCGCCGTGTCGGTGGTAAAAAACGGGTTGCCAGTGCCGCCCGCGAACACCAAGACCCGGCCCTTAGCCAAATGATCAAGCGCCTTGTCCCGGATATAGGGCTCGCAGACCGTCGGCATTGGGATTGCCGACAGCACGCGTGCCGTGCGCCCTGCCCGCTCAATGGCGGCTTGCAGCGCCAGCGCGTTCATCACGGTTGCCAGCATGCCCATATAGTCGGCGCGGGCGCGCTCAATACCGCCTTCGGCGGCCATCAACCCACGGAAGATATTGCCGCCGCCGACCACGACGCAAATCTCGACACCCAAAGCGGCGGCTGAAGTGATGTCCTTCGCGATCGGGTCGATAACATCGAGGTCGATGCCATAGCCCTTATCGCCGGCGAGAGCTTCTCCGGAGAGTTTGACGAGTACGCGCTTGTAGCGCGATTTCGCGGCTCCAGATGGTGAGTCCATCAACGCAAGGCTCCGGTGGCGGCATGTGGCGGGATTTACCCAAAAACTGGCCTAGCCAAATTTGGCTGGGTTCTTGTAGGCGTGGACTGGTGGCGCCTCGCCTTCAAGGCGCCGCCAGAACCCTATGCGCCCGAGGCTGCTGCGGCAACCTCGGCGGCGAAGTCGCTTTCATCCTTCTCGATGCCCTCGCCCAGGGCAAACCGGTAAAAACCGGTTATCTTGATCGGCGCGCCAGCATCCTTGGCGGCAGCCTCCATGGCTTTGGCGACCGTATTGTCCGGGTCGTGGACGAAGGGCTGCTGGAGCAGGACCACTTCCTCGTAGAACTTCCGCAAGCGCCCTTCGACCATCTTTTCGATGACCGCTTCGGGTTTGCCGGACTCTTTGGCCTGCTCGGTGAGGACCGTGCGCTCACGCTCAACCAGGGCTTGGTCGAGGGTGTCGGCGTCGATGGCTTGCGGGTTCGTCGCGGCGATATGCATGGCGACCTGCTTGCCGAAGTCCTTCACGGCCCCCGCATCGCCTGTCGACTCCAGGGCCACGATCACGCCGATCTTGCCGAGACCGGGGGCTGCCTGATTGTGCATGTAGGTGGCCACGACGCCCTTGTTGGCGGACAGATGCGCGGTCCGGCGCAGCGTCATGTTCTCGCCGATCGAGCCGACCATCTCCTTTAGCGTTTCGGCGACCGAGTTGCCGCCGTCCGCGTAGGCTTCGGCGCTGAGCTTCGCGATGTCGCCCTTGGCCGTGATCGCCGAGTTGGATATGGCGTTGACCATGTCCTGAAAGCTCGGGTTCCGGGCGACGAAGTCGGTCTCCGAATTGACTTCGACGAGAGCGGCTTCCGCGCCGTTCTCGGCGATGCCGATCAGGCCTTCTGCGGCAACACGGCCGGCCTTCTTGGCGGCCTTGGAGAGGCCCTTGGCGCGAAGCCAATCGACGGCCGCTTCCATGTCGCCGTCGTTCTCCTTCAGAGCCGCTTTACAATCCATCATGCCCGCGCCGGTCTTGTCGCGGAGCTCTTTGACCATGGCAGCAGTGATCGTCGCCATTCGTTCCTCTATCTCTTCACTTGATCGCTTCACTTGCACCGGGCCTTCGAGGTCCAGTTCTTGGTTACGCGTTTTCCTTGGAGTCAGTCTCGGTTTTTTCGGCCGGGGCAGCTTCCGCTGCCGGAGCGTCGTTGACGGCCGGTTCGGCCAGGGGTTCCTCGGCCTCGCCGAGATCCACACCAACCGAACCCTGACCACGCTCGATGCCGTCGATGGCGGCGCGGGCGATGAGGTCACAGTAAAGCGTGATGGCGCGGCCGGCGTCGTCATTGCCCGGAATGGGATAGGTGATGCCGTCGGGATCACAGTTGGAATCGACGATCGCGACGACCGGAATGTTCAGCTTGCGGGCCTCGGCAATGGCGATCGACTCCTTGTTGGTATCGATCACGAAGATGAGGTCCGGTGGTGCGCCCATGTCCTTGATGCCGCCAAGCGAGATTTCGAGCTTATCCTTCTCGCGCGTCAGCTGCAGCAGCTCCTTTTTGGTGAGGCCGCGATGTTCGCCCTCGAGAAGCTCCTCCAGCGCCTTGAGGCGCTTGATGGAATGGGAAATTGTCCGCCAGTTGGTCAGCGTGCCGCCGAGCCAACGGTGGTTAATGAAGTACTGAGCTGACGAGCGCGCACCCTCGGCGATCCCCTCCGTCGCCTGGCGCTTGGTGCCCACGAAGAGCACGCGTCCGCCTTTGGCGACCACGTCAGAGACGGCGACCAGCGCCTGGTGCAGCAGCGGCACCGTCTGGGTCAGATCGATGATATGAATATTGTTCCTGGAGCCGAAGATGAACGGCGCCATTTTCGGGTTCCAGCGATGTTTCTGGTGGCCGAAATGAACACCAGCTTCCAAGAGTTGGCGCATAGATAGATCGGGCAGTGCCATGGGACTGCAGACTCCTTTTTCCGGTTTTTCCGCCGCGGGGTATTGAGAGACCGGCGAAAAGGCCGGTCACCGGAGCGAGCGCAAAGGTTTTATAGGTCCTTTGTGACGCTTAATCCCGCGTGTGAGATGGTGCGCCTTATAGGGGTCAGACCGTCGCTTGGCAACCCTGGAAACGCCTCGAAATCAAGGCCTCTCAGGGCTTGAGGCGGAGCTTAGAGCGCGCTGACGTCCCGGACACCGTCCAGCAGCTTGAGGGCGCTGCGCTGGCGCGGGGTCGCGTCTACCCCCCCGGGCAGATCGAACTCCACCACCTTCCCCTCGAGCCAGAGGACAATCCGGAACGTCCCCTGCCCGCCCTCGCTGCCGATTTGTGTGGCGAGCTGGGAGAGCACTTGGGGATCGTCCACGGTGATTTTCATGCCCGAGGACCGCTCCTTGGCGGTGTTGTCGAGCGAGGACAGCCCCTGGACGCGAACGCGAACCGTCTCGCCCTCTGCTTCGGCCTCCACATCCAAAAGCACGACCGAGCCAGGTTCCAGGAGCGGCCGGCCGGCGATGAGCGCCTCTGAGAAGATGACCGCCTCGAACTGGCCGGTTGCATCGGAGAATGTGACGAACGCGTATGGGTTGCCGGTCTTACCCTTGCGCTCTCTTGCGGAGAGCACCGTACCGGCGAGCTTGCCCACAACGTGTCGCGTCTGCGCCTTTGCGGAGAAGTCAGCCCAGGTTTCGGCGCCAAGTGATTGGAGCACCTCCTCGTAGTCGTCGAGCGGATGACCCGTCAGGAAAAAGCCCACGGCGTCAAATTCGCGGGAGAGCCGGTCCGTGGACGCCCATGGCTGAGCGAGGCGCATCTCGATAGGTGGCGGCGCGGCCCCGCCACCAGAGAAGAACAGATCGTTCTGCCCGCCTGCCTTGGCCTCCTGGGCGCTGTTTCCCGCCAGGATTATGCGGTCCACGTTCTCAAGCGCCGTCGCTCGGTCGATTCCCAGATCGTCGAACGCGCCCGCGGTGGCAAGAGTCTCCAAGGCCCGCTTGTTCACGTGGCGAGGGTTGAGACGCCGGGCGAAGTCCGAAATGTCCTTGAAGGGACCATTCGCAGTGCGTTCCGCGACAATGGAGTCCACCGCCGGGCGTCCGATATTCTTAAGTGCTGCAAGGGAATAGCGTATTGAGTTGTCATGAGGCACGAAGCTCACATCGGAGTGGTTCACCGAGGGTTGCTCAAGCTGCACACCGAGGCGCCGCGCATCCTGGGCGAAGCCGTTGAGCTTGTCGGCATTGCCTGTATCCAGCGTCATGGACGCTGCGACGAACTCTGTCGGGTGGTTCGCCTTGAGATAGGCCGTCTGGTACGCGATCAGCGCGTAAGCGGCCGCGTGAGACTTGTTGAAGCCGTATCCCGCGAATTTCGCCACCAGCTCGAAGATGTACTCGGCCCGGCTTTTGTCGACCCCGTTGGCCACGGCGCCCTGGACGAAGCGAACCCGCTGTTTGTCCATCTCCGCCTTGATCTTCTTGCCCATCGCCCGGCGCAGCAGGTCGGCTTCGCCCAGCGAGTAGCCGGACAGGACCTGGGCGATCTGCATCACCTGTTCCTGGTAGATGATGACGCCGTACGTCTCGGCCAGGATGGGTTCGATCATGGGATGGAGGGTCTCGATTTCCTCCTTGCCATGCTTGCGGTTCACGAAGGTCTCGATGTTGTCCATCGGGCCTGGCCGGTACAGCGCGACCATGGCGATGATGTCTTCGAACCGGTCGGGCTTGAGCTTGCGCAAGGCGTCGCGCATGCCCTGGCTTTCAAGCTGGAACACGCCGACGGTCTCGGCGCGCTGGATGAGCGCGAAGGTTCTCGTATCGTCGAGCGGGATCTTCGACGGATCGATCTCGGTTCTGGCCTGCGCGATAAGCTTCTGCGCCGTGTCGATGACCGTGAGCGTCTTGAGACCTAGAAAATCGAACTTCACGAGCCCCGCCGCCTCGGCCCATTTCATATTGAACTGGGTGGCCGGAAGCTGGGCACGCGCGTCCCGGTAGAGCGGGACGAGCTCGGTCAAGGCCCGGTCGGCGATGACGACGCCTGCGGCATGGGTCGAGGCGTGCCGGTAGAGCCCTTCGAGACGCTGTCCGATATCCAGTAGCTTCGCGACGATCGGATCCTTGTCGCGTTCCTCTTGCAGGCGCGGTTCGCCGGCAATGGCCTGCGGCAGCTTGACCGGGTTCGCAGGATTCATGGGGACGAGTTTGCAGAGCCGGTCCACCTGGCCATAAGGCATTTGCAGCACTCGGCCGACGTCGCGCAGCACCGCGCGGGCCTGCAGCTTACCGAAGGTGATGATCTGCGCCACCCGGTCCGCGCCGTAGCGGTCGCGTACATAGGTGATGACCTCGTCGCGGCGGTCCTGGCAGAAATCGATATCGAAGTCGGGCATGGACACGCGTTCCGGGTTCAAGAAGCGCTCGAACAGCAGCCCGAATCGGATGGGATCGAGGTCCGTAATCGTCAAGGCGTAGGCAACGAGCGAGCCCGCGCCCGAACCGCGGCCGGGACCCACAGGAATCCCCTGCTCCTTCGTCCATTTGATGAAGTCCGAAACGATCAAGAAGTAGCCCTGATAGTTCATGCGGGTGATGATCTCGAGCTCAAACGCTAACCGTTCGTGATAAGCCGCCGCGTCGTGGTCCGGTGCCGTACCGTGCTGTGCCAGACGGGCCGCAAGCCCCTCCTCGGCCAACCGTTTCAGCTCCGCGGCTTCGGTTTCGGCAAGCTCGTCGCTCACCGCACCACCCGACAGGAAGGCCGGCAAAATCGGGCTTCGGGTTTTCGGCCGGTAGGCGCAGCGCTGGGCGATCTCTGCCGTATTCTCGATAGCCTCGGGCAGGTCCGCGAATAGGGCCCGCATCTCTTCGGCGGACTTGAAATAGTGTTCGGGGCTGAGGCGCCGGCGCTCGTCCACGGCCACGTAGCTGCCCTGCGCGATGCAGATCAGCGCGTCATGGGCCTCGAAATCGTCGGACGTGGCAAAGTAGGGTTCGTTGGTGGCCACAAGCGGGATCGCGTGATCATACGCCAGGTGAACAAGCTGGGGTTCCACCACTTTTTCATGCGCCAAACCATGGCGTTGGAGCTCGATATAGAAGCGATCTCCGAAGATCTTTTGGAGTGCCTCGACGCGGCTTTTAGCGAGTTCGGCGTTACCCTCGGCGAGAACAGTATCCACGAGGCCTTCCGGTCCGCCGCTGAGGGCGATCAGCCCGTCTGAATGGGCCGCCAGCTCGTCAATCGTGACGAGGGCATCCCCGACCTCGGCCGCGGTGAAATAGGCGCGGCTCGTCAGTTCCATCAGGTTGCCGTAGCCAGTTTCGTTCTTGGCGAGCAGCGCCAGGCGCCCGTCTGGCGTGGGACTTTGCGGCTCCGCCGCAACGCTTGTCTTGCCGGGCTTTTCAAATGTCAAGTTCAGCGTGCAGCCGATGATCGGCTGGATCCCGGCGCCAGACACGGCCTCGGAGAACTCGAGCGCCCCGAAGAGATTGTTGGAATCGGTGAGCGCCAGGGCCGGTGCCGCGTCGGCCTTCGCCAGCTCGACCAGCTTCGGAATCTTGAGCGCGCCCTCCAACAGGGAGTAGGCGGAATGCACGCGCAAGTGCACGAAGGGCTGGTTTTCGCTCATTTTCTTCCGTCAGTGAGGTGGTCAGAGACTCACCAGGCTGTCCGACGGAATTGTGGAGCCTACGGCGCGTTTAGCAAGCCGGTCAGCTGGCTCCTTCCACGACGGCGACCTCTTCCTCCACAAGCAATCCATCGGTCAGGCGCAGGACCCGGTTCATACGGGCGGCCAGATCGAGATTGTGCGTGGCGATCACGGCTGCGACGCCCTCTTCGCGTACGAGCCGCATCAGCTCGTCGAAGACCTTTTCGGCGGTGTGCGGATCGAGATTGCCCGTGGGCTCGTCGGCGAGCAGAACCTTGGGCTGGTTCGCGACCGCGCGCGCGATCGCGACGCGTTGTTGCTCCCCTCCAGACAGCTCTGTGGGGCGATGGTCCCAACGCTCCGCCAGGCCCAGAGGATCCAAGAGAGCTTTAGCCCGGGCCGTGGCCTCGTCCTTGGTAAGGCCGAGCACGAGCTGAGGCAGCATCACGTTTTCAAGGGCGGAGAACTCCGGCAGGAGGTGGTGGAACTGGTAGACGAAACCCACCTCCATCCGCCGTAGACGGGTCCGTTCGTTGTCGTTCATGGTGCCACAGTCGGCGTCGTTGATGAGCACGCGGCCCGCGTCCGGTTTCTCAAGCAGACCCGCAATGTGTAGCAACGTGGATTTGCCTGCGCCCGAGGGACCGAGCAGCGCGACTGTCTCGCCCGGATAGAAGGTAGCGCACGCTTTCGTCAGCACATCGATGCGGCGGTCGCCTTGGGTGAAGCCCCGCTCGAGGTCCTCAAGCCGCAGCGCCGGTGTTCTTTGGGTCACGTCCAATGTGCCCCCTACTCGTAGCGCAGCGCTTCGACCGGATCGAGCCGGGAAGCCCGCCAAGCCGGGTACACCGACGCCAGAACGGAGAGGGTCAGCGCCATGATCACCACCGAAACCGTCTCTCCCACATCCATTTTCGCCGGCAATTCGGACAGATAGTAAAGTTCGGCGGGAAAAAGCTCGGTATCCGTCAGCCAGGACATGAACCAGCGGATGTGATCGATGTTGAAGCATACCAAGACGCCGAGGACGAGGCCTGCCAAGGTTCCGGTGACGCCGATCGTGGCGCCGGCAATGAGGAAGATTCGCATCACGGAGCCGCGCGTCGCTCCCATGGTTCTTAGAATCGCGATGTCGCGTGCCTTGTCCTTCACAAGCATCTTCAGGCCCGAAATGATGTTGAGTGCCGCCACCA
>NZ_JBAWCQ010000159.1:0-14371 GCF_049590335.1 Methyloceanibacter sp.
ACCATCGCCACCAATATGGCTGGCCGCGGAACGGACATCCAGCTCGGCGGCAATCTGGATATGCGCCTTGAGAACTGGCAGACGGAACAGAGCGTGAAGGGCAAGGAGCCGACGCCGGAGGAGGTCGAGGCGAAGCGCGCCGAGATCGAGACCGATATCGAGGCCAAGAAGAAGAGGGCGCTTGATGCCGGCGGTCTTTACGTGATCGGCACCGAGCGCCACGAGAGCCGCCGTATCGACAATCAATTGCGCGGCCGCTCCGGCCGCCAGGGCGATCCGGGCGCGTCCCGCTTCTTCCTGTCGCTGGACGACGACCTGATGCGCATCTTCGGGTCCGAACGCATGGACGGCATGCTTCAGGCGCTCGGTCTCAAAGACGGCGAGGCAATCGTCCATCCTTGGATCAACAAGGCCCTCGAAAAAGCGCAAGGCAAGGTCGAGGCGCGCAACTTCGACATCCGCAAGAACTTGCTGAAGTTCGACAACGTGATGAACGATCAGCGCAAGGCGATCTTTGAGCAGCGCCGGGAGCTTCTGGCAGACCAGGATCTCAACGAGACCATCGCGGAAATGCGCCATCAGGTCGTGGACGATTTGGTGGCCGAGGCCGTTCCGGAGAAATCCTATCCTGAACAATGGGATCTCGAGGGTCTGAAAGAGAAAGTCGACAGCATATTCGGGCTGGACCTGCCTGTGGGCGACTGGGCGGACGAGGAAGGTATCGCCGAGGCCGAGATCCATGAACGGCTGCTCAAGGCGACCGACGAAGCCGCGGCCAAAAAGGCGGGGCAGTTCGGCTCGCAGACCATGCGCCAGCTCGAGCGCGCGGTACTGCTGCAGACTCTCGATAGTTTGTGGCGCGAACACCTGGTGACCCTGGAGCATCTGCGCCAGGTCATTGGCCTGCGCGGCTATGGCCAGCGCGACCCGCTCAACGAGTTCAAGAGCGAAAGCTTCACCCTGTTCGAGCAGATGCTCTCGCGCCTGCGCGAGGCGGTAACCGGGCAGATCATGCATGCAGAAATCGCCCATGAGTCCGATGCACCGTCCTTGGACATTGCCGACCTGCCGCCCATGGAGGTCCATCACGTCGACCCCACAACGGGGCAGGACGAATTCGCACTCGAAACCGCGGAGGCCGCTCCGGCTTCCGGCGGCGCCGCGCCCGTGCGTACCCGCAAGGCCGCCGCGGTGGCGCTCGATCCGGCAGACCCGTCGACCTGGGGCAAGGTTCAGCGCAACGCGCCCTGCCCGTGCGGTTCGGGCAAGAAATACAAGCACTGCCACGGGGCGTTCTAGCGCGCGCACGTCGGATTGAAACCGGCGTACCAATGGCGCGGTGCGGCGAAGGTCTTTAGGGGGGCGAGAACGCCATGACGGTCGACCAAGCGCTCGCCTTCTCCATCGTCGTCGGCATGATGGGGCTCTTCATCTGGGGGCGCCTGCGCTACGACGTGGTGGCGCTTCTGGCACTGCTGGCCACCATCGCCGCCGGCATTGTCCCGCCCGAGAAGGCCTTCTCCGGATTCAGCGACGACATCGTCATCATCGTGGCGAGCGCGTTGATCGTGAGCGCCGCGGTCGGGCGGTCCGGGGTGATCGAGCGGATCGTGCGTCAGTTCGGCCCCTACCTCACCACCGTGTACCGGCAGATCGCGGCCCTGGTCGGCTCGGTCACGGTGATGTCCGGCTTCGTGAAGAATATCGGCGCGCTGGCAATGTTGATGCCGGTAGCGTTTCAGGTCGCCCGCCGGACGGGGACCTCACCATCGTCCCTATTGATGCCCATGTCGTTCGGTGCGCTTCTCGGCGGCACCGTGACGCTGATCGGCACCTCGCCCAATATCATCGTCAGCCGCGTGCGCGAGCAGACCCTCGGTCAGCCCTTCGAGATGTTCGACTTCGCCCCTGTCGGCGCCTGCCTTTCTCTCATCGGGTTCGTGTTCTTGCTGTTCGGCTGGCGGCTTCTGCCCAAAGACCGCAAGGGCACCGTGTCCATGGACGCGGCCTTCACGCTCGAGGGCTACACGACCGAGGTCGCCGTTCCCAAAGACTCCCCCGCCGCCAATATCACGGTGAAAGCCCTCGAGGACCTCAGCGAAGGCGACGTAGAAGTCATCACCCTCATTCGGGGAACCACACGCCGCTTCGATCCGGCGGGCAACAGCTTGATTAAGCCGGACGACGTCTTGATCCTGCGCGGAGAACCCTCCGCCCTCGAGCGTCTGGTGGCCTTGGAAAAGCTCACGCTGGTGCGTCACGAAAACGGCAAAGGGAGCACCGATACTCCGACCGACGAGATCGGCATCATGGAGGCGGTGATCACGCCCGATTCCGAACTGATCGGCTATTCGGTGGGCCAGCTGAAATTAGCCGACCGCCATGGCATGGATCTTCTGGCCGTGAGCCGCACCGGGCGGCGCATCGCCAACCGGCTGCGCTCGGTGAAACTGCGCGCCGGCGACGTGGTCGTGCTCCAAGGCAATATGACCACGATGCCCGAGACGTTGGGGGAGTTGCACCTTCTGCCGCTGGCCGAGCGGGACTTGCGTATGGGGCGGCGGGGCAGCCTCCTGCCCCTCGCCGTGCTGGCCGTCGCCATGGGGCTCGTCGCCTTCAGCATCGTGCCCGTCGCCATCGCCTTCTTCGCCGCCGCCGTAGTTCTGATCCTGCTCCGCGCCTTATCGCTGCGTGAGGCCTATGACGTCGTCGAATGGCCCATTCTCGTCATGCTGGGCGCACTGATCCCCGTCAGTGATGCGCTCCGCACCACCGGCGGTACCGATCTCATCGCGGCCTGGCTGTCGGAAACCGCCTCCAATCTGCCCGCATACGGGGCCCTGCTCCTGCTCATGGCCGCGGCCATGGCGGTGACGCCCTTCCTCAACAACGCCGCCACCGTGCTCGTCATGGCGCCCATCGCGGCGAGCTTCGCCAGCAATCTGGGCTATAGCCCCGATGCCTTCCTGATGGCGGTCGCGATCGGGGCTGCGTGCGATTTCCTCACACCCATCGGCCACCAATGCAACACGCTGGTGATGGGGCCCGGCGGCTATCACTTCAGTGACTATTGGCGGCTCGGCCTGCCGCTCTCCATCATCGTCCTGCTCGCCGGCACGCCGCTCATTCTGTATTTCTGGCCGATCTAGCCCACCGGCTACTGCGCTAACTGTCCTCTGCAATCGCACCGCGACAACGATCCTCGACGAGGCTGTCAACGGTGCCCTGCGAGCCTTGCTCGAACACGTAGCGGCCTTCGCAGACGCTGACCTTTGGCGGCACCCCATCGCGGTCAAACAGGTCGTGGCCGGCCTTCAAGTTCGCCCAGAACGGCGCCCATTTGTCTCCGGACCGCAGTCGCAGATTCTTGTCGGTCATTCGGAACGGAAAGGCATGGACGGGAATGCGCGCTTGGCCGTTGTCCAGCGCCGCGGTGACGAACGCCCAGAGCTCGTCGACGACACCGTTCGTCACGGCATAGCAGCCGATTGACGCGCAGCCGCCATGCACCATCAGAAACGAGCCCGTGCGGCCTTTGCTCCGATCGTAGACATTGGGAAAGCCCAAATTGAAGGACAGATGTTCGACGCTGTTGGGATTGAGCGCGTCCTTGTCCACCGTATAGAAGCCCTCGGGAGCCTGACGGTCGCCCTCTTTCAGCTTCGGTCCAAGGCGCCCCGACCACATGCAGATCGGATAGGTGGCAAAGCGCTCGAAGTGACCGCCCTTTTGCACCCACAGCTCGATCTCCGACTCGAGCTTGTAGATGCGCAAGTGAATAGGCATCCCGGGCTTGACGCCGGCCGCCGCCATCCGCGCGGAAAAGTGGTTGAGGTCAGGTGTCCCCGGCAAGGGCCTCCCGGCGTGAAAATGCCCACGGTTCTCCTTGCGATCCCAGTTGACCGTGAGGCGATCGATGAGCTGCCGTCCATCGGGCGTGAAAAGGTAGTAGGCCCCGCCGACGAGCGCCGCCAATAGGATCGAAACGAAAAGAAACCGCACCATCGTCAACTCTCAAGGCCGGAAATGAACCGGCTACCCGATGCAAGGACCGTATGCTGCTTCATCTACCCGCAAAAACGAAACGAAATGCGGCAACGTCCTTCGTCGTCGCGCGCCTCCAGGGCCAATCGGGAATCTTAGGTTGTCGTGGCGCACGCAACTGCACCAAGTCTGCGCTGCTTAACCAGCTAGGCCGCGAACAGCGCGTGGTACAGGAGCCACCCGCCTGCCCAGAGGCAGATCATGTGCTGCGTTATGATAGAGAAAAGTCCAATCCAAGGGTTGCGCATGGACATGTGGAGGAAACGCCCGATCAAGAACACGGCGGCAAACCCCCACAAAAGAGCACTCGGCGCGCCGCGAGCTCCAGCAGGCCGACCCCGAGAATGTTCATCGGCGCGCTCTCGACAAAGTTCGCGTGAGCGCGAATACGGCGGCGCAGGACATCGTCGTCCGCATCACCGAACTGAATACCGCCAAGGCGGGCACGGCGAGCCGTCACCATGGCGCTGACCACGAGCCGTTGGTCACTTGGCATTTGGTAGCGAATGCGAAAACGGCCACCCTCCCGAAAATCGAACCGATCGATCGCGATCGCAATCCCGGCATCCGGCGCAAATCACTTCTCGAGCGCGGCGCCGGATCAAAACGCATCGATGACGCACTCCCGCGGCACGGCGTAACGCCGCCGGACCTCAATCGAGTCGCGACCGCCCGTTTCTACGGTTCGTTCGATCATGCGCCGTCTCCTTTCAAGATATCGCCCAAGCGATCGAGCGTGCATTCCCAGAAGCGCTTCTGACGCGTGATCCAATCTTCGGCTTTGTTCAGGGGGCTCGGATTGAAGCGGCAGCGGATTTTCCGCCCCTCCTTGGTCCGGCGGGCGAGGCCGGCGGTCTCCAAGACCTGAATGTGCCGGGAGACCGCCGCAAAGGACATGTCGTGAGGCTCGCTAAGCTCCGTCACATAGGCGTCGCCCTGCGCAAGACGCGCGAGGATCGCGCGCCTTGTGGGATCAGCCAGTGCCGTAAAGACCTTGTCCAGATCCGCTCGTGTCTGCCGAACCATCGTGCTAACCCTCATATTCAACACAATTGTATTGTGACAGGGCCGTAGACGTTATTAAATATATTTGTTTAATGATTGGATTGGGTGACGTGTGCCAGAAGCAGCTACGGGGCGCGCTGCGCGATCTTCTCTTTCTTGCCGTTCGCCGCCTGTTTTTGCCCCTTCGCTTTTAAGTCCGGCGTAGCGGGCCCGAGCGTCATCACGTTGTAGACAGGGGTGATCTCGCCGAAGTGCAGATCCATGATACTGCCGAGAGGCTTGGCCAGCGAGGACTCGGCAACGGCCCGCCCTTGACTCTTGGGCTTGAAGGCTACCATCGGCAGCTTGCTGTAGCGCGGGCACGCCCGTTTCGGGTTGGGATACTTCCCGGCCGGAAACGCGCCGTTGACCACATAGCGCCCACCGCACACGGCAAGGGTCGGCTCAAGACGGGTGACCTGGAAATAGTCATAGCCGTCCTTCAGATTGAGCCAGAAGTCGAACCAAGAGCTGTCGGTGTGTGCCGCCAGGTTGGCTGTCGTCATCCGGAACGGAAAGGCGTGGACCTGGAATTTTTCTTGCCCGCCGGCAAAAGCCTCCACGGCCAGCGCGTAGATCTCTTCGATTACCGCATCGGTCATCGCGTAACAGCCGCGGGACTTGCACTCGCCATGAACCATGAGGTTGGCGCCGGTGCGCTTCAGCGACCGATCGAGGGCGTTCGGATATCCGATGTTGAAGGACAGGTGGTAACGGCTCTTCGGGTTCAGCCGCTTCTTGTTGACCACGTAGAAGCCCTCAGGCGCCTGCAAATCCCCTTGCTTCAGTTTGGGGCCCAGACCGCCTGAGAAATTGCAGATCGGATAGGTCTTCAAATGGTAGAAATGCCCGTCATCCTTCTTCTTCCAGACTTCGAGCTCGGATTCGGATTTGAAGACGCGAATGAGGATGGGCTGGGACGCAGTCATGCCCTTCTCGGCCAACAGCGCGCGCGTCTTAGACGACAGCGGCCGCATATGCGGCGGATAGTAGGCCCCACAGCCTGACACCGCGGCCGCCAACACGACCACGCCTGCCCACAAAATGGCCGTGACGACCCTAGAACGACGCATTCGGCGAGCCCTTTTGCACCACCGGCCGAGTTCAGTTCAGCATGGTTAACAGAGCGTTAGCCCTACCGCCGCCAGACCGTCCCCACGGCCCGACACCATACAGACTATAGGCTTATCGGCCCGTATTTGGACCGAAAAGAGACTTCTGAGGGCATGCCAAGCCAGAAAGGCCATGCGCCGATGCGCCAAATTAGGCGTCGCGACCGATGGCCAAGAACTTTTCGCGACGTTCTTTCCGGATCTGATCGGGCGTGTAGTCATCGAACTCGGCAATGGCGTTGACGATGACGTCCCCTGCCGCCTGCAAGATGCTTTGCGGGTCCCGATGCGCTCCGCCCACCGGCTCGGGAATGATTCCGTCGACGATCCCGAGGTCCTTCAGGTCCTGGGCGGTGATCTTCATGTTCGTGGCCGCATCCTGGGCGCGAGACGAATCCCGCCAAAGGATGGACGCGGCGGCCTCCGGCGAAGCGACCGTGTAGATCGAGTGCTCCAGCATGAAGATCCGGTTGGCCGTGGCGAGCGCAACCGCACCACCCGAGCCACCCTCGCCGATGACCAGCGAAACGACGGGCACGCTGAGCCGCATACAGCACGCCGTGCTCCGGGCGATTGCCTCGGCCTGGCCGCGCTCTTCGGCCCCGATGCCGGGATAGGCGCCCGCCGTATCCACCAGGCTCACCACCGGCAGGGAGAACCGGTCGGCCATCTCCATCAAGCGCACCGCCTTGCGATAGCCTTCGGGCCGGGCCATGCCGAAATTGTGCTTGATACGCCCCTCGGTATTGGACCCCTTCTCGTGCCCGATCACCATGACCGAACGACCCGCAAGCCGGCCGATCCCGCCGATGATCGCCTCGTCCTCGGCGAAGTAGCGGTCGCCCGCCATTGGGGTAAAATCACGCACCAGATCCTGGACGTAATGGGTGAAATGCGGCCGATCGGGGTGGCGCGCTACCTGGGTTTTCTGCCAGGGAGTCAGCTTGGCGTAGGTCTCCACAAGAGCCTCGCGCGCTTTGATCTCAAGGCGCGTCAGCTCTTCGATGATCGGCACGGAATCGTCGTCCGTCGCAAGGGCCTTGAGCTCGGCGACCTTGCTTTCAAGCTCCGCGATCGGTTTTTCGAAATCGAGATATGTCCGCATGCAGCCCGACTAAACCCGTTGGAAATACAAAACAGCCCTATTTCAAGGCATCCTTACAACACAAGCAGGGCATCCATGCGACAAAAGGGAAAACAACCGAGATCCGGCTCTAAGTGGCCTTACGGCCATGTCCTGTCAACCGGGACCTTTTGTCTTCCCGGACGCAAAGACTCTAGCGCGGCTTCGTTAACTTCACCTTGGCTAGCGGATGGTGCTCCTCCACCAGGCGCCGCAGCCGCTCCTCGATCACATGGGTGTAGATTTGCGTGGTGGAGATATCCGCATGCCCCAGCAATTGCTGCACGGTCCGCAAATTGGCGCCCCGTTCGAGCAGATGGCTGGCAAAGGCGTGACGCAAGACATGCGGCGAGACGCGAGCGGGATCCAGACCCGCCTCCAGCGCCAGGGTTTTGAGCTCCTGGCCTAGCCGCTGGCGGGTCATGTGCTGTCCCCCGTCCCCGGTGGGGAACAGAAAAGGCGAGGCCTTGAGCGCTGGTTCCTGTGCCATCACCCCGAGATAAGCCGACAGCGCCTCCCGGGCCACATCGTTCAGCGGCACGAGCCGCTCGCGCGCGCCCTTACCCTTGATGGTCAGGACCCGGTCATCCACCGCGAGAACATTGCGCGGGAGCGCCACGAGTTCGGAAACCCGCAGACCCGAGGCGTAGAGTGTTTCCAGGAGCGCGTTGAGCCGGTAGGCGCGCCGGCGCGGCGAGCCGTCCGGAGCCGAAGCGCAGGCCTCCTTGGCCGTCCCGATCAGGGTCTCGACCTCGGCCAGCGACAACACTTTTGGCAAAGGGCGCCCCCGCTTGGGGCTGTCGATCGCCGAGGTGGGATCGTCCGTGCGCACCCCCTCTGCCAGCAGGAACCGGAAGAACTGCCGGATGGCCGACAACTTGCGGGCGCGGGACGTCGGGGCCAGCCCGTCGGCCGCCAAGACTTCGAGATAGGCCCGCACGTGGTCCGCTGATGCGGCGGCCGCGGCAGTCTTTTTCGTGGCCAGAAAGGTCAGAAAGTCCGATAGATCGCGCGCATAGGCGGAGACCGTGTGGGAGGCCGCGCCGCGCTCGGCCATGAGCATTTCGATAAACAGCGACAGTTCAGAGGACGACGCAGAGCTCAAGGATGGGGTCGAACGCGCCACGGTTACCCTTTCACCCAGGTCGATGACAGCCCGGCAGGCGATGAAAAACGCCTATTGGGCGCGATGGCTCGGAGGCAGGGCGATGGATGGCTCCTGGGCGGTGGCCGCCTTGGGTGCCACGGCACGCGGCTCGGCCTTGAGGTTGCGCAAGGCCTTGGAGATTTCTTTTGGCTCTGGCTGAAAATACTCAGCAAGCACATAAAGGCTTCCAGCGACGACACCGGCGATCGTCCCTAAGACCGCGAGGAAACGAATCAATGTTGGCATCGGGGCGCTCGTGTTCCTACTTATCGACCAATTTCTAACAGGGCCGCATTATGACTCAAAACGCCGCAGCACTTTAACCCCTTGCAATTCGCATCATGGACGATTCGACGACACCCTGTCAGCATGCCCCTTATTAACCTCTCCTGCCAATGACTCAACGTATTGCCAAACAAATTAGAGACCGCGACCAGCAACTGGCGGAAATCCGTCGATCTCTGGGGACGAACTCGCTCGTCCTGATCGGGCTGATGGGCGCTGGCAAGTCGGCGGTGGGCCGGCGGCTGGCCGCCTCCCTCAACCTGCCTTTCACGGATGCGGACGGCGAAATCGAGACAGCTGCGGGCCAGACCATCAGCGAGATTTTCGCCGAGCACGGCGAGGCTTACTTCCGGACCGGCGAGCGGAAGGTCATCGCGCGGCTCCTGAAAAATGGCCCGCAAGTGCTGGCAACCGGGGGGGGCGCCTATATGGACCCCGAAACCCGGGCCGCGGTCAAAGCGAACGGAATCTCGATCTGGCTCAAAGCCAACTTGCGTCTGCTCATGAAACGTGTAGGACGCCGGGACAACAGGCCTTTGTTGCAAGTGGACGATCCCGAGACCGCGATGAAAAAGCTGATGGCTCAGCGGAACCCCGTCTACGGCCAAGCGGACATCACCGTGCAGAGCCGGGAAGTCCCCCATGAGGTCATGGTGAGCAATATTGTCGATGCGCTTTCGGCCCGGCTCGAGCCAGACGGCCCAGCTGGACCGGCCGGCGGCCCCGTGAAGGCGCAGTGAGGAATACAAAGACCGTGGCGCAAGCACAGACAAAGACCGGCGGACCAACCGGCAGCGAGACCGAGATCGAGGTGGCTCTGGCCTCCCGGGGCTATCCGATCGTCATCGGCGAGGATCTCGTCGCAAATGCCGGACAACGCTTGAAGGCGTTGCTGCCGGGAGCTCGCTTTGCGGTGGTAAGCGATGCCAATGTGGCGGCGCTGCATCTTGCGCCGCTCAAGGCCAGCCTCGAAGCCGAAGGGCTGTTCCTCGGGTCAGCCGTCGTCGCTCCCGGGGAAGCGAGCAAGAGCTTTCCCGTGCTGGCGAAGCTGAGCGAGACGCTTCTCGAACTCGGCGTCGAGCGGGGCGATTGCGTGATTGCCTTTGGCGGGGGCGTTGTCGGCGACCTTGCAGGCTTCGCCGGATCGATCCTCAGGCGTGGCGTTCGGGTAGTGCAGATGCCGACGACGCTGCTGGCCCAAGTCGACTCGGCCATCGGCGGCAAGACGGGCATCGACACCAAGCAAGGGAAGAACCTGATCGGCACGTTTCACCAGCCGAGCCTCGTCCTGTCCGACATTTCCGTTCTCTCGACCTTGAGCGAACGCGAGTTCCGCGCGGGTTACGCAGAGGTCGCCAAATACGGCCTGCTCGGGGACGCGCTCTTCTTGGCCTGGCTCGAGGACAATTGGCAGGACATCTTCTCCGGCGATACGGCCAAGCGCCGTCATGCCGTGGAGACGAGCGCCCGCGCCAAGGCGAGCATCGTCATGGAGGACGAATTCGAGGTCAACGGCAAACGCGCCCTCCTCAATCTCGGTCACACATTCGGCCATGCGCTGGAGGCGTTCGCCGGCTTTTCGGACCGTTTGCTGCATGGCGAAGCCATATCCATCGGCATGCGCCAGGCCTTCGCCTACTCGGTCGAGCGAGACCTCTGCTCTGCCGAAGATGCCGCGCGGACAGAAGCTCATTTCAGGGCTGTAGGGCTGCCGACGGAGATCTCCACGATCCCCGGCGACAAACCGACACCCGGTGAAATGCTGCGGCTCATGGCACAAGACAAGAAGGTCAAGGGCGGCAAGATGGTTCTCGTACTGGCCCGCGGAATTGGCGAGGCGTTCGTCGAGAACGAGGTTTCCATGTCGGAGCTGACGGACTTCTTGCAGCGGGAGTGCGCGGCGCAATGACCCTGGCCTTGGGACTGACGCTTGGCGCGATCGTCGGCCTTCTCATTGTCTCGGCTTTTTTCTCCGGCTCGGAGACAGCCCTGACGGCGGCGAGCCGGGCGCGCATGCACGCGCTCGAAGAAGACGGAGTTGCACGTGCGGGCCTCGTCAACCGCCTGCTGGATTCCCGCGAGCGCCTGATCGGGGCGCTACTCTTAGGAAACAATCTCGTCAACATTGCCGCCTCGGCGCTCACCACGAGCCTGTTCTTGACCATCTTCGGCGAGGCGGGCGTGGTCTACGCCACCCTTGTCATGACCGCTCTGGTGGTGGTTTTCGCCGAGGTCCTGCCCAAGACATACGCGATCCTGAACGCGGACCGCATGGCCCTTTCCGTCGCCCCCGCCTTGAAAATTCTGGTCGCTCTGCTGGCGCCCGTGACGGCCGCGCTCCAATTCCTCGTGCGCCACACCTTGCGCCTCTTCGGTTCGAGTATCGACGATGATGCGGACGTCCTAGCAGCCCATGAGGAGATCCGTGGCGCCATCGAGCTGCACCATAAGGAAGGCGGCGTGGTGAAGGGCGACCGCGACATGCTGGGCGGCGTACTCGACCTGCGCGACCTCGACGTGTCCGACATCATGGTGCACCGGACCAAGATGGTGGCCATCGACGCGGAACTCCCGCCGGCGGAGATTATCGATCAGGCGCTCCGGAGTTCGCATACGCGCCTGCCGCTCTGGAAGGGCGAACGCGAGGAGATCGTCGGCATTCTTCACGCCAGAACGCTGCTGCAGGCCCTGCGCGATTCACGGGGCGACGTCAGCAAGATAGACGTGATGGCGCTTGCGACTCCGCCCTGGTTCGTTCCCGACACGACCGCCCTGAAGGCGCAGCTTGCGGCATTCCTGAAACGTAAGAACCATTTCTCCATCGTCGTGGACGAGTACGGCGAGGTGATGGGCCTCCTCACGCTGGAAGACATTATCGAGGAGATCGTCGGCGACATCACCGATGAGACGGACGTGCCCGCCACGGACGCGCACCCGCAAGCGGACGGCTCGCTCATGGTCGAAGGTCTCGTGCCCATCCGCGACGTGAACCGGCTTATGGATTGGGATCTGCCGGACGAAGAAGCCACCACGGTTGCCGGACTCGTCATCCACGAGGCCCAAACCATCCCCAACCCCGGACAGACCTTCAACTTTCACGGCTTCCGGTTCGAGGTACTGAGGCGCCACCGCAACCGCATCACACGCCTCAGGGTCGTCCCCTTGAGCGAGCCGCACGGCAAGATCGAGCCGGAAGGCAAGACGGCAGACAAGTCGAACACCAAGACCGGATCCTAATGGGCTTTAAGCCGTTTTCTTTTCCGCATCGGCGGACGACAGCGCGGTTACCGCAAGGGCATGAATTTTACCCGCCAGTTCATCGGCCAGCACATTATTCACCATGCGGTGACGCTCCAGCCGCGACTTGCCAGCGAAGGCGCCGGACACCACACGCACGGCGAAGTGGCTTTCACCGGTGCCTGGCGAGCCGGCATGGCCGGCGTGCTTATGGGACTCATTGACGACCTGTACTGCCTCGGGCGAAAAGGCGGCATTCAATTTTTCTCGGATGCTCTGTTCGACAGTCATTCGGCTTGGCACTCTTAATGGCACGGAAGCAATCCCGTGGAAGGATGGTTTGCGCGACACACCGCAGTAGTACTGTCAAACGCGCATAATCGTCCAGAGTATCGCCATTGTCATCGTCGAGCCATCCTTGTTGTGCCCAATATCGATTCCCATAATGCCAGTCTCATGAAACTCGATTCAAAAATATTCGACCACCTGCGCGTCAAACCCGACGAGAACCGCTTGCTGCGCGATTCCTCGCCCAAATGCGAGTGGGAGGGGTGCGACCAGCCTGGGCTCTACCCGGCCCCGAAGGGGCGCGGGCTCGAAGGCCAGTACCACCGCTACTGCATCGATCACGTGCGCGCATACAACAAGGGCTACAACTACTTCTCCGGCGTGCCGGACGAAGACGTGGTCGCCCAGCAGAAGGCGGATCAGGTCGGCGACCGGCCCACATGGTTCGTCGGCGTAAATGCCCATGGCAAGACCAAAGGGCGCGGCCGGGGGCAGCGCGGCGGCTATGGGCACCGGTTTGAGACCGCCGACCCGCATGGCCTGTTCGGCGAGAAGGCTCCCGCAAGCGAAGCGCCGGGTAAGGTCCGCCGGCCTATAAAGCGTCTCGAGCGCAAAGCACTGCGCCAGCTCAACTTGGATGACGACGCCACCAAGCACGACATCAAAACGCGGTTCAAGGAGCTGGTGAAACGGCTTCACCCGGATCACAACAACGGCGACCGGTCCTCCGAGGACAAGTTGCGTGAAGTCATCCAAGCCTATAATTATCTAAGGCAAATGGGGCTCGCATAACCTGCGCCACCATATTCTCGCAAAATCGTCACTTTGCGGAGGATTCCGGCGCCGTCCTTGAGACGCGATGCGCGCCCATAACTAATAAAGGCTCATCATCGACCATGACATTTGATATAGCGACGAACGACGCCGGTGTCCCGGACATGTCGGTCTCCGTGCGCCAGGTCTTCGGTATCGATACCGATCTCGAGGTCCCGGCTTACTCCCAATCCGACGAGCATGTCCCCGATGTCGACCCGGACTATCTCTTCAACCGCGACGTGACCCTGGCCATCCTTGCCGGCTTCAAGCACAACCGACGCGTCATGATCCAGGGCTATCACGGCACCGGCAAATCCACGCATATCGAGCAGGTAGCCGCGCGGCTCAACTGGCCGTGCATCCGTATCAATCTCGACAGCCATGTGAGCCGGATCGACCTCGTGGGCAAGGACGCGATCGTCATCAAGGACGGTCAGCAGGTGACCGAGTTCCGCGAGGGCATCCTCCCCTACGCGCTGCAGACCAACACGGCGCTGTGCTTCGACGAATACGATGCGGGCCGCCCTGACGTGATGTTCGTGATCCAGCGCGTGCTGGAGGTGTCCGGCAAGCTGACGCTGCTCGACCAATCGAAGGTCATCCGGCCGCATCCCGCCTTCCGCCTGTTCGCCACCACGAACACGATCGGCCTCGGCGATACCAGCGGCCTCTATCATGGCACGCAGCAGATCAACCAAGGCCAGATGGACCGCTGGTCCATCGTCGCAACCCTGAACTACCTGCCGCATGACGACGAGCTCGAAATCGTTGTGTCGAAGGTCAAGTCCTACAACACCGAAGAGGGCCGCAAGATCGTGTCGAACATGGTCCGCCTGGCCGAGCTGACCCGGAACGCGTTCATGAATGGTGATCTGTCCACGGTCATGAGCCCGCGCACGGTGATCACCTGGGCCGAGAACACGGAGATCTTCGGCGATGTCGGCACCGCCTTTTCGCTATCCTTCCTCAACAAGTGCGACGAGTTGGAGCGCGGTTTGATCGCCGAATTCTATCAGCGCTGTTTCGGCGAGGACTTGCCCGAGTCCACCGCCAATGTCGCGTTGAGCTGACGCCAAGCCTGCAGGATAGGCGCAGGATCACCCCGTCCAAGGATAACCCCTATGTCTGGACCGAAACGGAAAGAGGCGCCCCTCGATCCGTTCAAGCGCGCGGTGACGCAGGCGACGCGGGCCATTGCCGCCGATAGCGGCGTGGAGGTCGTGTTCTCAGGCGAACCGCCCGGCCTTGCCGGCAAGACGGCGCGCATCCCCGAGC
>NZ_JBAWCQ010000160.1:0-21437 GCF_049590335.1 Methyloceanibacter sp.
ACCGAGATCGAGGCGCGGCGCGGCAAGCTGATGGATTCCATCGCCGAGGCGGAGCGGGACCGGGCTAAGGCCGCGGATGATCTAGCGGTGGCCGAAACGGGGCTGCGAGACCAGGACAAGGCCCTGCGCGGCGTCCAGGAGTGCCTCTCATCAGCCCGCGAAGGCAAGGCCGGTTGCGAGGCCAGGCTCGAAGGCGCCCGCGAGCGCCGCTCGGGCCTCGCCCGGCTGATCCGTGAGCAGATCGAGTGCACGCCGGAAGAATGCCTACCGCGCGCCAATCACGCCGAGGGCACCGACCTGCCCCCGCTCGACGACGTCGAGGCCCGCCTGACCAAGCTGAAGGCCGATCGCGAGCGGCTTGGCGGCGTGAACATGCGAGCCGAAGAGGAAGAGATCGAGCTTGCGGCGCAGCTGGAAGAGATGGAACGCGAGAAGGGTGATGTCGAAGAGGCGATCGTGCAGCTTCGCCAGGGCATTTCCAGTCTCAATCGCGAGGGGCGCAAACGGCTCCTCGAAGCCTTCGACACGGTCAACGCGCACTTCTCGCGCCTGTTCCAGACCCTGTTCGGCGGCGGCACGGCCGAGCTGAGACTGGTCGATTCGGACGACCCGCTGGAATCGGGGCTCGAAATTTTCGCCCAACCGCCCGGCAAGAGGACCCAAACCCTCTCGCTCATGTCCGGCGGCGAGAAGGCACTGACTGCTTTGGCATTGATTTTCGCGGTGTTTCTCACGAACCCCTCGCCCATCTGCGTGCTAGACGAGGTGGACGCCCCGCTGGACGACGCCAATGTGGATCGCTTCTGCCGGCTCATGGAGGAGATGTCGAAGGAAACCCAGACACGCTTCCTCATCATCACCCACCACCCACTGACCATGGCGCGTGTGAGCCGCCTGTTCGGGGTGACCATGCAGGAACGGGGCGTGAGCCAGCTAGTGTCCGTCGATCTGGAGACCGCCGAGCAGCTCCGCGACGCGGTCTAGCCTTCCAAACAGCGGACGGGCTAGTGACTGTTTTTGGGCTGTTTTTGGGGTCTTTTCGCTCCAAGTTCTGGATCGCGTTCCAAAAGTTCCGCGGACTCATCACATGCGGCGTCACAACAGCCGGGACTTTCTTGACACTCGGAAATCCCTAACTAAAGTGCGCGCGAAGCTTGAGGACCATCCGGTTCTCTAGGGCTCTCCCGGAATTGAGCGAAAACCAATGGCCGGAGCCGAAAATCAGTCCGGAGCCAAAAAAGGCAGCCAGGACACTGAGACTTTTCGGCGGCGACTAGACACGCTCGATGGGAAGCTGGCGAAGGCAAGAGGCCAACGTCCGCAACCGGTGGACTCCGAGGGAAGAGGCAAGGCCATGGGCCAGGCCCTCAAGCTGTCGACCGAGATGGTCGCGAGCGTTGCGGTTGGGGGAGTTATCGGCTGGACACTGGACTGGCTATTCGACACAAAGCCGATCCTGATGTTGGTGTTTCTCATTCTTGGGGGCGCCACCGGGATCCTGAATGTGATGCGGACAGCTAAGTCGATGCAGGGCGAGCCGATGCCAGGTCATCACTTGCGCACCAAGACGGAGCGCGAAGTGACGACAAATGACGATAAGGATTAGAGGTTTTGACCTTGATTGGCGCAGCCTACGCCGCTGAGGGCGCAGACCACGGTGGTGGTCATGGTGATGGCGGCATGCCCGATCCCATGCACCAGTTTGAGATCCAGCGGATCGTGCCGCTCGAGCTCTTTGGTTTCGATGCCTCCTTTACGAACTCAGCGCTCTTTATGGTGATTGGCGCGGTGCTCCTCACCGTCTTTATCCTTTTCGCCATGCGTAAGGCGGAGATGGTTCCCAACCGAACCCAGTCTGTCGCCGAGATTTCCTACCAGTTTGTTGCAACCATGGTCCGGGACAATGTCGGGACCGATGGGATGAAGTATTTCCCCTTCATCTTCACGCTGTTCATGTTCGTGCTTACGATGAACATGCTCGGCATGATGCCCTATTCGTTCACCGTGACGAGCCACATCATCGTCACCCTAGCGCTTGCGCTCTTCGTCTTCGTCGGCGTGACCCTGATCGGCTTCTGGAAGCACGGCATCGGCTTTTTGAAGTTTTTTGTGCCTTCGGGTGTACCGTTCATCCTATTGCCGCTGCTCGTAGTGATCGAAGTGATCTCCTACCTCACGCGGCCCGTCAGCCTGTCCGTGCGGCTTTTCGCCAACATGATGGCCGGCCACACCATGCTGAAAGTGTTCGGGTCGTTCGTAGTCGCGCTCGGCCTGATCGGCGGCTGGGCCGCGCTTGCCTTCATGGTGGCCTTTACGGGCCTCGAGATTTTGGTGGCGTTCCTGCAAGCCTATGTGTTCGCCATCCTCACGTGCATCTATCTCAACGATGCACTTCACATGCACTGATGCCATCACATCTTTAGATCGTTCCAAGGAGAGAGAATCATGGAAACAGAAGCAGCAAAACTGATCGGCGCAGGCCTCGCCTCGATCGCTCTTATCGGCGCCGGTGTCGGCATCGGCACCATCTTCGGTAACTACTTGCAGGGTGCGCTTCGCAACCCGTCGGCCGCTCCTGGTCAGTTCGCCAACCTGCTTCTCGGCTTTGCTCTTGCCGAAGCGACCGGCCTTTTCGGCCTCGTGGTTGCACTAATCATCTTGTTCGTGTTCTAGGCTGAGCCACAACCGGCTCTCTAAAAAGGACACGAACCATGCCGCAACTCAATCAGCTCGATTGGGCGCCGCAAATCATCTGGCTGATCATCACCTTCGGCATTCTCTATCTGCTGATGGTGTGGGTCGCGCTGCCGCGTATCGACGCTGTCATCGATAAGCGCGCGGCGAAAATCGCCGCCGACCTGAAAGCGGCGGAGACGAACAAGCGCGAGACCGAGGAAGCCATTGCCGCTTACGAGCAGGCTTTGGCGACGGCCAAACAGAAGGCGCACGCCATCGTCGACGAAGGCCGCGCCAAGTTGAAGGCCGAGACCGATGCGGAACGGGCCGAGCTCGACCAGCGGCTCGCCGCCAAGGCGGAAGAAGCGGCGGCAGAGATCGATAAGGCGAAGAAGTCGGCCATGAAAGACATCAACACTGTTGCTGCAGAGGCTGCGGCCGACATCGTCAAACAGCTGATCGGCGTGGCGCCCTCCAAGGCAGACCTCGAAAAGGCCGTTACGGCGGCACGGAGAGCGTAAACAGATGGATTTCCTTGCAACAGCCGAGTTCTGGGTCGCGGTCTCCTTCTTCTTGTTCGTCGGCCTCGTCTGGTATTTTGGGGTTCACAAGAAGATTGCGTCGGCCCTCGACGACCGGGCGGCGTCGATCGCCAAGGAACTCGCGGACGCCCAGGCCCTGCGGGAAGAAGCCGAGGCGGTCCTTGCCGACTACCGCAAAAAGACAAGCAACGCGGCGCGCGAGGCCGAGGACATTATCGAGCTCGCCGCCAAAGAGGCCGAAGCGCTTGCGCTGGAGACCTCCCGCACCATGACCGAGCAGTTCGAGCGCCGCATGAAAGTGGCCGAAGACAAGATTGCGCAAGCAAAAACCGATGCAATGCGTGATGTTCGGGCTGCCGCCGCCGATGCGGCTACCACGGCCGCGCAGACCGTCATTGCCGGCTCGCTCACACCTGAGACCGCCGACAAGCTGATCGGCGCTGGCATCGATGACCTGAAGTCGAAACTCAACTAAACTCCTCCGTTGAATCGCCTCCCGGGTTTTACCCGGGGAGCCGCTTGGTGTGCCGTGCGGTTGGCCGCGCGGACGACACGAGGGAGTCTGCGATGTGGAATAGCTTCGCTTACTATTTCCTCCTCACCGTTGAGTCTGTTTTCGGCGTCTTCGGCATTCGCCTCTCCGAGTAAGCGTCGTATCAGACCATCGGTCACGTCGGCGATCGGATCTAGGTTCGGCAATACGCACCGATCATGGCAGCGGAAGTCACCCTCCCCTATGGAGATGCGGAGGCTCGGAACCAGGCTTTTCGGATCTTGTTCGACTATATCTCTGGGGATAACAGCACGGCATCGGGCGCCGATCGAGTTGCGATGACCGTGCCTGTCGCCTTTGATGAGCCGCGGCGTGTCGCCATGACAGTTCCCGTGCAGGCAAGCTCTGACCGCGGCAAGATGCGGTTTTTCCTGCCCGCCAGGTACCCGGCCCGAGACGCCGCCACCGAAGCCCCTCGACGCGCGTGTCCAGATCGTTTCCTTTACCTGCGGAGACCGTCGCGGTTCTGCAATATTCGGGCTCCGGGCGGAATGCCACTGGCCAAAGAGCAGGATCTAATGAAAGCGCTCCAAGGGACCGATTGGCGCCCTCAGGGCCAACCCTACACGCTCTACTACGACCCCCCCCTTCGCGATCCCGTTTTTGCGGCGGAACGAAGCTGCTGTCGCCGTTGCAAAAGCCTCTACCGCACCACCGCGATGATGGGACCGTAACCGCCATGGCCGGGCCGATCGTTCCGCCTGAGCTCCGGCGCGTAGAGCCCCGGCGCCCAGCCGCCGTCTAGAAACAGCGCGTTCTGCACTCCGAGGCCGTCCCGGAAGATGCGCGCGAAGTCGTAGAAGCTGACCCGCCCCTTGGTCATGACGAAATAGACCGCTCCGTCCGGCGCCACACCGACCCCGTTGCGCGGCTTGAAATCGCTCGACTTCTGGAGAAATGCCGGATGAATGACGCCCTTAACGACCAGCATCGGCCCCGACTGCGTGGCGAAGGCGGCACCCGGTTTTTGTGCCTGGAACTGACCGCTTTCCAGGACACCGGCGCGCCCATCGCCCCAATAGAACACACCGTTGGGCTTCTTATAGAAATTGGGAATCTGGCTGGGCCGCCCTTTGACCGTCTTGGTGTTGAGCCCAGAAAGCCTGCGCCCGTTCTCGATATGAAGGCCGACAGGGCTGAAATCACGCTCATACATGCCGCCGTTCATAGCAAAGAGGAGCGTGCGGCCCTCGCCGCTTAGCGCGTTCGAAAGCGCATCGAAAGTACGGAACGGACGTCCGTTCCCCCCCTGCCAGAACAGCCGGAGATCGTCCACCGCCGGGTCGAATTTGCAAACGACATACGACGCGCCAAGGATCCGCCGGTCTTCGCATCCGCCCGCTGACGCGGTGGCGCTCCCTAGGCCCCAGACGGCGATCGCTAGAGCGATCCGGACAAGCCCCTGCGCCATCATGTGTCGCGACATAGGCTCTCCGTCCCTATTTCAGCGCCACGAAGACTTTGTAGTCCTCGAGCCGCGTGCCCGGCCGCACCGGCAAAGATATCTGACGTACCATGGAGAAATAGCCGACCGTCTGATCGCCGGGGACCGTGACCCGCACGGTCATGCGATCCTGCGCGATCTGCGCCTTATAGGCGTCCGTGGCCTTGACCGACACCGGTAGCGAGTAGCTGCCCGCATGGCCCTTGGGGCCAAGAAGCACCCGCCCCGCATAACCGTATTTCACGAGCACGCGCCCGCCAGTGAGTTGGCATTCGCGCGAGAGCTTGGTGATTTCCCCGCGATAGACGATGAAGTTCGCATCGCCGTCATGACCGCGCTGGTAGACCGTCCGCAGTTTCTCGTTGGGCCAGGCGACGACCTGGGGACAGCTGGACGCGCGACCGGCGGCGTATGTTGTCGCAGGCGCGGTCGCAACCGCAGACTCGGATGAGGGAAGCGAGGGTAAATCGATTGTGGGCAACCGGTCCGGCAGGCGCTCGCTGGAAAAACCTGACGTACCACCACCGCCGCCGCAGCCCGAAACGATCGCCATGCCCGCGCAAAGCGTCACGAACCCGATCATGGGGCTCCAATATTGCCGGCTCTTGTGCCTCAACACTCCCGCCCTTCGCTTGACATGCCCGGCGTCCACGCCTGATATGCTCGAGCGCGCCAAAATTTGTTTCCTAGACGACCTGCGCGCTTCTGGGCTGACATTTGTGCCGAAATTATCGGTCGATGTCAGTCCCTACAAGACCCGTGTCGGGGCCCCAATGCGGATTATTCCCGCCTGCCGGAGGCAAGCTCGGCGCTGTTTTGGGCTGAATTGGGGCCGTTGGGGTTTGAAGCTGAGCAGTTCTGGAGCATCGATGACCCGTTCACCTGCGACTCCGCAGCATAGCGAGCGGCCCCCGCTCACGGTCTATCTTGCATCGCCGCGTGGGTTCTGCGCCGGCGTGGACCGGGCGATCCAGATCGTCGAGCTGGCGTTAGAGAAGTACGGCGCGCCGGTCTATGTGCGCCACGCCATCGTTCACAACCGGTACGTCGTGGAGTCCCTGGAGGCCAAAGGGGCTGTCTTCGTTGAGGAGCTGGACGAGATTCCCGTATCGGACGCCCCGATCGTTTTCTCTGCACACGGCGTGCCGAAGTCGGTTCCGGCCGACGCACGCAACCGCCGCATGTTCGTGTTGGACGCGACGTGCCCCTTGGTCTCCAAGGTTCATATCGAAGCCGAGCGGCTGTTCGATCGCGGTCACGAGATCCTGCTGATCGGCCATGCCGGCCATCCCGAGGTCATCGGAACGACAGGACAATTGCCGCCGGGCGCCGTCAAGCTGATCGAGACGAGCGAGGACGCGGCCCGTTTCACGCCCAACGACACCTCGAAGCTCGCGGTCATCACCCAGACAACTCTTTCTGTGGACGATACGCGCGAGATCCTGTCGGTCCTGCAGCGCCGCTTTCCGGACATTGTCGTCCCCCGCACAGACGATATCTGTTATGCGACGACAAACCGGCAGGACGCGGTCAAGCGAATCGCGCCACAATGTGACAGGATGGTTATCGTCGGCTCACCGAATAGTTCGAACTCCTTGCGCCTGGTGGAAGTGGCCCAGCGCGCCGGGTGTCCGCGCGCCATGCTCGTCGAACGCAGTAGCGAGATCGACTGGAGAGAATTTGAGAGCATCCGCAGTCTCGGCGTGACCGCCGGTGCGTCGGCGCCGGAGGTTCTGGTCGACAGCATCATCAATGCCTTCGCGGAGCGCTTCGATCTGGCCGTGCAGACAGTGACCACAACCGAGGAGACGGTCACCTTCAAGCTGCCGCGTCCCTTGAGAGACACGACGGCGGCATAGATGGCTGTCTATACGGATGTCAGCGATCAAGAGCTCGAGGGCTTCATCGCGAGTTACGACATCGGCACCCTGACCTCGTTCAAGGGCATCGCCGAAGGCGTCGAGAACTCCAACTACCTCATTCATACCGACGCCAGCCCCTTCATCCTTACGCTCTACGAAAAACGCGTGCGTTCGGAGGATCTGCCGTACTTCCTGTCCTTGATGGAGCATCTGGCAGCAGCCGGGATCACATGCCCGCTGCCGGTGCGCGACCGCGAAGGCCGTATCCTAAGAGAGCTCGCCGGCCGCCCTGCAGCCCTTATCAGCTTCCTGGAGGGCGTTTGGATCAGGCGCCCCGGGCTCGTCCACTGTGCTGAGCTCGGCACCGTGCTCGCGAAATTCCATCTCGCCGGACTCGATTTCCCCATGCACCGCGGCAACGATCTGTCGCTGCCGGGCTGGGGGGCGCTGTTCGGGGATGTGCTTGGCACCGCCGACACCGTCATCCCGGGCCTGCACGACGAAATCGCCGGTGAGCTCGACTTTCTCGGCGCGCACTGGGCTACGGACCTGCCGGTCAGTGTGATCCACGCGGATCTGTTTCCCGACAACGTGTTTTTTCTCGGCGACAAGCTGTCCGGCCTGATCGACTTCTACTTCGCCTGCAACGATATGATGGCCTATGACTTGGCCGTCTGCCTCAATGCCTGGTGTTTCGAGCCCGACGCTTCGTTCAACGTGACCAAGGCGCGTGCCATGTTGCAGGCCTACGAAAACAAGCGGCCTCTGACGGGTCCCGAGCGGGACGCGCTTCCCCTGCTCGCACGCGGCGCCGCGCTGCGGTTTCTGTTGACCCGCACTTACGACCTGCTCAACACGGACGCGAACGCGTTCGTAAAGACCAAAGACCCGCGCGAGTATCTGCGGAAGCTACGCTTTCATCAGCGTGTGCAATCCTACCGCGATTACGGACTCGGATCGGATTGAGGACTAACACTATGGCTGCCCGCCCCAAAGTCGTCATTCACACCGACGGTGCCTGTTCCGGCAATCCCGGCCCCGGCGGCTGGGGCGCGATCCTGGAGTCGGGTCCCCATCGCAAGGAACTCAAAGGCGGTGAGGCGCAGACCACCAATAACCGCATGGAGTTGACCGCGGCCATCGAAGCCCTAGAAGCGCTCAAAACGCCGTCGGATGTCGAACTCTATACGGACTCGAACTATCTACGCGGCGGGATCACCAGCTGGATCAAAGGGTGGAAGCGAAACGGCTGGCGCACCGCCGACAAGAAGCCCGTCAAGAATGTCGAGCTATGGCAGCGGCTCGAACAAGCCGAAGCGCCCCATCGCGTGGACTGGCATTGGGTTAAAGGCCATGCCGGACACGGCGAGAACGAGCGCGCGGACGAGCTGGCCCGCGAAGGCCTGGCACCGTTTTGGAGCCAAGGCTGACGCCTAGGTTGGGGCTAGCCCGCCTTACAGCGCTGCAAGGACGGCCTCAGCGGCGGAGACTTCCGCAACGCCGGTGTTCTCCTCGGTCCGGAGCACTTTCACGGTCCCGTCCTCGACGACCATCGCGTAGCGCTTGGAGCGTGCGCCGAGGCCGACGCCGCTGCCATCGAAGTCCATGCCGATTTTCTTCGTGAATTCGGCGTTGCCGTCCGACAGGATCGTCACCTTGCCCGCCGCACCTGTCATCTCGCCCCAGGCCGAGATCACAAACGGATCGTTGACGGCCACGCAGACCACCTCATCCACACCCTTTGCCTTGAACGCGTCGGCTGCCTGGATAAAGCCCGGCAGATGCTTGAGGTGACAGGTTGGGGTGAAGGCGCCCGGCACGGCGAACAGCACGACTTTTTTGCCGCCGAACACGTCCTTTGTGCTCAAGGTGTCGATCCCATTTGGGCTCATGATGCGAAACGTGGCTTCTGGAAGGGTATCTCCTTCGGCGATGGTCATGCGTGTCGTCTCCTTGAGTGCTTGGCCTTGGACATGCCTGGCTCTGGCTCTCCGCGGCCTTGGCTGTGCGTGGCGCTTTGGTTTTTCAGGCTTGCAGGCAGGACACCATACCGGCTTGCCGCGTGACCGCCAATCGAGCGTTGGAACGGTGTGGGCGAGGCCTGCGTTACCCCTTGCGATCGTAGAAACACGACGCGGGCCCCGTGAAGGCCGCATGGAGGCCCGATGACAAGAATTGGCATACTCACGGTCGCGGCAGCTGGCCTGGCAATCGCGGGGTGTACGACCGGCGAGAAACGGGTCAGTGGCGCGGCCATCGGAGGCGTGTTCGGGGCCGCCATCGCAGGACCACTTGGTGCGGGCGCAGGCGCCGCGGCGGGCGCTGCGACAGCGCCCAGCATCGCGCGGTAAGATGCGCGGGCCTACGGCTGGGTGCGGGTTGTCTCGCTTGCGCCCTGGTCCGAAATGAGCGTGAAACTCAACGGCTTACCCGTGGCGGCCGCGGCTTCTTCCGGTGTGGCGAAGACGACGGAAAAGCGCCGCCTGCCATCCTTCAGCGGCCCGAGCGCCTTGGGAACAGGCACTAGGACCTCCTCGCTCGCAACAAAGAGATCCGTATTTGTGGCCCCCGGGGCAAAGTAGGCGTCCACCTCGAGACCTGGCGCATCGCCATCCAGGTTAGCGGTGACCACCTCGAGACGCGGCAGCGTCTCAGGCCTTGCGGGCTTGGGGACGCGCGCGCTGGCCTGTTCAATGAGCATCGCATCTCCCTTGCCGAGATCGACCGGAAGGACCGCTTTGAGATCTACTGAATTGGGAATGCACAAATCCTTGCACAGCCCATAGTCGAAGGTCAGCGATAGCTCGACGGGCTGCCCCGCCTGCTCGGGTGTGACCTTGACTGGAAAAACAACTTCATCGTCGTACCCGATCGCCGTCCCGCTCGCATCGGCGAAGCGATGGGGCACTGGATAGAACACTTCCGCGCTCTTAACGTTCTTGGAGCCGGACCAGTCGAAGCGCGGGGGCACCCCGGAGTCTCCCGGATTGCGCCAGTATGTTTTCCAGCCGCGCTCCATGCGAAGTTGAACGCCGGCAAAAAGGGCTTGGCTACCGTCGTCTTGCACGGTCCCGCTCACCAGACGCACTTTCGAGTTGGTTTGGCCCGACCAGGGGGACTGGCCTGGAGAGGCCGCCTGGCCTGTGACTGCCAAACTCGCAAAAGATAGGATGGCGATTGCGAGGCCGCCGGCGCGCGCTCGGCCGACCGATAAATTTCTCATCATCAAGTACAACATTGCTGCTGAAGCTAATCGCTACTCACTACGCATGCGAGCTTGACCAAGCTTTTAAGGAGTCAATGTTTTGTGAGCGACGCGACGAGAGCGCGCGGCCCTGCCTTAATTCACCTGCCCTCTTCCCTCAGTCCGGAACTGCTGTAGCATGATCGCATGGACTCAGATTTCCATTCTGACGATGAGGTCTATCTCGAAGGCCAACTCCTGATTGCGATGCCGTCGATGGGAGATCCGCGCTTCTCCCGCTCGGTCATTTATGTCTGCGCCCACTCTTCGGAAGGCGCGATGGGCATCATCATCAATCAGCGCGCGCCCAATATCAGCTTTGCCGAATTGCTGGAGCAGCTGAAGATCGTCCCCACGGAAGATCGGATTTCCCTGCCGTCCGCCATGAACGCCATGGATGTGTATCTGGGCGGTCCTGTCGAGACAGGCCGCGGCTTCGTGCTTCATAGTGCCGACTATTTCAAGGCCGACAGCACGCTCCCTATCAATGACAGCGTTTGCCTGACGGCCACGATCGACATTCTACGCGATATCGCCAAGGGCAGCGGACCAACCCAGGCGCTTCTGGCATTGGGTTATGCGGGCTGGGCACCGGGGCAGCTCGAGGATGAGATTCAGTCCAATGGCTGGCTCAACTGTCCCGCCAACCCAGAATTGGTGTTCGACCCGGCTGTCGACCGGAAATACAACCGGGCGCTCGACAGCCTCGGTGTCGATCCTAGCCATCTGGTGAGCGATTCCGGCCACGCCTAGCGGCGCCCTGTCGTGACACCTCTCTTAGCCCGTCTTCGAACTGGAACAGCCGCGCTGGGCATGTTCAGCCTTAGGCCTGGGCAGTGCTCGGCCTCGGCAGGCTCGGAATGTCGGCCGGGTTCTGCACCTCGACGTCGAGGCTGGATGGGGTACGCTCGGCTTGGGCCCGTTCGCGCTCCTTGCGGCGCCGATGATTAGCAAGCGCGTTCAGCAGCGCGCCGACATCCCGCGCCGACATGGGCTCGCCGTAATAGAAACCCTGACCGAATTCGCAGCCGATGGAGCGCAAATAGCTTGCATCGGCTTGGTTCTCGACGCCCTCGGCCACGACTTCCTTGCCGAGTTCATGGGCAAGCGTCACCACCGAGCGAAGTATGAGCGGCGTCTGGTCGTCGATCGCACTGTCATGCACGAGTGACTTGTCGACCTTGATGATGTCGAACGGGAACCGGTGCAGATAGCTAAGCGAACTATAGCCCGTGCCGAAATCGTCCAGGGCCAAGCTCGCGCCATAAGTCTTGAGCCAAGTGAGAATCTCGACCGCGCGTTCAGGATTCTCCATCACCAAAGACTCGGTCACTTCAAGTTTCAGCGTGCCGCGCGACACCTGCTCCCGCGCGAGGAGCAGCCTGATCTCCTGCACCATGTCCTGGCGGAAAAGCTGCCGGCTGGAAACGTTGACACTGACGAAGAGCGGGTCGCGATCCCGCGGCAAGACGCGATGCCAGGTCGCCGCCTCGTCCAAGGCCTGGCTGAGGACATAGCTGCCGAGCTCTACGATCAGTCCCGACTCCTCCGCAAGCGGAATAAAGTCCTGCGGCGACAAGCGGCCGCGCGTCGGGTGATCCCAGCGCATGAGCGCCTCGAAGCCTGCGAGCTGGTTCGAAGCCAAGCGTGTGATAGGCTGGTAGAGCACCGAGATCTGCTGACGCTGCAGCGCCATGCGCAGCTCGCTTTCGAGCGGCAGACGGTTTTCTTCCTCCGTGCGTATGGCCGGATTGAAAATCTCGATACGGTCGGTGCCGCGACGCTTGGCACGGAGCATCGCCAGTTCGCCGTCGCGCAACATGTCCTGCGCGTTGGTCTGCGACCCGTCATGGACCACGATGCCGATTGAAGCGGTGAGAATGATTTCCTTGGTGCTGATCTTCATCGGTGTGCGCAGTGCACGGCGCACGCGCTCGGCCAATGTTGCGACGTGATGCGGGTCGCTATCCGAAACGAGCAGAATGGCGAACTGGTCGCCCCCGAGACGAGCGAGCGTGTCTTGCGGGTTGAGGTGACGCGCAAGCCGACGCCCGAGCGTCAACAGCATCGAGTCCCCGATGACAAGGCCGAAGCTCTTGTTGACGTTCTTGAAGCGATCGATGTCGATAAAGAGAACCGTCGGCCGGCTTGCCTGTCCCTCTGTCGCGCGGGTGATCGCACCGTCGAGCCGGTCCATGAAAAGCTCACGATTGGGAAGGCCCGTGAGGCTGTCATGCACAGCATCGTGCATCAGGCGCTCATGGGAGCGCTTGAGATTGGTCACGTCGCGCAACAGGCCGACGCAGCGTAGGAGCCGGACATTGTCGTTTTGCGCTGCCTGAGCACTGAGCTCGTACCAAAGATAGGTTCCGTCCTGGCGGCGCAAGCGGAAGTCTGTTTGGAATTCCCCGCCCTTCTTCTCCTGCAGCGATTGCATGAGCAGCCTGAAGCGCTCCCGATCGGAGGCATGCATGTGCTTTAAAAATTCGCTCACGGACACATTGAGCGCGCCTGGTTCGAGCCCGAGCTCCGCCTCTACATCATCGCCGACAGTGATGAGATCTCGGCCCGCGTGCCACTGGAACACGTGAGTGCCGGAACCGTCGACCGCGAGGGATTTCATTTGCACAAGACTGGGCGGCCCAAGGCTCATCGCAGATCCACCCGCATGGAAGGCAAACTGCGTGACGGTGAATCCGAGCAACACCAAGATCAGCACGAGCCCAGCGATGAGACTCGAACCGACGACTTCCCCTGAGAGTTTTCCGGTGACGATCATCGAGGCGCCGAAGAGCCACACAATGAGCAACATCCAGCTCGGAATGAGAGACAGCGCGCGGTCCTGGCCGCGCAAGGAGAAGTAGGCGATCAGCACGGTTCCAACGCCGGCTATCAGGATAGTCGAAGCGCGCGCGATGCCTGCCGCAGTCTGCGGGTCCACGATCGCCACCACGATCAGAATAAACTGCGCCGCGATCCACACCCAGAACACGGTACGGATCCACACATGCCATAAGCCGATCCGCAAGAATGTGTAGAGGAACAGCGCAAGGCTGGCGGCAAGCCCTGCTTCGGCCGCTGCGCGATAGGTTGCCGTACGATCGGGCCCCACGGGGAACAGCTTGTTCCAGAAACCGAAGTCCACACAGAAATAGACCAACGCCGCCCAAGCAACGAGCGCAGTCGCCGGAAAGATCGCGCGATGGTTCGCCGCAAAGATCGCCGTCAGAAAAATTGCAAGGAGCCCGGTGATGCCCAAGAGCACGCCCTTGAACAACATGCTGTCTTGCTGTTTCGCCTGGTAGAACTTCGGCGTCCACAGCGTGAGCTGCGGCACCTTTGAGGATGCAAGCTCCGCCGCATAGGTGACCGCCTGTCCCGGTTCTAGCGTCAGCCGGAACATGTCGGCCCTATCGCTCTTCAAGGATTCGGGCCGGAAACCGAGCGACGGCGTGACCGCCGTGATGCGAGGTGCGTCGAGTTCGGGGCGAAACACACCCGAATTCGCCAGTGTGTAACGCGGGGCCACGAGCCAGCGTACGATGCGCTGATCGGTTGGATTGGAGAGTGCAAAGACCAGCCAGCTAGGATCGGTGCCCGGCGTCGAGGCCTGAACGGCCATCCGCCCGATATAGCCGTCGGGGCCTGGTGCCGTCTCGATCTGGAGCCGGTCTCCCCGCCCCTCGTAGAGCTCACCCTTTGTGGTGATTTCCATCTTGGCGGCGTCGGGATTCACCGGAATGGCTTCAATCGCAACGGCGACGTTCGCAAGCGGTGGAAGGACCAGCGACAAGACGAGCAGCAGCGCATAGGCAAGCACGAGCAATCCGGCCCGGCGCTGTCGCCAGACCACAGAGCGTCTAGGCACGGCGCATCGGGCGCTCACCGAGCCATCTGTCGCCACTATCACCCTCCCGTTTCCTAACCGCGCGAATCCGTATCCAGGAGCGCGTAGAGCACATGATCGCGCCAGTCTCCGTTGATACGTAAATACCGGCGCGCCAGTCCTTCCCGCGTGAATCCGACCCTCTTCAAAAGGCGCATCGACGCGGTATTCGTCGGTAGGCACGCCGCCTCGAGCCGGTGCAATTCAAGCGAATCGAATACAAATGGCACCACCGCACGAACTGCGGCGGTCATATAACCCCGCTTGGCGTGCGCGGCGCCGACCCAGTAGCCAAGCGTGCAAGACTGCGTTACCCCGCGGCGGACATTACACAAGGTAATTCCGCCCACTAGCGCCGTAGACCGCGTATCGTAGACAAACAAGGCGTAGCCCATGTCCTCGCGCATGTCGCGCAAATAGTGGCGCACACGCCGGCGGAACGAAGCCCGCGACAGTTCGTCCGGCGCCCAAAGCGGCTCCCAGGGAACAAGGAAGTCCCGGCTGGTTGCCCGCAACTCCGCCCAGGCCGGATAGTCCGACATTTGGGGGGCACGCAGCACCACCCGCTCGGTCTCGATGACCGGCCCGATATCACCCGGGGTTGCAGCTCGCAGCAAGGCCATGTGTCAGCACCCTCTTCAGGCGGCTCTGCTCGCCGGGACGATAAACTTGTCGGCCACAGCTTCGAATTGTCCAAGATTAACAACGGGGCCCACGGTCGCAAGACTCACTGGCGTTCCCAAAACTTTCTGAAGCAGGGCCTGAAGATCGGCTGTTTCAACCGCCTCGATCCGCTCGACCAGCTCCGAGGTCGGCAGCACACGCCCGCGAAACAGGATGTGGCGCGCGAGTTGCTCGACGCGGGCGCTCGAACTCTCAAGCGCCGCCAGAAGTCCCATCTTCATCTGGGCCTTCACCCGTGCAAGCTCGGCCTGATCGAAGCCATCGGCCGCCGCGCGCTCCAGCTCGTCGCGAATGACGGAGAAGAGTTCGTGCGCCTTTTCGGGTGCGCCTGCCGCGTGGACAACGAACATTCCACTATCGGTCAGTCCGCTGGAGAAGGCGTATACGGAGTAGCATAGGCCGCGCCGCTCCCGCACTTCCTGGAACAGCCGGGAAGACATGCCTCCGCCGAGGGCGCCAGCCAGGATCTGAGACTTGAAGTATTCGGGCTGATGGTAGGCCGATGCCTCGAGCGCGATCATCAGATGGGTCTGCTCGAACGGCTTGGCGGAATGCCTACGACCGCCGGCGTAGACCGCCTGTTGAGGAACGGGCGTACCCTCGGACGACAGGCCGGCCAACCGGCGTTCAGCTTCCGCTACGAGCGCATTGTGGTCCACAGCACCCGCGGCCGCCAGAACCATGTTCGGGCCATGATAATGGGTCGTGAGATAGGCGCCGAGATGGTCCCGCTCAAATCCGACCACGCTTTGCGCCGTGCCTAGAATGGTCCGCCCCACCGGCTGATCGGGAAACGCCGCCTCGGAGATGAAGTCGTAGACGATGTCATCGGGAGAATCGGAACTCGCGGCGATCTCCTGGAGAATAACGTCGCGCTCCCGGGCAAGTTCAGCGCCGTCGAAGCGCGGCTCCAAGATGATGTCGCTCAGAATGTCCAATGCGAGCGGCATGTCCTTGGGCAGCACTCGCGCATAGTACCCGGTCGAATCGACCGAGGTCGCCGCATTTATGTCGCCGCCAACCGCTTCGATCTCCTCGACGATCTGCCGCGCGCTGCGCCGCTTCGTGCCCTTGAAGGCCATGTGCTCCAAGAAATGCGCGATGCCGTGTTCCGTCAGCTGTTCTGAACGGCTCCCGGCGCCGATCCAAATGCCGAGCGACACGGTCTCCACCTCGGGCATGGTGTGACTGACAACGGTCAAGCCGTTGCTCAGCGTGGACTGGGTCACGCTCACGCTTCGGCCCCTGTCAGCGGCTGTGCGGCGCGCGCGCGCGTCACCATGAAATCTGCGACGGTGGCGATGTCCGCCGGTAGGACCGTGCAGCGCTCTTCGCTTCCAAGCTTCAATGTGAGGCGGTCAGGTTGCGCCGGCTCGACGCCAATGGCGCGCTTGACGGCATCGGGGAACTTTGCCGGATGGGCTGTCGACAAGACCACCATTGGCGTGGTTCCGAGCACCGGTTCCTGCTGGGAGGCGGCGATGCCGACAGCCGTGTGCGGATCGACCACCATGCCGGTTTCTTCGAATACCCCCCGAATGGTCATCTCGGTCACATCCTCTCCAGCGGAATGGGCACTGAAAAGATCGCGGAGCTGCCCATACTCGCCTTGGCTCAGCTGGAACGAGCCCTGGCGGCGCAAATCCTCCATCAAGTTCCGAACTCTGGACGCATCCCTCCCCGCAATCTCGAACAAGAGGCGCTCGAAATTGCTGGCAAGCTGGATGTCCATGCTGGGACTTGCGGTCGCGACCACACCTTGCGGTTCATAAGTCCCCGAGGCAAAGGCGCGGGGTAAACTGTCATTGAGGTTCGTGGCAATAACGAGGCGTTGGACTGGCAGCCCCATCGCGCGCGCGGCGTAACCTGCGAAAACATCGCCGAAATTTCCGGTGGGCACGGTGAAGGCCACCGGGCGGTACGGGGCCCCGAGCGTCACCGCCGAGGTGAAATAGTAGCCGATCTGGGCCAGGATCCGGGCAACGTTGATGGAGTTGATCCCGGTCAGGCAAAGCTTTTCGTTCAACTCCTGATCGCCGAACAGCGCTTTCACAATCGACTGGCAATCATCGAACGTGCCTTCAACCGCGATGTTATGGATGTTGGCTTCGGTGGCGGTCGTCATCTGGCGGCGCTGAACGTCGCTGACGCGACCCTTGGGGTGCAGGATGAAGACGTCGATGGCATCCAGCCCGCGGAAGGCCTCGATGGCAGCAGCGCCCGTATCGCCAGAGGTTGCGCCGACGACCGTGGCGCGCTGCCCGCGCCGCCGCAGCGCCCGGTTCATGAACCGCGAGACGACCTGCATAGCTAGGTCTTTGAAAGCCAGCGTCGGCCCGTGAAACAGCTCCAGAACAAAGCTGTTCGGCCCTATCTGGCTGAGCGGCGCGGTGGCGGGGTGGTGGAAGCCGTCATAGGCCTCCGAAAGCACCTCTTCGAGGTCGGCAAGGCAAGGATCGCCTTCAAGGAAGGGCGCCATGACGCGGCAGGCAGCGTCGGCATAATCGAGACCGGCGAGCGCGGCGATCTCGTCCGGCGGAAGCCGCGGCCAGGCCTCGGGCATGAACAGGCCGCCATCGTTGGCGAGCGCAGCCAAAAGCGCGCCCTCGAACGAGAGCGCCGGGGCAGACCCGCGCGTTGAAATGAACTTCAAGATGTGCCTTTCACCGGAACGCCGTCGCCTTTTTGCCAGACCCTAGCCCCCGGAGAGCAGGCCCGCAACATGGCCCAGTACTGCGGTTAAGACCGTCTGCCGGTGATCGCACTCCAGACATAGACGACGTAGATGACGAGCAGGCTCGCCGCCAGTGAGAACCAAGTCAGAGCGTATTGAAGGTGCTTGTTGGGCAGTTCGAGCCGTGTTTGGCCGCCTTTGGGCCAGCCGCCCGGGACCTCGGTCGCGCCCGCCTCCAGGTAGAAGGGAACAACATCCACGGTCCCACCAGGAAACATGGACCGCGACATGCCGCCAAGATCCCGCGTGAACCATTGGTTGGCGTCCACATCGTTGTCGGGCGAAAACAGGTCGGGCTTCCCCGGCTTACGCAAGAGGCCCGCTACCGTGACCACATCCTGGAACTGCCCAACTTCGCGCGCTTTGGGATCCCGGAATTCCAATGGAACGAAGCCTCTGTCGACAAGAACGACACGCCCCGATGCCGTCTCCAACGGTGTGATGACATGCCAACCGGCTTCGCCGTCCCGTGAGATCGCATAGAGATACCGCTCAAGGTCGTTGTGATACCGGCCCTCTACTTTTACGGCCACATAGCTCGCGTCCCGCAGTTTGCGATCAATCTCGATCGCGCGCTCCAGCGTCACGGGCTTGCGCTCGCTGCGCGTCTCGATGCGCTCGATAATGCGCTCTTTCCATTCGAGCCGATCGAGCTGCCACATGCCGAGCCAGATTAGGATAGCAAAGCCAATCACGGCGGCCACGGTGAGCCTGATGAGAGCCGGAGTACTCATGGGGTGGCGCTAGCTGTCGGAGACAAGCTTGCCTTCTTCGGCCCTGTTCCGGAATTGGAGCGCGATCAAGACGCCCTTGAAACTACGAAGCAGAAGAAGTGGAAGAACGAGCGCCGCCGCGCCCCAAGCCAAAGCGTGCACCCAGTATGGCGGCTGGTAGACGGCCTCGACATATAGCGCGGCCCCGACGATGATGAAGCCTGCGAACAGCATCACGAAGATCGCGGGTCCATCGCCGGAGTCGGCGAAGTCGTAGTTGAGGGCGCAGACCTTGCAGGACGGCGCCAGGGTCAGATAGCCATCGAACATCTTGCCCTTGCGGCAGGACGGGCAGTGCCCAAGGATTCCCGCCAACAGGGTCGTGCTCAAGGGCATATCCGCCTTCCGGCTATGCAAGTCGTTCATGTCAGCCCCTTGGCCAAAACAGAAAGGGGCGGCCGCGCGACCGCCCCGTTCCCAATCAGGTTCGTCTCGCCGCTAGTGGCCTGCATTCGCTCCAGCGCCCCAGATATAGATGGAGCAGAACAGGAACAGCCACACAACGTCGACGAAATGCCAATACCAAGCGGCCGCCTCGAAGCCGAAATGCTTGTGCGGCGTGAAATGCCCCGCCAGCGCCCGGAACAGACACACCAGCAGAAAGATAGTGCCGACGATCACATGGAAGCCATGGAAGCCCGTGGCCATGTAGAACGTGGAGCCATAGATGTGGTTGGAAAAACCGAAGCCGGCATGCATGTACTCATAAGCCTGCAGGCAGGTGAAGAGAACGCCCAGAACTACGGTGCAGGCCAGACCCCAAACCAGACCCTTCCGATCATCGTGCAGCATGGCGTGGTGAGCCCAGGTTGCGGTCGTTCCGGACGTCAGCAGGATCAGCGTGTTGACCCAGGGCAGGCCCCAAGGATCGAAGGTGTGCCCAAAAAAGCCAAGGCCCGGAACGTCGGCCTCGGCGCTCGGGATCGGCGGCCAGACGCCACCGGTGACCTGCGTACGGGCATAAGTCACGGCATCGTCGGGAAACAGAGCCACGTCGAAATAGGCCCAGAACCAAGCCACGAAGAACATCACCTCGGAGGCGATGAACAAGATCATGCCGTAGCGTAGGTGAAGCTGGACCACCGGCGATTGATGACCCTCGGCCTCTTCCTTGATGACGTCTCGCCACCAGCCGAACATGGTGATGATGACGATCGCGAGGCCTGGAATAACGTACCAGAGCTCCGGTTCGCCGGCCTTCTTGCTCATGAAATACATGAGGGCGCCAAGCGCCAGCACCAAGCCGCCAAGCGCTCCGAGAAGCGGCCACGGGCTCGGATTGAGTAGATGGTAGTCGTGTTGTGGTTTTGCGTGAGCCTGGGCCATCGTGAGTTCCCCTTCCTCCCCAATCGATCTTTAAGGCGCCTCAATCCGCGCCATGTCGCTTACGATCCCGGCGTCCTATCCCCCGGCGCAGCAGCGACATCTGACGGGTCGTCGCTCCGGTAGAAGGTATAGGACAGCGTAATCTCCTCAATGTTTTTCGTACTCATATCTTCGACGATATTGGGATCGACAAAGAACGTAACGGGCATTTCGACGCTCTGCCCCGCGGCGAGCGTCTGCTGCTTGAAGCAGAAGCATTCGATCTTCGTGAAATAGCGCCCCGCGATCTCCGGGGCTACGTTGAAACCGGCCGTTCCACTCACGGACTTGCCCGTATTGTTGTGGGCTTTAAAGAAGACGAGCGCCGACTCTCCGATGCGCACATCCACCGATCGCTGTTCGGCCCCAAATTGCCAGGGCAGGTCCTGCTCCACGTTCGTGTCGAACCGGATCTTGATCTTGCGATCGAGCACCGTGTCGGGGGCGGCCTCGGCGACTTGCGGCACACCGCCGATACCGGTCGCTTGGCAGAACATGCGATAAAGCGGGACGGCCGCGAAGGACAGCCCGAGCATTCCGGCCACGACCCCGGCGAGCGTCAGCGCAACGAGGCCACGTTTGTCGCGTCCTGCCATTTTGGTGCCGCTATCACCCATTTGTTTCACGCTTCTGCGCCTCACACTTCAGATTGCCCTCTCGGCGACGTTTCCGCCGAGCCGGACAATGGTGACGACAAAAAACAATATGACAAGCACCGCGAGGGTCCAGGCAATTGCCAAAGACCTTCTGCGTTGGCGGCGGTTGCGTTCGGCTTCGGCATCTTCCATCACTACGTCCAAATACGGGGGCCCAAGCCACCCGCGAACCCAAACCCATGCTCCACGAGCAACGCCGCAAAAAGTACGAAGAGGTAGAGGATCGAATAGGCGAAAAGATTCTTCGCCGCCCGCTCAGCCGCCTCGCCCTCTCGCTGCCGGTAGCAATCGAAGGCAAGCACCAGGAAGAACGCGCCGAAGACCGCTGCGACCACGGTGTAGAGCGACCCGCCAAGTCCGATAACGGAGGGCACCATGCCGAGAGGCACCAGGATGATGCTGTAGATCAGAATTTGGCGGCGCGTCTCATCACCACCATGGGTGACGGGCAGCATGGGAACCCCGGCCCGCTCGTAGTCGGCACTACGGATCAGGGCCAAAGCCCAGAAATGGGGTGGCGTCCACATGAAGATTATCAGGAAGAGCACGAAAGACTCGAGGCTTACCGTGCCGGTGGCCGCGGCCCAACCGATCATGGGCGGCAAAGCGCCTGCCGCGCCGCCAATCACGATGTTCTGGGGCGTCGAGCGCTTCAGCCACATCGTATAGACGAAAACGTAGAAGCCGATTGTGAAGGCGAGCAGCCCCGCGGCAACCCAATTGGCCATAAGACCGAGACAGAGAACGGAGCCAATCCCGAGCACGGAGCCGAAGGTCAAGGCCTCGTTGGCCGTGAGCGCGCCTTGCGGCAGAGGACGGGATGCGGTGCGGGCCATGCGAGCATCGATGTCCGCGTCGTACCACATATTCAGCGCACCCGACGCGCCCGCCCCGACCGCGATGCAAATGAGCGCGGCAATGGCGAGGACGGGGTGTATCTGCACCGGTGCGACGACCAACCCGACAAGCGCCGTGAACACCACGAGGAACATGACGCGCGGCTTCAGCAGTGCCGCAT
>NZ_JBAWCQ010000161.1:0-2896 GCF_049590335.1 Methyloceanibacter sp.
ATACGACTTGGCCTTTCCGCATTACGTGCTAGTTGGCGACCTGCCTCCTGATCTCCCAGCTTGTTAGATGCGGAATATCCAGCGCCATGTAGCCACCAGCACCAGCAAGCTTAGGCATTGCTTCACAAGAAAATGGCTCCGTGCCCGTGATGCCGGCATATTTGCCCGAGCCGCCCGTGATGACATGGGTCCCACAAGCACCCTTCACCCCAAGCGCCTTGTCGACGTCGCGTGTAACCACCGGCGCAATACTCGGCCAGTGAAGCGGCGGCTTGGTGCGGCTGCGCCGGAGTAAAACCCGGCCACTGTGTAGGCTTGGGCTTTTCCGATTCGGGAGGGCTTGAGCGAGGGATGTTTGCCGTGGAGATTTACGCGGCGGTTCGCCAGTTCGTACTTGTCCAGGGTAACAGTCGGCGCGAAGCTGCTCGGGTGTTCGGTGTAAGCCGGGATACCATCGCCAAGATGTGCGCCTATTCAGCGCCACCGGGCTATCGTCGGAGCCGGCCGCCGACACGCCCCAAACTCGATCCGTTTGTGCCGATCATCGATGCGATTCTGGCGGCGGACAAGGACGCACCAAGAAAGCAGCGTCATACCGCCAGACGGATCTTTGAGCGCCTGCGCGACGAGCACGGGTTTACGGGCGGCATTACGATCGTGACCGACTATGTACGTGAGGCGCGGCAGCGAACTGCCGAGAAGTTCGTGCCGCTGCGCCATTCGCCGGGTCACGCTCAGGTCGACTTCGGCGAAGCCATCGGTGTGATCGGTGGTGTGCGGCGGAAGCTGCACGTCTTCTTCATGAGCCTGCCGCACTCGGATGCCTGGTTCATGAAGGCCTATCCGGCGGAGACGACTGAAGCCTTCCTGGACGGCCATGTCTCGGCGTTTGAGTTCTTCGGCGGGGTCCCGCAGTCGATCCTCTACGACAATACCAAGCTGGCGGTTGCCAAGATCTGCGGCGACGGCACGCGCAACCGGACGCAAGCGTTCACCGGCGTGATCAGCCATTACCTGTTCCGCGACCGCTTCGGTCGCCCCGGCAAGGGCAACGACAAAGGCAAGGTCGAGGGGCTCGTCAAGAATGGCCGTCGACGCTTCCTGACGCCGGTGCCGGTCGCTGCCAGCTTCGATGGGGTGAATGCGCGTTTGGAGGCATCCTGTCTCAAGGATCAGGATCGCAAGGCCGGCAACGCCGACCGGACGATCGGGGAGCGCCTGCTGGATGATCTGACAGCGTTCCGTGCCTTGCCTGCTGCTCCGTTCGAGCCTTGTGAGGCGAAGGCGGTCCGCGTCACGTCGACATCGCTCGTTCGCTACCGGCGCAATGACTACTCGGTGCCGACGACCCATGGGCTGCGCTCGGTGATCGTGAAGGGCTTCGTCGATGAGGTGGTGATCCTGTCAGGCACCGAGGAGATCGCGCGTCATCCCCGCAGCTATGAGCGCGGTGCCTTCGTGTTCGATCCATTGCACTATCTGGCACTTCTAGAACAGAAGCCGGGTGCACTGGATCAAGCCGCCCCATTGCAGGGTTGGAACCTGCCGGAACAGTTCGACCATCTGCGCCGGCTCATGGAGCAGCGCATGGGCAATCGCGGCAAGCGAGAGTTCATCCAGGTCCTTCGCCTGATGGAAGTGTTCGAACAGGACCTCGTCGCAGGCGCCGTCAGTCAAGCGATCCGGCTCGGCACGATCAGCTTCGATGCAGTCAAGCAGTTGGCTGTTGCCCGGATTGAGCGTCGTCCGCCACGTCTTGATCTCGATGCCTATCCGCATCTGCCACGCGCCACTGTCCAGACGACACGGGCCGCCAGCTATGCAGCCCTCGTTGAAAGGTCGACGGCATGAGCGAGACTGAAGCCACAGATCCCAAGGTCTTGCTTGGGCACCATCTCAAGAAGTTGAAGCTGCCGACCATCCTCGCCGAATACGACAAGCAGGCCAGGCAGTGCGCCGAACAGGGCATTGATCACCCGCGCTATCTGCTACGCCTCGTTGAACTTGAGCTGATCGAACGCCAACGCAGAAACGTCGAGCGGCGGATCAGAGCTGCGAAGTTCCCGGCATCCAAGAGCCTCGATAGCTTCGAGTTCAAGGCGCTGCCCGATCTCAATAAGGTGCTCGTCCTGGAACTGGCGCGGTGTGAGTTCGTGATCAGGCGCGAGAACATCATCGCGCTTGGACCTTCCGGCACCGGCAAGACGCATCTGGCGATCGGGCTTGGTCTAGCTGCCTGCCAGAAAGGCATGACCGTCGGCTTCGTGACGGCGGCTGGCCTCGTTAATCAGCTCGCCGAGGCACGTGACGAGAAGCGTCTTATGCGTCTGCAAGCGTCGTTGGCGAAGCTGCAACTGCTCATCATCGACGAACTGGGCTACGTGCCGCTCTCGCAGACGGGAGCTGAGCTGTTGTTCGAGGTGATCTCTCAGCGCTATGAGCGCGGCTCGACGATCGTCACCTCGAACCTGGCCTTCGAAGACTGGACATCCGTGTTCGGCTCAGAGCGGTTGACCGGCGCACTCCTGGACCGCCTTACCCACCATGTCCACATCCTAGAGATGAACGGCGACAGCTACCGCCTCAAACAGTCCAAGGCTCGCCAAGCCAGCCACGGCCGCTAACCTCACCATCGAAGAATGGCGCAAAAGCACAAGAGCCCCTTCGCGAAGGGGCTCTTGTGCTTCAACAAACAGCAACGCTTAGTGGCCGACTTTTACTCCGGTGCGCTGGCCTAACTTTGCTCCGGCGTTGACATCGCGAGGATGATCGCGCGGTATTTGCCGACAAGGGCTATGTGAACGAGAAGAAGAAGCGTGCGGCGCGTCGGGCAGGCGTCTATTGGGCGGTGAAGGAGAAGCCAAAATCGCGGCGGCGGCTGTCGTCATCACAGAAG
>NZ_JBAWCQ010000162.1:0-23622 GCF_049590335.1 Methyloceanibacter sp.
AGATAGATGTAGGTCCACACGTCGAGCTCCGTCCAATTCGACAGGGGAAACACGCGCATACTCTCGCCAGGATTCACCTTGGTATTGGCCAGGTGCCAAAGCTCGGGCCGCTGACGCTTCGGATCCCAGTTGTGCGAGGCGTTGCGGAACGAGAAGACGCGCTCTTTTGCGCGCGACTTCTCCTCGTCGCGGCGCGCGCCGCCGAAAGCCGCGTCGAAACCATATTTGGCGAAGGCCTGTTTCAGAGCTTCGGTCTTCATAATATCTGTATGCAGAGCGCTTCCATGCGAGATGGGCGAGATGCCGTTCCGGACGCCTTCCTCATTGATATGGACCGTGAGGTCAATACCGAGACGCTTCGCCTCCGCATCGCGGAACGCGATCATCTCCTGGAACTTCCAGGTCGTGTCGACGTGGAGCAAGGGGAACGGCGGCTTTCCGGGGTAGAAGGCCTTCATGGCAAGATGCAGTAAAACGGCTGAGTCCTTGCCGATAGAATAGAGCATCACCGGATTACTGAATTCCGCGGCGACCTCACGCATGATGTGAATGCTCTCCGCCTCGAGCTGGCGGAGATAAGACGAAAGAACCTGTTTCATAGATCCGTACTCATTCGTGTCGCTTCAGACTCGTTATGCGAACCCGTATCTCTTTCAGCGCCTGCGCCGTTTTGGGTGTTGGCGTGAGCGTCCGCCTTCCGTCTTGCATGGACGTAGCGATACGCGCTGACGGGGATCAGGGCCAGATATACCAAAGACCCCACGAACAGGGTGTGGGCTGGATAGGTCAAAAGCAAGGCAATGAAAAGGGCCGCCAAGACAAAAAGCGGAGGCACGTACTCACGATGGATCCGCTGTCCGACCATCTTTATGGAGAAGGTCGGCACGTTCGACACCATTAGAAGCGCCACGGCTATTGTGTAGAGAAGCACGAGCGGCGTGAGAGTTGGCCAATGAATTCCTAAATACTGGGCGTAGATCGGCAGGAGCACGATGATGGCGCCTGCCGGAGCCGGCACGCCTACGAAATAGGATTTCTTCCAGACCGGCTGGTCGGTCTGACTGAGCGAGGCATTGAAGCGCGCGAGCCGCAAGGCCGAACATACGGCGAAGACGAGGACGGCGATCCAGCCCAAGCTCTTCAGGTCTTCCAGAGACCACGCAAACAGGATGATGGCCGGCGCCACGCCGAAGTTCACGAAGTCGGCGAGACTGTCCAGTTCCGCGCCGAAGCGGGTCGACGCCTTAAGCAGACGCGCCACATGGCCGTCGATCCCGTCAAGAAAGGCAGCGAAAACGAGCGCCGCCACAGCCATGTCCCAGCGATGCTCGATCCCCATACGGATCGCAGTCAGCCCCGCGCATAGCCCTACGAGGGTGAAGATGTTCGGAATGAGAACGCGAATGGGCACTTCGCCGCGCACGAGCAACCGTTGCCGCAGCTTCTTTTCGTCCCGTTCCGGATCGAAGGGAGGAAACATCGGTTCTTAGGCGCTCCCCTTCGCCTCGCCCGCCAGAATGGCGAGCACCGTTTCGCCGGCAATGGCCGTCTGGCCGATCTCGGCCAAGGCCTCGGTGTCCGGCGGCAGATACAGATCGACGCGGCTCCCGAAGCGGATCAGGCCCATGCGCTGCCCGGCTTCGAGCCTGTCGCCGTCGCCCACGAAGGGCACGATCCGCCGGGCCACGAGCCCGGCAATGAGCACAACACCGATCTTGGTGCCGGACTTGGTCTCGATGACGAAAGCCTGCCGCTCGTTCTCTTCGCTCGCCTTGTCGAGCTCGGCGTTGAAGAAGGCTCCATGCACATAGGCGCTATGAATGATTTTTCCGCCGACGGGAGCGCGCACGACATGCACATCGAAGACCGACAGAAACACGGAGATGCGCGTCAACGTGGCCGTTCCGAGCGCTAGCTCGCGCGGGGCCATGGCGTCTTCGACCACGGTGGAAATCCTGCCGTCGGCCGCGCTCACGACGAGGCCCGGCCGGTCGGGCGTCACGCGCTCGGGATCGCGGAAGAAATAGGCGCAGAACACGGTACCGAGCGCACACAACCACCCCAGTGCCGGCGCGAATAGGAACAGAAACAGCGTCGCAATCGCGCCGATGGCCACGAATTTATAGCCGTCCGGATGAATAGGCACGAACGCATTGGCGATGGTATCAAGTAGGTTGTGCCGGTTGTCCATAAGTAACTCCGTTTGGATGGCTAGCTTGACGCCAACACCTCGTCCTCATCAAGCCGGTCCTCGACAATGGCCGACGCGTGCGGGTCCGCACTCTGCCGCGCGCCGTCGTGATGTTCCACCTCTTCTGCCTCTCGGGCATGCGCCAAAACCTCGCGGGCCTCATCGGCCTCGCGCTGACGCGCCCACAGACTGGCATAGAGCCCGTCCTGCGCCAAAAGCTCCGCGTGACGTCCCTGTTCTATGATGCGCCCCTTTTCCAGCACGATGATGTTGTCCGCGTGGACCACGGTCGAGAGCCGGTGCGCGATGACGAGACTCGTGCGGTCGCGCGCCACTTGTTCGAGCGCATCCTGAATCTCTCTCTCGGTGTGGCTGTCGAGTGCGGACGTCGCCTCATCCAGCATCAGGATTGGCGGCGACTTCAGAATTGTCCGGGCAATCGCCACGCGCTGCTTCTCGCCCCCGGACAGTTTCAGGCCGCGCTCGCCGACGAGCGCGTCGTAGCCGAGCGGCAGCGCCAGGATCAAGTCGTCGATCTGCGCCATGCGTGCCGCCTCGTGGACCTCGGCCTCGGTCGCATCCGGGCGGCCATAGCGAATATTGTATTCGATCGTGTCGTTGAATAGCACCGTATCCTGCGGAACCATACCGATCGCCGCACGCAGCGAGCTTTGGGTCACATCCTTGACGTTCTGCCCGTCGATCGTGACCTCTCCCTGGTTCACTTCGTAGAAGCGAAACAGAATTCGTGAGATCGTCGACTTGCCCGCCCCGGACGGACCGACAATGGCCACCATCTTTCCGGGCGGCACGTCGAAGGAGACGTCTTTCAGAATGGGACGCCCCGCCTCGAAGGCGAAGGAGACATTCTTGAACGAGATCGCGCCGTTCTCGATACGCAAAGGCTTGGCGTCGGGGCGATCGACAATCTCAGCCGGCTCCTTCAAGAGCGCGAACATGGTCTCCATGTCCACGAGGCCCTGTTTGATCTCGCGATAGACCATGCCCATAAAATTCAGCGGCATGAAGAGCTGGATCAAAATTGCGTTGATCATCACGAAGTCGCCGACGGTTAGAACGCCTTGCGAGACGTCGCGCGCGGCCAACAGCATGCACACGACCATGCCGGTGCTGAAAATGATGGCCTGTCCGGAATTCAAAAAGCCGAGCGTCGTATAGGTACGAACCGCCGCCTTCTCGTAACGCGCCATGGATGCATCGAAGCGCCGCGCCTCCAAATCCTCGTTTCCGAAATACTTGACGGTCTCGAAATTGAGCAGGCTGTCGACCGCCTTGGAGTTCGCCTCCATGTCGCTCTCGTTCATGTCCCTGCGAATGGCGATACGCTTCTCCGTGGCGAAGAAGGTAAACCAGACATAGGCCACCACCATAGCGAACAGGACGCCGACATAGACCCAGCCGAAATACCAGGCTACGAGGCCGGCGATCATGACCAGTTCCGCTGCGGTTGGGACCATATTCAAGACCGCCATGCGCAGGATCGTGTCGACGCCGTTGACACCACGCTCGATCACGCGGTTCAGCCCGCCCGTGCGCCGCTCCAGATGAAACTTGAGGGACAGACTATGCAGATGGCGGAAGGTCCGGTTCGCGAGCTGGCGCACCGCATTTTGGGTCACGACCGTGAAGATCACGTCCCGCAGCTGCGCGAACAGCACCATGAGCGTACGCCCCACACCATAGGCCACGATGAGCATTATCGGGACGAGCGCAAGGCCCAGGAACGTGCTGCCCGCATCCGCGGCCGACGCGCCAGCCGTGCCTTGGCCCGTCAGATAATCAACCGCATTCTTGTAGGCGATCGGGACCGCCAGCGTGACCATCTTAGCCAGCACCAGCGCGATGAACGCCAGCCCGACACGCCGATGCAGATCCGGGCGCCCCTCCTGCCAGACATAGGGCATCAGCTCGCGCAAGACGGACGACTGCCCGGCCCGCGCCGATAGCAGGGCATCGCTAGTCGATTGCGGCAGTCGGTCTCTCATAAAAAAGGCTTTTCTTTCAGAATGCTATCGCGCCAAGCATTTGCTTTTACCGGCCGGAGGTTCCAGGGGCGAAAAGGCGGCGCCTGGGCCAAATGGACCGGTCGCGCATCGGAAAAGGGGGCAGCCTCCTTGGCCGCCCCCTCCATAGATATCGATATAGCCTGCGGGCGCGCCAGCGCCAAGTGCACGCGCGCGGGCCCGGGCCCGCCCAGACTAGCCGCGGCGTGAGATCCAGAGCGTGACTGGAACCGCCCCGCGGAGCCGGATCAGCGCCGGCCGGCCGGTGGCGCGGCCAAGTCCTCGGGGCTCGGAGGTCCCAAAGACATGCTGAACATGGCCCGCCCCGCCAGCATGTTCGTGGTCTCGTTGAATTGCTCCACGCGGACCGAATGCACCTTTTCGTCGAGAGCGATCTTGTCCTCGACGCTCCAGGAGCCATCCTCGTCAGCTGCCGGCACCTTGGCAAACCGCTTTTCGTCCACATAGATATGGACCTCGCGGCCCGGGACCGCTGTGCCCGACATCTTCAGCGTGCCTGGGCCGTCCTCCGCCTTCTGATAGTCCACCACCTTCACTCGGATCGGCACCTTCTTCGACGGTGACGAAGCCTCGCCGACCACATCGGCCTGGGGCGCCGTATCCTCGGCGAGAGCCGGTGCAACCGGAGAGACACAACAGAGAACGGCAAGAGCTGCCATTCCAGCCAAAAGCATACTGCCCATCATCGTGATCACGTCCTCACTCAATAGATTGTCGTTGCAGGGGTCATGGCTCTGCCGGCCATGTCGGGATGAATCCTAGCCAATCATTCATGCCTCTGCCACACCGAGCGGCAAGAACAGCGCGCCGTCGGGATTCTTGACGATTCGCTCTGCCCGATGCCAGATGCCCCTGAGAGTCGAAGGGGTTCGGAACGCAGGAGTTTTCATGACGGAATGCCGTCGAAGAGTTGAAACCGTCTGTGTTTACTGCGGGTCCGGCGGAGCGGAGAACCCTGCTTTTGCCGAGGCCGCCCGTGCGCTCCGCCATGCTCTCGCATCGGCCGACACCCGCCTTATTTATGGCGGCGGGGACTTGGGCCTAATGGGGATCGCTGCCCGCTCGGTCCTGAAGCATGGCGGCCATGTCACCGGGATCATGCCCGGGTTCCTTCATGGACGCGAACGCATGCTGGTCGACGTGCACGAGCTGGTCGTGGTCGACAGCATGCACGAGCGCAAGCATCTCATGTTCGAGAGGTCCGACGCCTTCGTCGCCCTGCCTGGCGGCATCGGCACGCTCGAGGAATTCGTCGAACAGCTCACCTGGTCGCAACTTGGCCGGCACCGCAAGCCGATCGTCCTCGTGAACATTCACGGCTTTTGGGATCCGCTGCTCGAACTGTTCGACAAGATGATAGGTCACAACTTCATCCGCTCGGGGTTCGAGCTGAAGATGAGCGTCGCCGACAGCGCGCATGACGTCCTGCCGGTCATTCACCGCGTTCTTGCCGAGTTGGAAGCCGAGCCCAAAGCCGAAGCGCAGGTGATCGAGAAGTTTTAGAACGGAGCCTTGGTTGCTACGCCACTACGGGGCCGGCGCGCCGTCGCGGATCAACTTGTAATTGATCGAGTCGAGCAAGGCCTCGAACGAGGCATCGACGATATTCGGCGACACACCCACCGTGAACCAGCGCCGCCCTTCGCCATCGCGGCTCTCGATGAGAACGCGTGTGACCGCGTCCGTGCCACCCGTCAGGATACGGACCTTGTAGTCGACGAGCTGCAGGTCATCGATATAGCTTTGATACGGCCCGAGATCTTTGCGCAGCGCATTGTCGAGCGCGTTGACGGGACCATTGCCCTCGCCGACGGACATTACCGTATTGCCGTCGACACTGGCTTTGACCGTTGCCTCCGAGATCGTCACGAGATTGCCAACGGCGTTGTGCCGCCGCTCGACCATGACCCGGAACGAGTCGACGTCGAAGAACTGGGGCACCTTGCGCAGCGTCCTCCGGGCGAGGAGTTCGAACGATGCCTCGGCCGCCTCGTAGGCGTACCCGACGGCCTCGCGCTCCTTCACCAGGTCCACAAGACGTAAGACCCGCGGGTCATCCTTCGTCACGGTCAGACCGATGCTCTCCAGCTGCGCGAGGATATTCGAGCGCCCGCCCTGGTTCGAGACCAGCAGCTTGCGCACATTGCCGACCGTCTCCGGCGACACATGTTCGTAGGTGCGCGGATCCTTCTGCACGGCCGAAACGTGAATGCCGCCTTTGTGCGCGAACGCCGCCTCGCCGACATAAGGCGCATGCCGGTCGGGAGCCTGGTTCAGCATCTCGTCGAGAACGCGTGAGGCGTGGGTCAGCGTGCCGAGCGTCTCGGGCGTGATCTTGGTTTCGAACCGATCCGCGTAAGCGCTCTTGAGTAGCAGCGTGGGGATGATCGATGTCAGATTGGCATTGCCGCAGCGCTCGCCGAGACCGTTCAGCGTTCCTTGAATTTGCCGCACACCGGCACGCACCGCCGCCAGTGAATTGGCAACTCCGTTATCCGTATCGTTGTGCGCGTGAATGCCGACGTGATCGCCCGGTATATGCGCAACGACCTCCGTGACGATGGCCTCGACTTCGTCCGGCAGTGTGCCACCATTAGTGTCGCACAACACCACCCAGCGGGCACCCCCCTCATATGCGGTCTTGGCGCAAGAAAGCGCATAGTCTGGATTGGCCTTGTACCCGTCGAAGAAGTGTTCACAGTCGAGCAGCACCTCGCGGCCCGAGGCGACGGCGACTTCGACGGACTCTTTGATGCCGGCTAAGTTCTCATCGCACGTGATGCCGAGCGCCACATCCACATGGAAGTCCCAGGTCTTGCCCACAAGGCAGATCGCGTCGGCCTGTGCGGCCAGTAGCGCCTGAAAGCCGGGATCGTTCGCGATCGAGCGGCCGGGCCGCTTCGTCATGCCGAATGCGGTGACCTTGGCGCCGAGCTTGTGGTCTTGGGAGAAGAGTTCAGTATCGATGGGGTTCGCGCCCGGATAGCCGGCTTCGACATAGTCGAGACCGAGCCGGTCTAGCTGCTCGGCGATCAGCAGCTTGTCCTCGAGTGAAAAGTCGACGCCATGGGTCTGGGCGCCGTCTCGCAAGGTCGTATCGAATAGGGAGAGAGTCTCGCGCGTCATAGCTTAGACCACACCGAACAGAAACCGCAAAGCGAGCAGCACGGCCAGCACCAGCACTGCGATCTTGATGGCGAGATAGACGCGGCTTGAACCCTTGAATGGCACGTCTTTCAGAAAATCGCTCATTGGACTGTCTCCGGACCCGGCAGGGTCTTCTTCATCGTCGTGTTGGATAGCCACTCTTCGCCGCACTGTACGCTGTTGCGCTGCTGGGCAGCATAGCCGCGCTTGCTGAAGAAATCGTACGCGCTGTCGCTCGCATCAACGCTCAAGGTTTCCGCTCCGCGGCCGCCCGCGATCTTCTCCAACGCATCGGCCAGCAAAGTGCCGACTCCGCGCTCTACTGCGGCGGGATGCACATAGAGGAAGCCGACTTTGCCGTCCGCCTCCAGCGAGCCGAAGCCCACCGGCGCTCCTCCCATAGTCGCGACGATGGTCGTGTGGTCGGCAAGCGTTTTGGCGAAGGCCGCCTCGTCGTTGGCAGCGGCAGCCCAGGCTTCCTGCTGCTCTTCTTCGTATTCGTCTTGGGTGAGCCCCATGATGCTGGCACGGAAGATCTCGGCGAGCAGCGGCGCCTCACCCGGTAGCATGGGACGCAGCGCCAGTTGCGGGTTCGCTTCGGCACTCATCGCGCGACCTCCCATTTCGTCGTCAGCTCGCCCGTCTCCGGGTCCTTCGCGTCCATCAAGACAATGCCCATGGCTTCAAGTTCGTCACGGATACGGTCGGCCTCGGCGAAGTCTTTAGCTTTGCGCGCCTCAAGACGCGCGGCGATCAATTCGTCCACTTTGCCGCGCTCGGCCGCCTCGCCGCCCTCCAGACTTGCGCGCTCGATATTCGCGCGCGATGCGGAGAATCCGAGGAAGCTGAGCGCCACGCGCAACTCCGCAAACTGCCGGGCGCCATGAAGCTTATGCAGCTCGGCGATCACCTTGGGCGTATTGAGATCGTCCGACAGCGCCTCCACAATCGCGGCCGGAGCCTCGGACGCCGGCTCATGAGCTTCCACATCACCGTACCAATCCCACAGCGTCTTGTGCGCCTCATCGAGGCTGACGCGCGTCCAGTCCAGTGGCTGCCGGTAGTGAGTGCGCAACATGTTCAAGCGCAGTGCTTCGCCCGGCCAGGCATAGCCCTGCCATCCCGTCAGCAGCTCCTGCACGGTGACGAAATTGCCGAGGCTCTTCGACATCTTCTCGCCTTCGACCTGCAGGAAGCCGTTGTGCATCCAGACCTGCGCCATCAGATCAGTGCCGTGGGCGCAGCGCGACTGGGCGATTTCGTTCTCATGGTGCGGGAAGACAAGGTCGATGCCGCCGCCATGAATGTCGAAAACTTCGCCCAAATGGGCCGCGGACATGGCCGAGCACTCGATATGCCAGCCCGGCCGCCCCGGCGTCTCTATGCCCCCCGGCGAAGGCCATGACGGCTCGCCCGGCTTGGACGGCTTCCACAGCACGAAGTCCATCGGGTCATGCTTGAAGGGCGCAACCTCAACGCGCGCGCCCGCCAGCATCTCGTCCAGCGACCGCCCCGAAAACTTGCCGTAATCGGACATTGAGGAAACGCTGAACAGCACGTGCCCTTCGGCCACATAGGCGCTGCCCTTGGCGATTAAACGATCGATCATCGCGCACATCTGGCCGATATGCTCGGTGGCGCGGGGCTCCACGGTCGGATCCACCGCCCCGAGCGCACGCATATCGTCGCGGAACTGCGCCTCGGTCTTTTCGGTGACCTTGCGGATCGCCTCGTTCAGCGGCAGTTCGGGATAGTCCTTTGCCGCCCGCGCATTGATCTTGTCGTCCACGTCCGTGATGTTGCGGACATAAGTCACATGATCGGGCCCGTAGACGTACCGCAGCAGGCGGAACAGCACGTCGAACACGATGACGGGCCGCGCATTGCCAATATGCGCGCAGTCGTAGACCGTCGGCCCACAGACATAGAGGCGCACATTGGCCGGATCGAGAGGCGTGAAGGCCTCTTTGCGGCGAGTGAGCGTATTGTAAATCGTAAGCGACACTGACAAGCCCCTTCGGCTTGAGGCCCGCCGGATGTTCGTAGGTGGTGAATGTGAAGTATGAGGAAGAACGACCCGTGCGAGCTGTTTTGCTAGCGCGGAATAATGCAGCCCAAAATGCTAAGGTTCGATTGCGCGTACATCATCTTAGCTCCGCTTATGGCGTCAAACCGCCAAATCGTCAAGCAAACCATCTTATTCATGCCGCATTGACCGCAGATTCTGATTGCGCATAATGCGTTATTGAGATTTCCCAAGGATTGGAACGATCGTCGTGAGGGTCTATCGCGGTTTTGCGCGCGTTCTGGCGCCATGCGCGGCACGTCCGTCGCCTCTTGGCGCGCGGGCGTTTGCCGGCCTGATGGCGCTGGCGTTTGGTTGCCTGGTCTTCCTTGGCGACGGCTTCGCGCAGAGCGAGCAGGATATCCGCTGCATGCAGTTGCAGCAGGAGCTCAACGCGGCGAGCGGCGGCGGCGCCAACAATCCTGAACTTGCCTCTCTCAACCAGGAAATCGGCCAAGCCACCAAGATCTATCGCTCCGCGAAATCGGAAATGGACCGAGCCGGCTGCTACGAACGCATGCTCATCTTCGGCCGCGCTCTGAAACGGACGCCGCGGTGCTTAAGCCTAAACGCCCGCGTCGAGGACGCGCGGCGGCACTCCGAACGCCTCAAGGCGCAACGGACCTCGCTCGGAGGCGGCGGCAACCGGCGGCGTCAGCAAGAGCTCCAACGCGCGATGCAGCGCAATGGCTGCAGCGGCGCGTCAAAACCGGGCGGCGGTTTGTTCGATTTCTTTGGCGGCCCGCGCCAGGAATACCAGACGCCGATCTATCGCAGCATCAACCCCAATGGCCGGTACCGGACCGTGTGCGTGCGGCTCTGCGACGGCTTCTACTTCCCGATCCATTACTCGACCTATGGTAGCCGGGCGTCCCAGGACGCCCAGAAGTGCCAGGCAAGCTGCGCGGCGCCTGCCGAACTCTACGTCTATCGCAACCCCGGCCAGGAAATCGAACAGGCGATCTCGCTGAGCGGGTCTCCCTACATGGATCTGCCGGTGGCGCTCCGCTACCGTAAGGAGTTTGTGAAGGGCTGCTCGTGCAAGAAGGCCGAGTACAACCCGATGGAAATCGAGGCCGCCAACAAGAAGGCGCAAGGTATTCCGCCTGCCGGCGCCACCCAGGCCGCCGCCACACCTGCGAAAGCCGCACCCAAGGCGCAGCCTGCACCGAGCGGCCCGCCGCCTCAGCTCAATCTGGATACTGGACAGCCATCGCCGTCCGAGGTGCAGATCGCACCGCCCTCTACGGCAGCAGCCCCGGCCGCGCCGGTTCTGCAAGTTCCGGTGCCCCCGAACTTCCCACCCGCGGCGCAAGCGCCGGCCCAAGCCCCTGTTGCACCAGGGCAATCTTCTTTCGTCAAGAAGTCACCAAGCGCAAACTAGGGGTGATGGTTACGCCGCCTCGCCGCGAAGCCGGCTGAGCACGCGTGTCCGACCGATCATCGGCAGAAGCTGCTTCAGCTCGGGTCCATGGGTCTTCCCTGTGAGTGCAAGGCGCAACGGCTGGAACAGTGCCTTTCCCTTGGCGCCCGTCTCCGCTTTCACCGCCGCAGTCCATTCGCCCCAGCTATGCTCTCCCCAAGGCTCCGGCGGCAGCATCTTCGCAGCCGCGTCACAGAAGCCGGTATCTTCAATCACGGGCTCGAGCGGCCCGGCCACCACGGCCCACCACTCCTGCGCGTCGGCAAGCACGCTAAGATTGCCCCGCACCGCCTCCCAGAACGCCTCGCCTCCACCGACGCCCAAGTCCTCGAGCTGCCCGGCAACAGCAGGAAACGGACGGGCGTGTAAGAGCTTGGCATTCAGGAGCCGCAGCTCATGCGGATCGAACCGCGCCGGCGCCCGCGACAGTTTGCCGAACGCGAAGGCGCGGGCGAGTTCGTCCACGCTTTCATGGGGCGCAACAGGGTCGCTGGTGCCGATCGTCGCCGCATAGCTGACAATGGCCAGGGGTTCGAGCCCTTCCGCGTGCATGCCTTGAATAGACAGGGACCGGTCGCGTTTCGACAGGGCCTGCCCGTCTGCGCCCACAAGAAGGTTGTGGTGCCCAAAGAACGGCACGACCGCACCCAGCGCTTCGAAGAGCTGGATCTGCGGTGCTGTATTGGCCACGTGGTCTTCGCCGCGAATGACGTGGGTGACGCCAAGATCGATGTCGTCCACCACGCTCGGCAGTATGTAGAGGAAGGTCCCGTCGCCCCGGATCAGCACGGGGTCCGACAAGGAACCCGCATCCACATGCTGGTGGCCGCGCACTAGATCGTCCCAAACCACGTCGCGCGGCTCCAACAGAAAACGCCAATGAGGTGTGCGCCCCTCCGCCTCGAACTTGGCCTTTTCCTCGTCGGTAAGCGTGAGCGCCGCGCGGTCGTAAACGGGCGGCTTGCCGCGCGCGAGCTGACGCTTGCGCTTCAGATCCAGTTCCTCTGGCGTCTCATAGGCAGGATAGAGGCGGCCCATCTCTTTCAGCTTTTCGACCGCTGCATCGTACAGCGCGATCCGGTCGGACTGACGGACCCGTGCCGACCAGGTTAGCCCGAGCCAGGCGATGTCCTCCTCGATGCCGCGGGCGAACTCTTTCGTGGAGCGCCCCCTATCCGTGTCGTCGAGGCGCAAGATCAAGTTGCCGCCTTCCTTGCCTGCAAAGAGCGCGTTGATGATCGCGGTGCGGATATTGCCGGCATGCAGACGCCCGGTGGGACTCGGCGCGAAACGGACGGTGACAGTCATCTAAACAGTCTCGCGGAACTTGTTGGTGATCGGGTAGCGCCGGTCGCGGCCGAAATTGCGCTCGGTGATCTTCACGCCGGGCGCCGCCTGACGACGCTTGTATTCGGCGAGATAGAGCATCCGCTCGACCTTCTTCACGGTCTCAATGGCATGCCCGCGCGCGGCAATCTCCGACACGGAGAGCTCCTGCTCCACGAGAGAATTGAGAATGTCGTCTAGAACGGGGTAAGGCGGCAGGGAGTCCACGTCCCGCTGATCGGGCTTCAGTTCGGCGGAGGGGTCCTTGGTCAAGACGTTCTCAGGAATGATGACGCCTTCGGGTCCGAGGCACCCCTTCGGCCGGTTCTGATTGCGGAAACGCGACAGCGCATAGACTTGGCCCTTGTAGAGATCCTTTATGGGATTGAACCCACCATTCATATCGCCATACAAAGTCGCGTAACCAACTGAAACTTCAGATTTATTTCCCGTCGTCAGCACCAGCGGCCCGAGCTTGTTCGAAACCGCCATAAGAAGCGTGCCGCGGGTGCGCGACTGCAAATTCTCGGCCGTGAAGCCGTCCGGCATACCGCCCAACACACCGGCCAGGCAGGCGCCCAGACCCGCGACTCCGTCATGAATCGGGACCGTATCGTAGCGCACGCCAAGCGCCTGCGCGATCTGCTCGGCATCGGTGAGACTCTCGCTGCTCGTATAGGCGAAGGGCAGCATGATGCAATGGACGTGAGCCGCGCCCAGCGCGTCTACGGCCATGGCCGCGCACAGCGCCGAATCGATGCCGCCCGACAAACCCAGGACCACACCAGGAAACCCGTTCTTGTTGATGTAGTCCCGGAGCCCCGTCACGCAGGCGAGGTAGTTGGCCGCGTCCCCTACCTCGATGGTCGAGATCTCGCCTTGCGCGCAGTGCCAGCCTTCGGCGTCACGGTACCAATCGGTGACGACCGCCACGTCCTCCCAAGCCGGCAGCTGCACCGCGCACGAGCTGTCAGCGTTGAGTACGAAGGAGGCGCCGTCGAAAACCAGTTCGTCCTGACCGCCGAACTGGTTGAGATAGACGAGTGGGCACTTCGTTTCGGCGACGCGGGCCTCTGCTACGCCGTAACGGATCGCCTGCTTGCCCATCCAATAGGGCGAGCCGTTGGGCACGATCAGGAGATCGGAACCGGACTTGGCGAGAGACGTGCAAATGTCCTTCTCCCAGATGTCCTCGCAGATAGGGACACCGAGCTTGATCCCTCGGAAAGGAATGGGCTCCGGGATTGGCCCTGGCTCAAACACCCGCTTCTCGTCGAACACGCCATAATTCGGCAACACATGCTTGTAGCGCACGGCGGCGATACGGCCCTCCACTAACAACGCCACCGCGTTGTAGACCTTGTCGCCGTCGGCCCAGGGCAGGCCCATCAGCACGGCCGGACCGCCGTCTGCGGTTTTCTCTGCCTGCTTCTCGCAGGCCTCGCGCGCGGCCCGCTGCAAGGCCGGCTTCAGCACGAGGTCCTCGAGCGGATAGCCGGTCAGAAACAGCTCCGAGAAGACGACGAGATCCGCCCCTTCAGAGGCAAAACGGTCGCGCAACGCACATGCGGTTTCGAGATTGCCGTCCAGGTCGCCCACGACGGGATTGGCCTGCGCAAGCGCGAGCTTGAATGAGTCCTTCGTTTCACTGCCCATGGAACGATCTCAAACGGAACAAACCTAAATGGATGAAACCCGGAGATCGAACCCCGCGAGGTCCGCCCGCCGCATCCAGCCTACTCGCCAGCCGCGACGGAAACTTGAGGCGCAGGGCACCCTTCCCGCTCGCGGCGTAGGCGTTCGGCCACGATAAAGGCCAGCTCGATCGACTGATCGGCGTTGAGCCGGGGATCACAATGCGTGTGGTAGCGGTCCGACAAATCGGTTTCGGTGACGGCCTTGGCGCCGCCGACACATTCGGTGACGTTGTTGCCGGTCATCTCTACATGGATGCCCCCCGCATGGGTCCCTTCGGCGCGGTGGACGTCGAAGAAAGCTTCCGCCTCTTTGAGGATCAGATCGAAGGGCCGCGTCTTGTATCCGCTGCCGGCCTTGATCGTGTTGCCGTGCATTGGGTCGCAGGTCCAGACCACCGATTTGCCGTCCCGCTCCACCGCGCGGATCATCGCCGGCAGGTAATCGCCCACCTTGTCAGCGCCAAAACGGCAGATCAGCGTCAGGCGCCCCGGCTCGTTCTCCGGGCTGAGCAGGTCGATCAGCTTCAGCAACTCGTCCGGATCCATGCTCGGTCCGCATTTCACACCGATCGGGTTCTTCACCCCGCGCAGGAATTCGAGATGGGCATGATCGAGCTGGCGCGTGCGGTCGCCGGCCCACAGGAAGTGGCCCGAGGTGGCGTACCAATCGCCCGAGGTCGAATCCACCCGGGTCAGCGCCTGCTCATATCCCAGCAGAAGCGCTTCGTGGCTCGTATAGAGGCTCGTGGAGCGAAGCTGCGGCGTGTTTTCCGGGGTCAGCCCAATGGCCCGCATGAAACGCAGCGTTTCGGCAATGTGATCGGACAGTTCCTGGTAGCGGTGTCCCGCTGGGCTGTCCGCGACGAAGCCAAGATTCCACTGGTGCACATGCTCAAGATTGGCGTAGCCACCTTGCGAGAAGGCGCGCAGCAGGTTCAGCGTGGCCGCGGCTTGGCGATAGGCCATGTGCATGCGCTGCGGATCGGGGTTACGCCCCTCCTCCGAGAAGTCGATGCCGTTGATGATGTCGCCGCGATAGCTCGGAAGCTCGAGCTCGTCTTGGGATTCGGTCGGCGCCGAACGCGGCTTGGCGAACTGGCCCGCAATACGGCCGAGCTTCACCACGGGTGATCCGCCCGCATAGGTGAGCACAACCGCCATCTGCAGGAAAACGCGGAAGAAGTCGCGGATCGTGTCGGGCCCGTGCTCCGCAAAACTCTCCGCGCAGTCGCCGCCTTGCAGCAGAAAAGCCTCCCCTTGCGCGACGCGAGCGAGCTTGGCCTTCAGCTCCCGCGCCTCGCCTGCAAAAACCAACGGCGGAAACGAGGCGAGCTGCTGCTCGACCTCTGTAAGGGCTGCCATGTCCCGGTAGTCCGGAACCTGCTGTATCGGCTTTGAACGCCAGCTATCGGGGCTCCAACGCGGTGCCATTTTCATTCTCCACATAAGTCCCCGCTATATAAGCACTTGAATTGATTGTGGCTAGCCGGGGATCGCGATGACCTGTCTATCGCGGGCCTGCCTCATAGCCGATAATGACGCGGGGAGGAACCGAAACTGGTGCCTTTGCTGGAACATAGCCACAAGCCTCGCGACATCGCCAAGCGCCTTGGCCGGGGACCGAAGGTTAGCTACTTGCGCGACTGGGTGTATGGCGGCATCGACGGCACGGTCACCACGTTCGCCATCATGGCCGGTGTCGTCGGCGCCAATCTCTCTTCGACGGTTGTCGTCATACTGGGCGTTGCCAACCTCCTCGCCGATGGCTTCTCCATGGCCGCGGGCAATTTCACCGGCACCAAGGCGGAGCATGACGAATACGAACAGCTGCGCCACATGGAAGAACGCCACATCGAACTCGCGCCCGAGGGCGAGCGGGAGGAAATCCGGCAAATCTTCCGGGCCAAAGGATTTGAGGGCGATACGCTCGAAAACGTCGTCGACGTCCTGACCCAGCATCGCAGCAGCTGGATCGACACCATGATGCAGGAAGAGCACGGCATGCCGGCTGTCTCGCGCTCGCCCATCCACGCCGCGCTCTACACCTTCGTGGCCTTCGTCCTGTGCGGCAGCGTACCGCTCCTGCCCTACCTCTTGGGTGTGGACAGGCCGGAGTGGCCATCGACGATCATGACCGGCGCGACATTCTTCGCCATTGGCTCGTTCCGGAGCCGCTGGTCGCCGAAGCCGTGGTGGCTCGCCGGGTTCGAGACTCTAGCCATCGGAATGCTGGCGGCAAGCGTCGCCTATCTCATCGGCTCTTGGCTGAAAGAGCTGGTCTGAATGCGTTTCACTTTCGTCAATTCTGGCGACCGTGCAAAAATCGGCGCAATTACGAATCGAACGTCGCACGCGAGCTGAGCCCCATGGCGATACCAGAACCCAAATTCACCATCGGCATCGAGGAGGAATATCTCCTCGTCGACAAGGAAACCCGCGACCTCACGCCCGAGCCGCCAGCCGCGCTTCTTTCCAAGGCCGAAGCCGCCTTGCGGGGCCGGGTTAGCCCCGAATTCCTGCGTTCTCAGATCGAGGTCGGGACCCATGTTTGCCACTCGGTGCAAGAGGCCCGCGACCAGCTGATCGAGCTCCGGTCGACGGTCAGCACGACCGCGACGGAATTCGGGCTCGCACCCATCGCCGCGTCGACTCACCCTTTCGCGCACTGGGAGAGCCAGCACCACACGAACAAGGAACGCTACAATCTGATCGCCAAGGACCTCCAATATGTGGTCCGGCGGATGGTGATCTGCGGCATGCATGTGCATGTGGGGATCGACGACGACGATTTGCGCATCGACCTTCTCGGCCAGGCCCCCTATTTCCTGCCGCATCTGCTGGCGCTGTCGACCTCCTCGCCCTTTTGGCAGGGCGAACAAACGGGTCTTAAATCATACCGGCTGTCCGTGTTCGACGAATTGCCGCGCACGGGGCTCCCGCACACATTCTCCAGCTACAGCGAATATGAGCGCACAATCGACCTCATGGTGAGCGCGGGACTCATCGAGGATGCGTCGAAAATCTGGTGGGACTTGCGCCCGTCAGCACGCTTCCCGACGCTGGAGATGCGCATCACTGATGTCTGTCCGCTGATCGAGGACGCCATCGCCATCGCCGCGCTCTACCAATGCATCCTGCGCCTGCTGTATCGGCTACGGCGCCAGAACCAGCGCTGGCGCCACTACCCGCCGTTCCTGATCCGTGAAAACCGCTGGCGCGCTCAACGGTATGGCATCGAGGAAGGCATGGTAGATTTCGGCAGAGGCGCCATGGTCCCGTTCTCGGATCTGATCGAGGAACTGTTCGAACTCGTGGCCGAAGACGCTGCCTTTTTCGGCTGCGCCCCCGAAGTCACCCATGCGCGCACGATCCTCCAGCGGGGCACGAGCGCGGACCGGCAGCTAGAGCGTTATGCCAAGGTCAAGTCCGAAGGCGGCTCGGAGCGCGACGCGTTGGTCGCCGTTGTCGACGAGCTCGTGGCGGAGACCGCCGCGGTACCGGGAGCCGGCATGACAACAATCCTCGAAGGCGAGAACGCCAAAACCCCTCGCCGCTAAAGCGTCGTCTGCATGCCGCCATCGACATTGAGCGCGGCGCCCGTGATGTAGCCCGCCTCGTCGGAGGCCAGGAAAAGCGCGGCATTGGCAATGTCTTCGGGCGTGCCGAACCGGCGGAGCGGCGTCTGGGTAAGCAGCGCCTTTGCGATTCCCGGGTTCTTCAAATAACGGCCGATCAGCGCCGTCTCCACATAGCCGGGCAGCAACGTGTTCACGCGGATGCCGTACGGCGCATACTCCACGGCGAGACTGCGCGACAGGGCAGACACCGCACCCTTGGTGGCCGAATAGACGGCCATCTGCCGCGTATGCTTCGCAGACATCACCGACGAGAGATTGACGATCGAGGCATTGCCGGACGCACGCATCAGGTCGAACGCTTCTCGCGCGCACCGTACGGTCCCATCGACATTGACGGACCACACCTTCTCCCACTCCTCGTCGGTCAGATGACGGAAGTCCGCGCGGGCGCCCACGCCGGCATTGTTGACCAGCACATCGAGGCGGCCATGGGCATCCTTGATGGTTTCCATCAACGCCTGCACCTGGGCGGTATCGGTGATATCGACCGTGTGCGCCGAGGCGACCCCGTTCGCCTTGACGATCGCATCGGCCGTCTCCTTCGCCGCATCGCCGTCAATGTCGGCCACAGCCACACGCGCGCCTTCGCGCGCAAAAGTTCCGGCGACAGCCCGGCCAATGCCGGCGCCGCCGCCCGTCACAAGCGCGATTTTATCCTCAAGCCGCCGCATCGGATCCCTTCACTGGTGTTGGCGGCTCCCATTTCTGCCGCAGGGTGACAAACTCTTCTGCCATGCTCGGATGAAGAGCCATGGTGGCGTCGAAATCGGCTTTGGTCGCGCCGAGCCGGAGCGCGATCGCCGCCATCTGGACAATCTCGGCGGCATCGGGCCCGACCATATGCAGGCCAAGCACCTTATCGGTCACAGCATCCACCGCCAGCTTCATGAAGACCTTCTCGCCGCGTCCGCTGATGGTCGCGCGCATGGGCCGGAAGCTCGTCTTATAGATGTCGACCTGATGGTCCTTGCGGGCATCCTCCTCGGACAGACCCACGGTTCCGATCTCGGGCTCGGTGAACACGGCGGTCGGGATGAGGCTGTAGTCCATCGCCTTGGGCTGTCCTTCGAAGACGGTCTCGACAAACGCCGTGCCTTCCCGGATCGCCACCGGCGTGAGGTTGGCGCGGTCCGTCACATCGCCCACCGCATAGATGTTGTCGGCGGCTGTCTTGGAATAGGCATCGACCACAACCCGGCCATTGCTACCAAGCTCCACGCCGACGGCCTCCAGACCCAGCCCCTTTGTATTGGGCTTCCGCCCAGTCGCCGCCATGACAGACGATGCGTGCAGGACGTCGCCGTCGGTCAGCACGACCCGGTATCCCTCGCCGTCTTTCTCGATCGAGGTAATGTTGGTGTCCATTCGCAAATCGACGCCACGATCCCGCAACGCCTCGGCGACGATGTCGCGTAGGTCCATATCGAACCCGCGCAGGATCTGGTCGCCGCGATGGACCACGGTCACCGTGACGCCAAGGCCCGCAAAGATTGAGGCGAACTCCATGCCGATATAGCCGGCGCCCAGAATGACGATGCTTTCGGGCAGCGTCTCGAACTGGAAGCATTCGTTCGATGAGATGAAATATTCCGCACCCGGCACGGACGGGAAGGTCGGCGCCGACCCGGTCGCGACCAGAATGTAGTCCGCCGACACGGTCGCATCGCGATCCGCGAGCCGTACGCCATGGGGGCCGTCCACCGTCGCGCGGGTCAGGAACCGTTCGACGCCCGCGTTCTCGAGGGTGCGCGTATAGACCCCGTTCAGCCGGTCGACCTCGCGCTGGACGTTGTGGATCAGCGTCGGCCACTGGAACTCTAGATCCCCATAGGACCACCCGAAGGCGCATGCGTCCTCGATTTCCGCGCCATAGCGGCTACCATAGACGAGCAGCTTTTTCGGCACACAGCCGCGGATGACGCAGGTGCCGCCAATACGGTATTCCTCGGCGATGGCGACACGCTTGCCGAGCTGCGCGGCGAGTCGTGCGGCCCGCACGCCGCCGGAACCCGCACCGATGACGAACAGATCGTAGTGGAAATCAGACACTTTGGATCGATACTCCGAATGACGTTCAGGTGATGAGGAGGCGGATGTGTAGTTACGCGCCGGGGTGCTGGTAAACTTTAACGCCGCGAGCGCCGGCCACAATTGCCATATCGCAAAGTCCAAGAAAGAGCCCGTGCTCGACCACACCAGGGACACGCGTCAGGGCGAAAGCCAGCACTTCGGGCTCCGCGATCTTGGGGAACACGCAATCGACGATCAGATTGCCCTGATCGGTGACGAAGGGACGGTCGCCCTCGCCGGGACGCAACCGGATTTCTCCTTCGCACCCGGCCTCCGCGGCAAGCGCCTGGATGAGCAGCATGGTCGGACTCAGGCCGAAGCGCACCACCTCGATGGGCAACGGATGGGATCCGAGCGTTTTGGAAAGTTTGCTGTCGTCGGCGATGACCACCATGCGCTCGGACGCCGTCGCGACGATCTTCTCACGGAGCAGCGCTCCGCCGCCGCCCTTGATCAGGCGAAGCTGGTCGTCGATCTCGTCGGCGCCATCGACAGTCAAATCAAGGTGCGGCGTTTCGTCCAGCGTGGTCAGCGGAATATTCAGCGCCGTGGCATGCGCGTGTGTCGCCTCTGAGGTCGGCACACAATTGACGTCTAGACCGTCCCGCACGCGGGCGCCAACTTCCTCGACGAACGGGGCGGCAGTGGTGCCCGTGCCGAGCCCGAGCCGCATGCCCGGCTTGACGAGATCGATAGCTGCTTTCGCTGCCGCTGCCTTATAGCCGGCGACGGCCGTTGCACTGTCTTTCATCAGCCGCCGAGCCCCCCCATCATGACGTATTTCAGCTCCAAGAATTCTTCGATACCGTGGTGGGAGCCTTCGCGGCCCTGACCTGATTCCTTCACGCCGCCGAAGGGGGCTAGCTCCGAAGAGATCATGCCTTCATTAATGCCGATCATGCCATATTCGAGCGCCTCGGCCACCCGCCACGCGCGCGAAATGTCCCGTGTGAAGAAATAGGCCGCTAGGCCGAACGGCGTGTCATTCGCTAAAGTGACCGCCTCGTCCTCATCCCCAAAACGGAACAGCGCTGCGATGGGCCCGAAGGTCTCTTCGCGCGCGATCTGCATCTGAGGCGTAACCTCGGTCAGGACCGTCGGCTCGAAGAAAGTCCGCCCAAGGTCGTGGCGCACGCCGCCAGCCAGAACTTTGGCGCCATGTGCGACGGCATCCCGCACGTGAACCTCGACCTTGGCAAGCCCCGCCTCGTTGATGAGTGGCCCCTGCGCCACATCCTTCTCAATGCCGGCGCCCACCTTGAGCTCAGAGACAACTTCCACGAGCCTTGCCGCAAAGCGCTCGTAAATGCCGTCCTGCACGAGAATGCGGTTGGCACTGATACAGGTCTGACCGGAGTTGCGGAACTTCGAGGCGACCGCGCCGGTCACCGCCGCCTCGAGGTCTGCGTCGTCGAAAACGATAAAGGGCGCGTTGCCGCCGAGTTCCAGGGAGAGCTTCTTCACCGTGTCGGCGGATTGGCGCATAAGCAGCTTTCCTACCTCGGTCGACCCGGTGAAGGTAATCATGCGGACATGCGGGTTCGAGGTCAGCTCGCCGCCGATGGCTTCGGCTTCGCCAGTGACCACGTTGAGAACACCCGGCGGGAACCCGGCCTGGCAAGCAAGCTCGGCCAGGGCAAGGGCCGTGAGCGGCGTCTCAGGTGCGGGCTTCACGACCACAGTGCACCCAGCTGCCAGTGCTGGCGAGATTTTTCGCGTGATCATGGCCAGCGGAAAGTTCCATGGGGTGATTGCACCGACGACCCCAACCGGCTGCTTGAGGACAAGCATGCGGCCGCTTTGCTTCGGCGTTGGGATAATCTCGCCCAGAACGCGCCGCGCCTGCTCCGCGTAGAACTCGGTGAACGAGGAGCCGTAATCCACTTCCGCGCGCGCCTCGGCCAGGGGCTTGCCCTGCTCGGCCGTCATGAGATGCGCAAGGTCTTCCGCGTGCTCCTGCTGGAGCTCGTACCAGGTGCGCAAGATCTGCGCCCGCTCTTTGGCGAGCAGGCCGCTCCAAGCCGGGAACGCGGCATGGGCCGCCTCGATCGCCGCACTGGTCTCCCGGGCTCCAAGATGGGGCACATGGCCGACAACCGCGCCAGTCGCCGGGTTCGTCACGTCGTCTGTCGGCGTTCCGGTCCAAGCGCCGCCGATCAAGCATTGGTCCTTGATTAGGGTCGGTGTTTTCAGCTGCATGGCCCGCTCTCTACGCCGCTGCTTGCGCAACAGCAAGTCACGTGAGAGAGAGACACATGCTTGAGGGTGCGACAATTGTTTTCGATCTGGACGGCACGCTGGTCGACACCGCACCGGACCTCACCAACGCTCTGAATTATGCTTTGAAACTGCAAGGGCACCGGCCTGTCGAGGCTGCGCGCGTCCGCGAAGCGGTGGGGCGCGGGGCGCCCGCCATGATCTACGAAGCGCTCGGGTTCGGGATCGGCATGGAGGAGATCCTGGGCGACTTTCTCGTCCACTACGAGGCCAACATCGCCGCCGAAAGCCGCCCCTTTCCCGGCGCCGTGGCACTCCTGGACCGATTGAAGGCGCGCGGGGCGCGTCTCGCGGTCTGCACCAATAAGCGCGTGCGCCTGGCCAATCTCCTACTCGAAACACTGGAAATTCATCACCATTTCGCGGCCATAGCGGGCCGCGACACGTTCGAAATGTCCAAGCCCCATCCCGGACATCTCTTAGGCGCCATCGCCGCGAGCGGCGGCGATCCGGCGCGCGCCGTCATGGTGGGAGACAGCGCCGTCGACATTCAGGCCGCCCAGGGGGCGGGTATCCCCTCGATCCTCGTCTCCTTCGGCTATAGCCCGCCACCGCCAGAGGGCCCGCGGCCAAGCGCCACCATTGATGGCTTCCCGGCCCTGGAGGCGGAAGCCGAAATCCTCCTCAAACGCTTGACAGACCGCGACCGGACCCTTTCCTAATAGCGCCCGGGCGTTTGAGCCGGAAAGCCGCCTCAATCGCCATAGCGACTTCAACCAACAGCCATAATTGCGCGCTAGGTAGGGAACTGAGCTTGTTGCGCCAAGGAGAACTGGAATGCGCGAACGCATTGTTATCAGTGCTTTCATCGTCTTGCTGATGGGCGGGACCGCCCTTTCCGAAGATGCCGGACAGGCCTGTGTCGACCAGCTTGCCGAGACCGAAAGCCTCGTGGACCAGACGGTCAACGCCAAGGTGCTCGATGAAGGCGACGTCGAAGAGGTGAATTGGCTTCTCGACGAGGCGAACTTGGCCTGCACCAACGGGGACTACGCGAAGGCCAAGAAGACCATGGCCCAGGCCAAAGGCATGCTGAAGCCCGCCCCGCCCCCTGCGGCGGAAGCTGCGGCCCAATAGATTTCCCTGGAAATGGTGCGCGTTTCGCTGGCGAGGCTCCTTGACTTCACCGAGGGCCGTTCGCTAAATGCGCGCTTGCCGTCGCGGCCCCTCCAAACGTACGAGGCGATCACGCGAACGGGCCTGGGCGCGCAAATCCTGTAAGCGCCTGGCACGGGCGGTTAGCTCAGCTGGTAGAGCACTGTGTTCACATCGCAGGGGTCACTGGTTCAAGTCCAGTACCGCCCACCATTTTCGTATAATTAAATCAGTAGGTTAGCCACTCACCCGGAGCCGGGCGCGCTGCGTGGGCAACACCTCGGGCAACATGGTGCAAATTTCGTGGCTGATGCGTGCTCCAACCGATGGGATGTTTGGGATTGCTCGGTGATCCAAACGTCCTGAGCCCGCGTAACCTTAGCAACACGTTAAGGCCGTCCCCTGCGCCCCCCACGCAATGGCCTTGGCGTTGTACTCTCCTAAGCCCCGGTGCCCCCGCGCCGGGGCTTTCTGTTTGCCAGATCGGTACGAGCAACTGCCAGCGACCGAATAGGGTATCCACCCCATCGAGACAACGCGGGCCTCGGACTACCTTTCACTCATCGACGAACAATAGCGCATCGCCGCCCAACACTCTCGATGAGGAGACTACCGATGAACAAGTTCGCTAAGACGGCAGCCCTCGCA
>NZ_JBAWCQ010000163.1:0-1882 GCF_049590335.1 Methyloceanibacter sp.
TTGCCGCAGAGCTGGAATTTGCGGATTCAATCGCTATCTGAAGCGTGAGGATCCGAAAGGTTGAGTTCACGCCCATGACAAAGCCCCGCACGCTCTACGATAAAATCTGGGACGAACATCTGGTCCACGAGGCCCCCGACGGGACCAGCCTCCTATATATCGACCGGCACCTCGTCCATGAGGTCACGAGCCCGCAAGCCTTCGAGGGACTGCGCATGACCGGTCGCGAGGTGCGCGCGCCCGAGAAGACGCTCGCCGTGGTGGACCACAACGTGCCGACCACGGACCGTTCCAAGGGCATCGACGATCCGGATTCGGCGATCCAGGTCGAAGCGCTCGCCCAGAACGCGGAGCATTTCGGCATCGACTATTATCACGAGCTGGACGAGCGCCAGGGCATCGTGCACGTGGTCGGCCCCGAGCAAGGCTTCACCCTGCCCGGCACCACGATCGTGTGCGGCGACAGCCACACCTCGACCCACGGTGCGTTCGGCGCCTTGGCCCATGGCATCGGCACCTCCGAGGTGGAGCATGTGCTCGCCACCCAGACGCTGATCCAGCAAAAGGCCAAGAACATGCTGGTGCGCGTCGACGGCAAGCTGCCCGAGAACGTCACCGCCAAAGACATCATCCTGGCCATCATCGGCGAGATTGGCACGGCCGGCGGCACCGGCCACGTCATCGAGTACGCGGGCGAGGCCATTCTCGACCTGAGCATGGAAGGCCGCATGACCGTCTGTAACATGTCGATCGAGGGCGGCGCCCGCGCCGGTCTGATAGCACCCGATCAGAAGACCTTCGACTACATCATGGGCCGCCCGCGGGCGCCGAAGGGGGCGGCATTCGAAATGGCGAAGGCCCATTGGGAGACCCTTTTCTCCGACGAAGGCGCGCATTTCAACGCGGAGATCGAGCTGAACGCGGCCAACCTGCCGCCCATCGTCACCTGGGGCACGAGCCCTGAACAGGTGGTCTCCGTGGCGGGTAACGTCCCCACGCCGGGAAAGATCGCCGACGCTTCGAAGCGTCAGGCGGCGGTCCGCGCGCTCGACTATATGGGCCTCAAGGGCGGCGAGAAGGTCACCGACATCGCGCTCGACCGCATCTTCATCGGATCGTGCACCAACGGCCGCATCGAGGACCTGCGCGCCGTGGCCAAGGTCGTGGAAGGCCAGCACGTCAACGAGAACCTGAACGCGATGATCGTGCCGGGCTCCGGCCTCGTGAAGCTGCAGGCTGAAGAGGAAGGTCTCGACAAGATCTTCACCGCCGCCGGCTTCGAATGGCGCGAGCCGGGCTGCTCGATGTGCCTGGCCATGAACCCGGACAAGCTGTCACCCGGCGAGCGCTGCGCCTCGACCTCGAACCGTAATTTCGAGGGCCGCCAGGGACGCTTGGGGCGCACCCATCTGGTATCGCCGCAAATGGCCGCGGCGGCTGCCATCGCTGGGCACTTCGTCGACATCCGCAACCTGCACTAGCGCGCCGCTCAGGCATTCCCGCCCTTTTTGGAGACGCGGCATGACATCGCTGGTCCAGAAGAAATTTGGTGAGGCGGCATCCGACTACGCGGCCTGCGCGATCCATGCCGAAGGGCCCTCGCTCGCCCGGCTCACCGAGCTGATTGACCCGGAGCCCACCTGGCGGCAGCTGGACATTGCCACCGGGGCCGGACACACGGCGCTGGCCTTCGCGCCGAACATCGCCAAGTCGACTGCCAGCGACATCACGCCGGAAATGCTGGCCGAGGTGAAGCGGCTCGCCAAGGAGCGGGGCCTGACGAACGTGGTCACCCGGCGCGCGAACGCCCAAGACCTCCCCTTCCCCGATACCAGCTTCCACCTCGTCACCTGCCGGCTGGCGGCGCATCACTTTCCGAAGC
>NZ_JBAWCQ010000164.1:0-18674 GCF_049590335.1 Methyloceanibacter sp.
GTTCGGGAGCGCGTTGGCGGCGACCTGGAACGCCTTCTCCGCGCGCACCCGGTCGCCGAGCATTGCCAGCGCCGCACCGATCTCGGCTTGCGCCGCCGGTGAGCCGAGCGCGTCCATCTTGACGTCGGCCACGTAGCGGAGATCGCCAACCGGCGCGGCCCCGTTTCGCGCCAATACGTAGAGCGCGTAGGACAGCGCGAGGCCGCCATCGTTTGAGACATCCGGAGCCGTGCTCACATAGTTCCGCAAGCGGTTCACAGCCATCGTGAAGCGCTCTTTGGGGATCGCATGGCCTTGGGCCTGCGCGCGCGTCAGGAAATCAGTGACATAGGAGTCGAGCCATGCATCGCCGCCGCCCGGCGACCAGAGGCCGAAGCCACCTTCATAGCCCTGACGGGCCAGGACGGTCTCGATGGCGGTACCGATGCGCTTGCCGATGTTTGCCGGTTTCGCCGATTCTGCCTCCAGCTCGCTGAGATAGAGGAGCGGGAGCGCGCGGCTGACGATCTGTTCGGTGCAGCCCAGCGGGTAGCGGTCGAGGGCTGCCAGCCGGCCCGTCACATCGAGCGCCGCCGTCGGCGTGACCGAAAGCGAGAGGCCGCCCGTTCCAGGAACGAGGTCGGCGAAAACATCGTTCGAAAGTTTGAGGCTCTGGCCCGGAGCAATTGCCGTCACCGTGCGGCGCGCAAAGATCTGCGACGCTGGCTTCACCGTGATCGCATAGCGCCGCGCGACCTCGAAGCTGTCGGGTCCGGTCACCGTGACGTTGACGCTTGCCTCGCCCACACCCTGCGCCGTAATCGGGAAGGATGCGGCGTTGCGCGTCTTGGCATCGATACCGAGGATCCGGTCCATTTTCGGCAACGCGATCGGACCCGTGGTGGCCAGCGCGATTTCGTAGTCGCCGCTCGCCCCTTCCACATTGTCGAGGTCCAGGCGCAGCGTCGAGTGGTCGCCCATCAGCAAGAACCGGGGGAGAGTGGTTGTGACCACGACAGGGTCGCGCACGATGACATCGCCCGTGCCATGTCCGACTTGCGTCTTGTTCCAGGCGACTGCCATCACCCGCACCGTGCCGGTGAAGGCGGGGAGGTCGAATTCGATCTCCGTGGCGCCGTCTTCGCCAACCGTGACAATGCCCGAAAAGAGCGCAAGCGGTGGCCCCGCGGGCGGGCTCCCTTGGAGCGTTCCGGCGCTTGCATCGCCGCCGGTCCGGATCTGTCCGCGCGCGCCCTGCATGCCGTCGATCAGTTGGCCGTACAGGTCGCGAACCTCGGCGGAGAGTTTACGCTGGCCGAGATAATACGCGTCCGGGTTCGGCGGTTCGTAGCCGGTGAGATTGAGTATGCCCACATCGACCGCGGAGACGACGATCTGTGCCTGTTCGCCGGGCGCAAGATTGGCCAGCTTCACCGGAACGCGCAGTTTCGAGTTGGGCCGGATGAGGTCAGGCAGATCCATCGCGACGCCAATCGTGTTCTGCGCCTTATCGATGCTGAACCATTGCGCGCCGATGGCCCGACCCGGCATGCGTTTGGCCTCCGCATCGAGCGGTCGCCGGAGCGTGGCCAGCACATAGGCGCCTGTGCCCCAATCCGTGCCTACGGTCAGCGGGATTGTCGTGAGGCCAGGTTCGACGTCGGTCGTCGTTTGCGTGAGCAGTCGGTCGCCTATCACCGAAAGGGTCACGGTGCCGGCACTGCGCGCGGTCACGGCCACGTTCATCGTGTCCCCTTGCGCATAGCCGGGCTTTTCCAGCGCGATCTCGAGCCGGTCGGGCGTATCGGCGTTGGCTTCCGCATACCAGCCGGAGTCGAAGCCGTAGGTGGTAACGGGACCGAGCGGATCGGGGCTTTCGACTTCGAGTCTGTAGCGTCCCCAGGTCGCTGGCACCTCGATAGAAGCGGGCGCGTCCGCGCTCGCGTCGATCACGCCATCCGCAACGCGGCGCGTGACCTTGATGGGCTCATAGTTCCAGCTGCCATACTGCCGGTACCATTGATATTTCGACTCGATGCGCAGGAGCGTCCACTTCACGCCCTTGCTCGCCACTTGCGCACCATCGCGCGCGACCATCACCACGTCGAACTTGGCGATGTCGTTGTCGCTCAAGGACGCGCCTTTGAACAACGGCTTTACACCGATCATGTCCGTCTTTGGCTCGACCGGCAGCGTCAGGTCGTGCTCGACCGCGCGGCCACCCGGTTCTGCCAACTGAACCACGATCTTGGCCTCGAGAGGACGTGATGAGGCAGGCAATGTCGGGAGCGCGATATCGAACGCGGCACGGCCCTTGGCATCGGTCTTGGGCAGGTCTGCCAGCGGCAGCGTTGCGGCCGTAAAATCGTCGTTCGCATCTCCGCTGGAGGTGCCAAACGAATAGCCCGCGTAACCCGGACGGGCGCTCGTCGCCGTGATTTTGACCTCGCCATCGATTGGGAGCCCGGAGGCCGGTGCGCCGTAGAGGAAACGGCCATCAAGTGAGATCTCAGCCGGAGCTGCGGGCGACAGACTCTTGGCGGTGGTCGCGATATTGAATTCCAAGCGCTCGGGAACATAATCTTCGACGAGGAAGCTCGTCTCGCCGATGGGCGCCGCGTTGGGATCGGCATAGATCTTGACCCGATAGGTGCCCGTCTGCGCAGAGGCGATCAGCGGCAGATCGGCGGAGATGCCGCCAAAGCCTGAATCGGCGGCGACAATGCGGCGATACTCAATGCCGTCGGGCCGGTCCACGACGAGGGTCGCGTTTAGGTTCGGGACGGCAATGCTAGCCGCGTCTCGCAGCAGCGCCGTAATATGCACGGTCTCGCCGGTACGGTAGACGCCGCGCTCGGTGAATACGAAGGAGTCGTGCCCCTTCGGTGCGTCGCGTCCGGCAACGCCCCGGTCGGTCAGATCGAATCCCGGCGTTTTCAGGCTGAGGAAGGCGTAGTCGCCGTTTGCGCCGGTCGTGACCAGAAGCGCGGGCGCAAGTCCGCCCTTCCCACGGGAAAGGCCGGGAGCGAAGGTGACGGTGCCGTTCGCGTCGGTCCTGGTCGTACCGAGGATCTCGTTGTTGCGGGCGATCAACCGGACGTCGGCAGCGGCGATGGGGCCTGTGGTGGCCAGCGAGTTGACGAAGGCATGAATGCCGTCAGAACCCCAATAGGCTGTGAGACCGAAATCAGAGACGACGAACCACTGGGTCGCGCGCTCGCCGTAGTCGTCGCCGGGAACGTCGGCCGGGTTCGCGGCCAGGATGTACACGCCGGGGGCCAGCTGGGGCACGGCCTCGCTGATCGGGAAGGCCGTCGTGACCTCTTTGTTGAGCTCCTTCTTGACCTGAAGCGTGCCGGTCCAAACCTTCTGGCCGCTCTCGTCGGCGATGCTCTCGAGACTGTACTTGTAGAGATTGCGCCGGAAGTCATAGCCCAGCACAGTGCCGAGCAGATTGCGGTCGCCGATGCGATAGAGGGTGACGTCGAGTCCGCCCGTGTTGACCGACAGGAGCGGGATGCCCTGCTGGCCGGTACTCGGCAGAACATATGCCTTGCTTGCCAGTCGGACCGACGGCGTCCGATCTCGTACATAGATGGTGAAGGGCGTGTCTTTCACGAGGTCTTCTCGGACGGCCGAGGGCAGTCCTTCGCGCAAGGTCACATTGTAGGACTCGCCGTGGGCAAGGCCCTCGACACAGAGTTGTTTGTCGTCGAGCGAAAGCGCGGGCTTGTCCTCGCCGGTAACGGAGATGTACGGCGCATAGTCCGCGCGGGCGAGCAGGGGCTCGGTGAACTGGAAACAGGCCCGTGGCGAGGCGGCGTCGGAGTCCACGCTGAAATCGGCGACACGGAACCCGTATTTCTCGCGAAGCTGAACGTAGGTCGCCTCGAGGCCCGGATCGTCATCGAGCGTAGTGGCCAGCCGCAGCGCAGTCAGCGCAGGACGCCAATCGCTACCCTTTGCGAACGCATTAGCCAGCGATCCAAGCGCGGCGGCCTCGTCCGAGGGCGTCTTCGTGCGGCGATAGGCAATGTAGGCGGCCGTCCGCGCATTGCGGTAGCGCGCGCTGCCATCGTCGCTTTCGTCGGGGGGAATGGCGAGCCAGATGTCTGCTAGACGCCGCCAGGCCGTGGCGTCGTTGGGGGCCGCCGTCACGATTTGCCCATACAGGAACGCGGCGTTCCCGAGCTTGCGCTGCCGGAGCTCCGTTGCCGCCTGTTCCTTCAGCATCGGAACGGGTCTGTCTATGGTGCCGGACTCGTTCTTGAGGTCGGCGATGAGGGTGATGGCCGCGTCGTCGAGTGCGTCGTCTTGATAGGTCTTGTCGTCGGCAAGAGCCGAAAAGGAGATGCAGGCGCAAAACACAGCGGCAAGGCCGGTGCGGAACCACACAACCATAATTGTCCTCCAGGCGCCCGGCCCTCGGCGGCGAGCGGGCGAGGAACGCATGGTAGCGGAGCATCCTGATGGAAACAAATGAGGGCCCGCCGGCCGCTCAGCGTGGGCCTACGCCGCGAACTCCCCGGCGATCCTGGTGAACTGGCCGCGCAGCCACTGATGACACTCGTCCCGGTCGTAGCTCGTGTGCCACAGCAGGCGAACCGGGAAGGTCACGGGCTTAACCGGCTGTGCAATCCGGGCGAGACCGAATTGACGTTCCAATATTCCCGCAAGCGAGGCGGGGAGCGTGAGCAACGCATCGCTGTTCAGCGTGGCCAGGACGCCGACAAGCGTCGAGGAGACCTGAGAGTCTTGCCGGACGGCCAATTTGGTTTGCGCTGAACCGCGTCCGAGTCCTCGGAACCCCGGAAGGGAATCAACGGACACATGCTCGGCGGCGGCGAAAGCTTCGGCATCGGAGCGCCGCTTGAGATAGGGATGATTGGGCCGCGCCAGGGTCACGAGTGTGTCGTCAAAAAGCTTGGCGGCGCGGACGTCGGGTGCCTCGGCGCTCTCGCCCGCACTATCGATCACGAAGTGGCAGCGGGCGTTCCTGAGGTCGTCGATCGTCGAATCGGCATGGGAGGGCGTCCACTCGACTCGCACGCTCGGCGCGGCCTCCTGCAAGCGCTTGCGTAAGGGCTCGATGAGGATCAATTCGCCGGCCTCGTTCGACGCTGCGGCAAACGCGCGCAGCGTAAGCGATGGGTCGAACGGCTTGTTGGGCCGCAGCAGGCTCTCCATGCCGGCGAGGATCACGTGAACCGTGGGTGCGAGTTCCTGTGCCCTGGCAGTCGGCACAAGCCGCTGCCCGGCGCGCACGAAGAGCTCATCATCGAATAGTTCCCTTAGCTTAGCCAAGGCATGGCTGATTGCGGAGGCGCTTCGCCCGAGCCTCTCGGCGGCCCTGGTAACGCTGGCGTCGACCAGCAGAGCATCGAGCGTCACGAGCAGATTGGCGTCGACTTCCTTAAGATGCATAGCGCTCAACTATTCTCCTGAAAACTATTCACTTCATTCATGATAGGGCCGACCCTAGGGTGGCTGCAAGACATTCGGCTGCCCAGCCCGAGTGTCTGAAGTGTTTCAGCCCGAGCCGAAATGCTTCCTCATCTCAGCCTTGCGGCGGCCCCTGGCCTCCTGCCTAAGGGCCGCCGCATCTTTACCACCACCATAGACGGGAACGATGCTGAATGGGGCGATGGATTGGGAACCCCCCATGATCTATCGCCTCGCTTCGACCCTTACGCTCGCTCTCATGCTTCTTGTTCTTAGCTTGCCCGGGTCCAAGGCCAGAGCGGATGCCGACCACACGGCGATCGTTAAGGCCGCGCTAACGAGAGTGATTCAACCGAGTTACGAGGCCTTCGCAGCCGATTCCGAACGCTCTGTCGTCGGCGCCTATGCCCCCCGGGGCGGGGTGGTCACCTATTGGGATGCGACCGCACGCCGGTTTCTCGGAGCGTGCAATGCGCGCGACGGCTGCGGGCTCGCGCCCACCCATCGCGGTGCGACATTTTTGCTCACCAGTGGTGAAGGCTGGCTCGCATCCGGTGGCACGGACGGCCTTGGGCCGCGCCAGGCCACGCGTTACCACTGGGACAATCACGCGATTTTAGTGCGTTAGGCGAGTGGGTCTGGCGGACACAACCCGTGGGCAAGGCCGTCCGGTGGACGTTGCGGGCAACGTTCCAATTGTCACCGCATTTGTCGGGCTAAGTCGCGCGGCTCATTCGGGGGATCAATGCACGGCCACTCTTCAGACAAAACGCGGCGGCGTTCGCGCGCGCTTGTGCCGTTCTCGCGGCCGCCTGTGCCTGCCCCTATGGGGTATCGCGGGGTCAAACTCCAAGGCGCTGTGCCGCAAGAGCCCACCTGTCCCGGCATCTGGAGGCGAGGATTGAAGATCGGCGGCGGGGTCCTCGCAGCCTGTGCCGTCGCGCTTCTTGGCGCCAATATTCTCGCCCCATCGTCCTGGGTTGAAGCGCGCGCCACCGAGTGGCTCAAGGCACAGACCGGGCGCGATCTGGCAGTCAACGGCGCCACGCAGCTTTCCTTCTGGCCATCCCCCCATATTGAAATCACCGATGCCATAATCACCGCGCCAGAGGCTGGCGAACGGGCTGCGAAACTCTCGATTCCGAAGCTGGAAATAGATCTCGGTTTCCTGGGTCTGTTCGGCGGCGCCACCTCGATCGAGCGCATCGTGCTCGAACGGCCGGTTCTTGCCTTACACGCCGATGACGAGCGGCAAACCGCGCAGCCCGTGAGCGAGGGTGGGACGGTGGCGGCCGCCGCGGCGCCCCTGACGCCGGACTTGCTGATGCCTGCCCCCGTCGCGCCAAAGGCATTGGCCATCGAGGACCTGCGCATTCAGGACGGCACAGTCCTCGTTCACAGCGCGCGCCGCATCAAGCCAAGACGGTTCGACCGCATCAACGCCGGACTCACCCTACCGGCGCTCTCGGCACCTCTGGTGGGGCGCGGTCAGTTCAACTGGCGCAACAAAGCCGTCGGCTTCGACTTCGAATTGGCCTCGCCTGCAGCCCTGACCGAGCAGCGCCGGGCACGGCTGCAGTTCACCGTCGCTGCCGACACGGTGGACGCGCATTTCAATGGTGATGTTGTAACCGTGCCGCGCTTGAAGGGCCAGGGAACGCTCTCGGCGAAAACGCGCTCCGTGCGTCAGTTCTTTGCCTGGCTCAAGGGCGTGTCCGGCGTGGTCCCGGTCACGGGCGCGGGCGAGCTCACCAGCACTGCTGCCTGGACCAGCGAGGCGATTGCGCTGAGCGACATCCGCTTCGTGCAGGAGAATGCCCGCGGCGAGGGACAGGCACAAATCGCCCTGACGGCCCCACGGCCACGCATCGAGGGCAATTTCGTTATCGATGACCTCAATCTCGGCCCGTTGCTGGCCCTTGTGGGCGGCGGCCCAAGATCGAGCCTTGGCGCCCCGGCGCTGATACCATTGGTGTCCCAGAGCCAGCCGGGCGGCACGACCGATTGGTTTTCCACGCCCGCAGGTCCCTCGGCCCAAATCGAACAGCCCGTGGTTCCTCCGCCCGGACCGTTCGCCGGGGCAACGGCGCCGCGCCTTTTGACACCGGGACCTGGGGTCTCGCAGCCGAGCCTCACCATTTCGATGCCGCAGGCGGCGATCGATCACGTGCTGGAGACGGACCTTGCATTCGGGCCGGCCACGCCCCTGTTCGATGCCAATGTCGACTTGAACATCCGCAAGGCCCGGCTCGGCGGTGTCAAGATCGGGCCGAGCGCGGTCAGCCTCGACTTTGTGGACGGGTCTCTCAAGGCGACACTCTGGCGCATGTCGTTCTATCGAGGCGATGGACGCGGGACCTTGTTCGTAAACGTCGCCGATCCGGTTCCGAGCTTCAGTGGAGATATTCGCTTGCAAGGCGTCGACGCAGGCCCACTGCTGAACGACGCCATGGGACTGGACAGGTTGGCAGGGCAGGGCAGGCTCACCCTCAACATCTCGGGCGAAGGCCGGACTGCGGACGACATCGCCTTGTCACTCAGGGGCAACGGCGCGTTCGCCGTCGACGAAGGCACCATCGATGGGATCGCGCCGGCTGCAATTATTCGCGGCCTTGAGTCCGGGACATTCGACGTGTGGCGGGTTAGTGCCGCCAAGACGGCTTTCAGCCTGCTTGCGGGCAGTTTCGACATCAATCACGGTCTCGCCAGGACCCGCAATCTCAGGCTGAGAAGTCCATCTGTGAGTTTCGATGCGGACGGCGTGGTGAACCTGCCGCGTGAGACGCTCGATATCCTGGTGAACCCCGGCCCGGTCTCAAAAGAGCAAGGTGGGGGCGTTGCGGCCGTGGCCGAGCACCTCGCACCGCTTCGGATCGAGGGTCCGCTGACGAGCCCCCGGATCGGTTCCGCCGACAGCCCGCTAATGGCCGGCAGTGATGGATCGGGCCCGGTCTTCAGGATGCCTGGTCTGGTCCTCCGGGAGAGAGGCCGCGCCAAGCGTGGCCGGCTCACCGATGGCGGCGCGGCAGACGGGCGGAAGCCGTTGCAGCCCCGCGCGCTCGCCCCGCCCTTCGCCGTGGCGCCAAAAGACAGCGACGGTTCACCGCCTCTGCGTATGGAATCGTTGCGCTAGACCCCGCGCGCTATGCCCATTGTGCCCATGTCGCTACTTCTGCTTTGAGAGGAGCGCTGTGCGTTTTTTGTCCAAAGCCTTGAGGCCAAGTGGCAGGCCGTCGAAATCGGCGATTGTCTGGATCGCCCTGCCGTTCAGCGCGTAGACGATGATCGTTGCTTGTTTCGACTTTGAAAGCTCCTGCCGCATTTTGTCGGGCACCAGGAAGAGTGCCTTGCAGCCCATTGGCAGGCAGGTCTGGAATGGCATCCGGTAGGTCTTGCCCGTGTCCGTCGAAAACTCCACGCCGCGTTGGAGCGCGACGCCGGTGGGGCCATCCACCCGTAGGACCAGGCGCCCTTTAGGTCCGTAGGTCAGGATGACGCGGAAGATCAGATTCTGCGTCTTCTTTTCGATCAGGGGCAGGACGAGCGAACAACGCTCCTTTGCGGTTTTCGGATCGCCTTCCTTTCCGCACAGCATGGTCCAGTGGCCATATCCTCCCGCAACCCGGGCCGCCGGCTTGGCAGGCGCGGCCGGAACCTTTTGGGCGGCTGGGGCCTTCTTCGCGGCCGAAGACTGGGCCAGCGCCGAACCGGGCGCGGCACTGCAGAGTAGGGCGGCCGCGAAGATCGCCAAAACCATCGGATGCCGTCGCATCAATAATTCCCTTCTCGCTATGCCGGCCGCGCCTTGTGTGCAGCCATATCTAACCTCGGGGACACAAGTCGCAAACGCGCCTTGTTGCAAGGTCCTTGCGCTGTCCGGATCGCAGCCACTTGCCTCGGGGCTTGGCAGCCTATAAGTGCGACCGATGACCCAAGTGCCACCGGACGAAAAACCGCCGAACCAAGCGGGAAGTTCTCCCAAGATCGGACTCGTGAGCCTCGGATGTCCCAAGGCACTCGTCGATTCGGAGAGGATTGTGACCCGCCTGCGCGCGGAAGGCTATGTGCTTTCGCCAAGCTACGAAGGGGCCGACGCCGTTGTCGTCAACACGTGCGGTTTTCTCAACAGCGCCAAGGAAGAGTCTCTCCAGGCTATCGGAGAGGCGCTGGCCGAGAGCGGCCGCGTAATCGTCACCGGCTGTCTCGGGGTCGAGGCCGATCGCATCCGCGATCAATATCCCGACGTTCTCGCCGTCACGGGGCCGCAAGCCTATGAAGTAGTCGTCGAGGCCGTCCATAAGGCGGTGCCGCGGGCGCATGATCCGTTCATGGACCTCGTGCCGCCAGAGGGCGTCCGCTTTACGCCGCGCCACTACGCGTATTTGAAGATCTCCGAGGGCTGCAATCACGCCTGCAGCTTTTGCATCATTCCGCATTTACGCGGACCGCTGAAAAGCAGACAGCTGAGCGATGTTATGCGCGAGGCCGAGCGGCTCGTCGCCGCCGACGTGCAGGAACTCCTCGTGATTTCCCAGGATACGAGCGCCTACGGTCTGGACCTCGGATACGCATCATCGGACTGGGGCGGCCGCCCTTACGAAACGCGCTTCGCCGACCTCGCCGAGGCGCTCGGCTCTCTCGGTGTCTGGGTCCGCCTGCTCTATGTCTATCCCTATCCGCATGTGGACCGGGTGCTGCCTTTGATGGCGGACGGACGCATTCTGCCCTATCTCGACATTCCCTTTCAGCATGCTAGCCCGCGCGTTCTGAAGGCGATGCGCCGACCGGCCCATCAGGAGAAGACGTTGCAGCGTCTTGCGCATTGGCGCGCGCAGTGTCCGGAGCTTGCGGTTCGCTCCACCTTTATCGTGGGCTTCCCCGGCGAGACGGATGAGGATTTCGCGGATCTACTCGATTGGTTGACCGCGGCGCGGCTGGCCCGCGTCGGGTGCTTCAAATATGAAGATGTCGATGGCGCACCAGCTAACGCGTTGCCCGACCAAGTACCCGCAGCGGTTAAGGAAGAGCGCTATGCGCTTCTCATGGCGCACCAGCAGGCCATCAGTGCCGAAGTGCTTAGTGGCCGTGTCGGTGAAACGCTGGAGGTCATTGTGGACGACGTCGACGCGGAAGGTGTCATCGCGCGGTCGTACTGGGACGCACCGGAGATCGACGGCAATGTCTTTATCGACGACGCCGAGGGACTTCGGCCAGGCGATAGGGTGATGGTTAGAGTGAGCGACGCGAGCGAATACGATCTATGGGCAAGCCCCGTGCAGCGTTCGGCACCAGCCGAGGAGCCCGCCGCCTAGCAGCAGACCAGTCCGCCAGCCTAGCAGGGATTCTCTTCCTTCTTTACTTGCAGGCTGCGCCGCGGGCGGGCGTAGAAGGTCTGACCCAAACTGAAGGAGCCAGGACTAAAAAACGTGCTGAGGCCGAGCAGCGGCTTGGAGGTATGTCTAGCCCCCTTGGTCTATACCATCTTGCGGCGATTTCTCTAATGACGTCTCGGGCACGGGTGGGAGCATGCCGATGGCGTGGTGTGGACGGATGTGATTGTACTGGCGGAGCCAGCGGTTGATGACGGCTTGGGCGCCGGCCAGACTTATGTATCCCAACTAGTGCGTATACGCAGTATTCTTTAAGGCCGCCGTCTAGACCAGCGCACTTGCGCGCATCTCGGCCTCTGCGTCGGCCAGCCACGCGGCCATATCGGGCATGGCATAGACCGCGTCGACATAGGCAGCCGCGGTGCCATCGTCACCGAACTCCGCGAGAGGCACGCCATAGGTGCGGAAGCGGGTCGCGACGGGCGCATACATGGCGTCCGCGTTGGTGAAGGTGCCGAACAGGAGCGGACCGCTGTGGCCGAACCGCGCTCGTGTCTCCATCCACAGCGCAACGACCCGCCGGATATTGTTGGCCAGGGTCTCGCTGACGTCGGGCATCGGAAAGCGCGAAACGAGATCCATGGGCATGTCGTTGCGCAAGGCCTGGAAGCCCGCATGCATCTCGGCAGACACACTGCGCGCCGCCGCGCGCGCCGTCGGATCCTGCGGCCACAGCCCCGCGTCCGGATACTGTTCGGCGAGAAATTCGACGATGGCGAGGCTGTCGTAGATCACCCCGATATTGGTCTTGAGGGCCGGGACTTTGCCTGATGGCGAGTGCTTGAAAATCTCGGCCTTGCTCTCAGGCAGCCGGAGGCGGACGCATTCCTCGTTGAACGGCACGCCGCAGGCTTTGAGGGACAGCCAGGGCCGCAGGCTCCAAGACGAATAGTTCTTATCGCCAATTACCAGCGTGCAGCCCGTGCCCGTCATCGTTCCGCCTTCCATCGTTGTCATGCTTCCGCTCCCCTGCCATTAATGCGCGGCCCCTTCAAGAGTCATCCGGAATTTTTCATGCCGACACACGCGATCTCGCTCGATCCCATGCGCCAAACGCTCGACGACTTGGTCTTAGAGCCGGGCGCGCCGTCCATTCCCATTGAGCTCGTTACATCGGGTGAAGGCCTCGCAGCGCTTGGTGGGCGCGAGGCCCGCTGGGTCGAGGCCCGGGGCTGGAAACCGTCACAAGGTTCGGTGCTCCTTGTCCCCGGCGAGAATGGTGCCATCGCAAAGGTTCTCTTCGGCACGGGCGGCACGGATTGGGCTGAGCGCGCGCCCATGCTTACCGGGGTGCTTCCGGGTGCGCTGCCGGCTGGCGACTATCGGTTCGCGAGTGCCTTGCCCGATCCAGATCTGGCTGTGCTGAGCTTTCTGAAAAGCTGCTATCGTTTCACGCGCTACAAGTCCTGTGTTTCGGAGGATATCAAGCGTCTCGTCCTGCCCGAGGGGGCGGATCGCGCGCACGTCCTGGCGTTGGCCGAAGGCGTCTATCTCGGGCGCGACCTGATCAACACGCCTGCCAACGATTTGGGGCCCGCCGAACTCGAAGTCGTGGTGCGCGACGTCGCCAACACATTTGGCGCGAACATCAAGGTAACCGAGGGGTCGAACCTGCTGTCGGATAATTTCCCCATGATCCATGCGGTAGGCCGCGCGAGCGACCGGCACCCGCGCCTGATCGACATTCATTGGGGCTCGGAGAATGCGCCCAAGGTCACCATTGTCGGCAAAGGCATTTGTTTCGATACGGGCGGGCTTAACCTTAAGCCGGGCAACGCCATGAGCTTGATGAAGAAGGATATGGGCGGTGCCGCCGCGGCGCTCGCCTTCGCCGTGATGGTGATGCGGACCAAACTGCCGGTCCGTCTGCGCGTGATCATCCCTGCCGCCGACAACTCGGTCGCGGGCAATGCCTTCCGCCCCGGCGACGTGCTGCCCAGCCGCAACGGTATGACCGTCGAGATCGGCAACACCGATGCGGAAGGGCGCCTCGTGCTCGCCGACGCCCTTAGCCTTGCCGATGAGGAGGCGCCGGATTATCTCGTTACCTTTGCGACTTTGACCGGCGCGGCCCGGGTGGCGCTGGGTCCGGATCTCCCGCCCTTCTACGCAACTGATGAGGCGTTCGCGGACGCCATGCTGAAGGCCGCGCACGCGGTCGGGGACCCGGTCTGGCGCATGCCCTTCTGGGCGCCCTACGATGTATTACTCAAGAGCAGCATTGCCGATGTCAATCACATCTCCGACGGACCGTTTGCAGGCTCCGTAACGGCAGCCCTGTTTCTCAAGCGCTTCGTGCAGAATGCCAAGCGATACGCCCATCTCGACATCTACGGCTGGGTGCCGCGCGAGCAGCCGGGCCGGCCGCGCGGCGGCGAACCACACGCTGCCCGCGCGCTGTTCGAGTACTTCCGTGGAGAGCTGAACGCGTGACGAAGCTCGATCCACGCCGGCATCCGTTCCGCGAAGACCTTGCGGCCGAGAGTTTGCGTGGTGTGGTCGATGCCGAGCGTTACGTGCAGGGAGATCGCCGGCAGGTGGCGGCTTCGGCAGTGCCATTGCGCCGGGAGCCCCATGCGGCTGCAAATCTCGATACCGAGGCGCTCCATGGCGAGACCATGGCCGTCTTCGACGAGCGGGACGGCTGGGCCTGGGTGCAGCTCGATCACGACGGTTATGTGGGCTATGTACCGAGCGAAGGGCTTGGTCCGGTGCGCCCACCCACGACACACCGCATCGCCGCGCTTCGAACCTATGTCTTTCCCGAACCGGACGCCAAAGCGCCGCCGCTGCGCATGCTCAGCCTGAATGCGCGCGTGTGCGTCACGGAGGAGGGCATGCGCTATGCACGGCTCGACTCGGGTGGGTTCGTCTATGGTAGCCATCTCGCGCCCATCGGCCGGCACGCGCCGGATTTCGTCGCCATTGCTGAGGGCTTTCTCGGTGCGCCCTATCTTTGGGGCGGACGCACCAGCGTCGGTTTGGACTGCTCTGGCCTCGTGCAATTGTCGGCCGCAGCCGCAGGCCATGCGCTGCCACGCGATGCGGACATGCAGGAAGCCGAAGCCGGCGCGCGCATCAATGTACCAGACGGTGCGGGTTTAAGGCGCGGCGATCTCATCTTTTGGGAGGGCCATGTGGGCATTATGACGAGCGCGGACCACTTTTTGCACGCCAACGCCTATCACATGGCTGTCGAGCTCGAGCCCTTTGAGGATGCCCGCCGGCGCATCAAGGACGCCGGTTTCGACGTCACAAGCGTGCGGCGGCTAGCGGAGAGCCCTTAGCCGAAACGGCTAAGTGGCAACGACATCGGCCGGCGTCGTCTCCAACTCAAACGCCGCGGCGAGCAGAGCCTTGGTATAATCTGTTTGCGGATTGGCGAAGACCTCCTGCGAGGGGCCTTGTTCGACCACCTTCCCGTTCCGCAAAACCAGAATGGAATTGGCCAGCGCACGGACGACTTTCAGATCGTGGCTGATAAAGAGATAGGCCAGCCTGTGCCGTTTCTGGAGATCGCGCAGCAGGTCGACGATTTGCGCCTGTACGGACACATCCAGCGCCGACGTCGGCTCGTCGAGAATGAGGAATCTAGGTTCGAGAACCAGCGCACGGGCGATGGCGATACGCTGACGCTGGCCGCCGGAAAATTCGTGCGGGTAGCGGTCCCGGACTTTCGCGTCCAGCCCCACTTCCGTTAGAGCCCGTGCGACGCGCTCATCGCGGTCTTTCTGCGAGATGCCCGGGTTTTGGATCAGCAAGCCTTCCTCGATAATCTGCCCGATCGACATGCGCGGGCTCAAGGAGCCGTACGGGTCTTGAAAAACGATCTGCAGCTCTTTGCGCAAGGGCCGCATCTGTTTCGAATCGTAGCCGTCGATGCGTTGGCCGAGATAGACGATCGGCCCCTCGCTTGAGATCAGCCGCAGGATTGCCTGACCGAGTGTCGTCTTGCCGGAACCCGACTCGCCGACCACGCCGAGCGTCTGCCCCTCCTTGACGTCAACATCGATCCCGTCGACGGCTTTGACATGCCCGACCGTCTTGCGCAGGAAGCCGCGCTTGATTGGGAACCACACTTTCAGGTCGTCCGTCTTGAGGATGGTCTTGGCGTCCGGGTCCGCTGGTGGCGGAGAGCCTTTCGGCTCCGAGGCAATGAGATGCTTCGTGTAGTCGTCCTTGGGGTGCTCGAAAACGTCCTTCGTGGTGCCGCGCTCGACGATCGCGCCCTGATGCATGACGCAGACCTGATCAGCCATCTTGCGTACGATCCCCAGATCATGGGTGATGAGCAGCATCGCCATGTTGAACTCGTCCTTGAGCTGCAGCAGCAGCTCGAGAATCTGGGCTTGGATCGTCACGTCGAGCGCCGTTGTTGGCTCGTCGGCGATCAGAAGGTCCGGCTCGTTCGCAAGCGCCATGGCGATCATCACACGTTGGCGCTGCCCTCCCGACAATTGGTGGGGATAGGAAGCAAGCCGCTCCGTAGCATCCGGAATGCCAACCTTGGTCAGGAGGTCGATGACGCGCGCGCGGGCCGCATCACCCGTGATCCCCATATGGATGCGCAGGACTTCAGCGATCTGACGCTCGATTGTATGGAGCGGGTTCAGCGACGTCATCGGCTCCTGAAAGATCATGGAAATCTGATTGCCGCGCACATGACGCAGCCCGTCCGGCGGCAGAGCCAGGAGGTTCTCACCCTTGAAGTAGATCGCGCCCGCAGGATGCGACGCAGCCGGGTAGGGAAGGAGCTGGAGGATCGACAAGGCCGAGACGGTCTTGCCGGAACCGGACTCGCCTACGAGGGCGAGGGTCTCGCTCCGGTCGATCTCGAAAGAGACATCCTTCACCGCATGGGTGGCCTTCTCGCCCGCACGGAAGTCCACGCACAGACTGTCGATGGATAGGAGGGTGGGCTTGTCGGTCATGAGGTTGCTCGATGAGGTTCGTCGGTCGTGTCGGCGCATGCGCGGCACTCTATTTCGACCGTCGCGTGATCCAGGTTGAACTTGTCTTTCAGCCGCCCCTTGACGCCCTGCACGACGGCGTTGTTGTCGGCCTCATCGCCGATTACAGCGTGGAGCGTTACCATGCGGCGGGACTGGGTGATGGACCACACATGGACGTGGTGAACCTCGTTCACGCCGGGCACGTTGCTTACAAGGTCCGGTGCGATATCGCGCGTGTCGAGTTCCTGCGGCGCGCCCTCAAGCAAGATGTGCGCGGACTCCGAGACGACGAACCAGCCGCTGCGCAGAATAATCAGCGCTACGAGGACTGAGAGCAACGGATCGATCGGCGTCCAGCCCGTCAGCATGATCACGGCGCCCGCGATCAGCGCGGCCACCGACCCCAGCAGGTCGCCAAGCACATGCACCGCCGCACCGCGGACATTGAGGTTCTCGCGGTCGGCCCCGCGCAACAGCATGAAGGATACGATATTCACCAGGAGTCCCGCGATGCCGATGATCACCATGATACCACCAGCCACATGCGCTTCGCCCTGGATGAGGCGGTGTATCGCTTCGTACACGATCCAGCCCGCGATCGCGAACAAGGCGAGGCCGTTGGTGAAGGCGACTAGAACCTGGAAGCGGTCGAAGCCATAGGTGCGCTTCCAGTCTGCCGGCCGTCGCGCCAATCGGAATGCGAACCACGCAAGTGTCAGCGACGCGAAGTCCGTGAGCATATGTCCGGCATCGGCAATCAGCGCCAGCGAATTCGCGGCAATGCCGCCCGCCAGCTCGATAAACATAAACCCGCCGGTGAGGAGCGCAGCGATCCCCATGCGGGTCTCGTTCTTCGCGGTAACCGCGTGGCTGTGGTCGTGTGAACCGTGCATGTGCCCCGCCTCAGGTCAGCGTTTTGCGCGGATCGAGCGCATCACGCACCGCCTCGCCCACGAAAATCAAAAGACTCAGCATGACGGCGATGACGAAGAACGCCGTCAGCCCGAGCCAGGGAGCTTGCAGATTGTCTTTGCCTTGCGCCAGTAATTCGCCGAGCGACGGCGATCCGGGCGGCAGTCCAAAGCCCAGGAAGTCCAGCGACGTCAAGGTCGTGATCGACCCGTTCAGGATAAAGGGCATGAAAGTCAGCGTGGCGACCATCGCGTTAGGCAACAGATGCCGGAAGATGATCTGGAGATTGGGCAGGCCGAGAGCCCGCGCCGCCGTGACATATTCGAAATTGCGCGCGCGCAAGAATTCGGCCCGCACGACGCCCACCAGCGCAACCCAGGAAAAGGCCAGCAGGATACCGAGCAGGATCCAGAAATTGGGTTCGATGACGGCGGCCACGATGATCAACAGATAGAGCTGCGGCACGCTGGTCCAGATCTCGATGAAGCGCTGGAATAGGAGGTCCGTCCAGCCGCCGAAATAGCCCTGAAGAGCGCCGGCGGAAACGCCGATGATCGTCGAAAAAATCGTCAGTACAAGTCCGAACAGAACGGAAATGCGAAAACCGTAGATGATCCGCGCGACCACGTCGCGGCCCTGGTCATCGGTGCCGAGCCAGTTCCACTCAAGACTGGCATTGCAGGGGTGAAAGCCCTTCTCGACGGCAAGCTCGCAATCTTTGTCGGTTAGAAGCCAGGTGGGCTTCACCGGAAACGCCATCGGCGGGTTCTTATTCTGAGTATTGTAGGAGAAGCGGATCGGCGGCCATAGCATCCAGCCGCCCTTCTCAGTGATCAGCTCCTGCACGACAGGATCACGATAGTCCGCCTCGGTTTCGAAGATGCCGCCGAAATCTGTCTCGGGATAGGCCTGGAAGACGGGCCAATAATACTGGCCCTCATATTCGACGAGGATGGGTTTGTCGTTGGCGATGAACTCGGCGAAAAGGCTGATCACGAAGAGAAACAGGAAGATCCATAAGGACCAGAAGCCGCGCCGGTTGGCTTTGAAGGTTTGCCAACGCCGCTTGTTGAGCGCCGTAAACCAAGGCCGGGACTGCGGAATCCCTTCCGCCGCAATCTCCTCGGTGACGCTGACATCCGTTGGCGCGTCCATCAGACCTCCCGCGTCTCAAAGTCGATGCGCGGATCGACCCAGGTATAGGTGAGGTCCGACAGAAGACTGATCAGCAGTCCGAGCAGCGAGAAGATGTAGACGGTCGCGAACACGACTGGATAATCGCGGTTGACGATGGACTCAAAGCCCAGCAATCCGAGCCCATCCAGTGTGAAGATGGTTTCGATCAGAAGCGAGCCCGCGAAGAACGCGCCGATGAAAGCGCCGGGAAATCCGGCGATGACGATCAACATGGCGTTTCGGAAAACGTGCCCGTAAAGCACTTGGTGTTCGGTCAGTCCCTTCGCCCGCGCCGTGATGACGTACTGCTTGCGGATCTCCTCAAGGAACGAGTTCTTGGTGAGGAAGGTCGTCGTCGCGAACGCCGACAGCGCCATGGCGGTCAGCGGCAGCACCAAGTGCCAGAAATAGTCGAGGATCTTTTCGTACCAGGGCAGGGACCAGAAATCCTCCGAGACCAGACCCCGCAAGGGAAAAATCTGCAGGAAGGAGCCGCCGGCGAATAGCACGATCAGGAATACGGCAACTAGAAAGCCCGGAATAGCATAGCCGATGACGATCACGCTCGAGGTCCAGACGTCGAAGCGCGAACCGTCGCTCACTGCCTTCCGGATCCCGAGCGGAATGGAGATCGCGTAGGAGATCAGCGTCATCCAAAGCCCGAGCGAGATCGAGACGGGCATGCGTTCCGCGATAAGTTTGAGGACGCTCGTGTCGCGGAAATAGCTCTCGCCGAAGTCAAACCGCAGATAGTTCCAGATCATCTGGCCGAAGCGTTCGTGCGCGGGCTTGTCGAAGCCGAATTGCTTCTCAAGGCTGGCAA
>NZ_JBAWCQ010000165.1:0-4056 GCF_049590335.1 Methyloceanibacter sp.
CTTCGAGGGCATGGACGCCACCGCGCTGTGGCACGACATCAAGTTCAGCCTGCGCCACCTCAAGGATTTCAGCCGCATCGCCATCGTCTGCGACCCGCATGTCAAGAATTTGTGGTCCCGCTTCGTCTCGCCCTTCGTCACCTGCGAGGTCGAACATTTCGATCCCGACCAGATCGCCGAAGCCCGCGACTGGCTGATGTGGCCGGAAGGTGCTGCCGACGTTTGAGATGTGCTGGCCTCTGTCCAATTATCCTTTGGAATCCATCGCCTCGGACTCGCCGGGCGCGGACGGTGTCGGATCAGAGGGGGCGGCATCTGCCGGGACCTGGATCGACTCAAGATAGGCGATAATCGCATCCACGTCGTGCGGCTTGAAAACGAAGACGGGCATATCAGGATGGCCGGACATGATGCCCTCCGCCAGCGATTCGGCCAGACTCTCCACAGGGTAACTTTGAGACAACACGCGGAAGGGCGGCGCTTCAGCATTGGGGCTCTCGTCGGTCTGCCCGACCGCGTGGCAGCGGGCGCAGTTCTCCCGCACGATCACCTCGCCCTTATTGGTCAGGTCTTTCTCTGCCGCCAAAACGGGTTCTGCCATCAAGGCCGCCACGGCCATCATGACCGCCACCCGAATCGGGAGGGCGAACTTCGATCCAAACACTCCGCGCCCGTGGAAACCGCTTCGTCCTGCCCGCATAGCACCCATCTCAAGTTTGTTTCCAACCCTTCTAAAGAGGTAGCGCAGCTCGGTCCAGCGGCACTGACCCACGTCAAGGGTGATGGCGCTCCCAGCCTAGGCCCAATAAAAAGCCACGCCGTAGCGCTCTGCTACTTGGACGCGGCAATAAAATATGGGCCGGGCGGAGCCTCGCGACTGTCCCGCGGGGCTCGGCGCGGCGAAAAACCGATCCTGTCGACGCGGTCTCCAGATTCGAGACCGAGGATCTTTAAGATCTAGTGCGGGACACCGTGTCTCAGGCGTTCAATTTCATCTTTTAGATGGAGTTTCCGGCGCTTCAGCTCGGCGATCTTGAAGGCATCTGCCGTGGGCCTTCCTTGTTCCTCGTCGATCTTTCGATCCAAAGCGCGGTGTTTTTCAGCCAATTCATCGAGATGCGCGTCTAGTGCCATACCGGACCTCCAGATTGAATTGTCGATATAACTATTCTGTCAAAGAGGCCTTCGCTTGTCTAATCACGACCGCACCCGTACAGGACAAATCGCCCCGGGTCGATCCTATGGACATGCACTTGAACCCATCGGCATTCGGCAAGATACTCCCGCCACACAGTAAAGGAGCGCCCGATGGAGAGCGAGGAGATCCGCGAGCTTCGGGCTGTACTGAGCAGGCTCAAACAAGAGCATCGCGACCTGGATAGTGCGATCAACGCCCTGGAACAGTCAGGCCGCGCGGACGCATTGCAGCTCAAGCGACTTAAAAAGAAAAAGCTATTTCTGAGAGACGAGATCTTCCGGATTGAGGACGAACTGCTTCCCGATATTATCGCTTAAGCTTCCGGTCCGCGGCTGCCAGCACGGCAAGGCCCAGCAGCCCGGCGAGTATCTCGATGCCCAGATAAAACAGCAGGAGCGGGCTCGGCCAGCCGTCGACAATCAGGCTGATGATGCGCCCGGCCGCGATGGACCAGGCAAAGCCAATTGCCGTGATCACAGCCACGCGCTGCCATTCGGGTTTGAAGGCCGCGACAAGCCAGAACAGCGCAACCCCCAGATAAAGGCACATCAAGCCCCGGTAGATATGGGTCTGGTCCGTGCTCAAATCCGGCATGGTCAGGAACATCGGCAGGGTCGTGGACGGCACGAGCCCATAATTGAGCGCGATGGGCACGACGAGGAGGGCGGTTCCCAAAAGGAACAGCTGCATCAGCTGGTTGGCTCGAGGTGTGGCGGCAGACTCGGACATTTGGCTCACTCGCGGTTTATGGGGCTGGCCTGGAAAACGGAGCCCGATCATGACGCCTTTTTCCGCGCTTGGCTTGTGCGTTTCGTCATCCCCGCGGGTTAAGCACCCGAGCCCCTTAAGCCTGACGCTAAAACCAGCCCAAACCCGCCTTGCCAAGCCCCCCGGCAAGCCTATAATCGCGCGCTTTCCGCGATCCGCCTCCGGGCGGTTTTTTTAATGAGCGAAAGCATGAGTGAGGCGACCCCCTCCGTCGGCATCATCATGGGAAGCCGGTCGGACTGGCCCACCCTAAAGGCAGCCGCAAAAATCCTGGACGCCCTCGAGGTGTCCTACGAGACGAAAGTCGTCTCGGCCCACCGCACCCCGCAGCGGCTGTACAACTATGCGTCGGGCGCACGCGGCCGCGGTTTGAAAGTCATCATCGCCGGCGCCGGCGGGGCAGCGCATCTGCCGGGCATGGCCGCCTCCATGACCGAGCTGCCGGTCCTCGGTGTGCCCGTGGAAAGCAAGTCCCTGAAGGGGCTCGACAGCCTCCTCTCCATCGCGCAAATGCCGGGCGGCGTGCCTGTGGGTACGCTTGCCATCGGCAAGGCCGGTGCAACCAATGCGGGGCTTCTTGCAGCCGGCATCCTGGCGTTGTCGGACGCGGCGCTGGCAGCGCGCCTGGCAGATTGGCGCAGCGCCCAGACCGAAGCGGTCGCCGAGAGCGTCGAGGACGATGATTGACAATCCGCTGCCACCGGGCAGCACGATTGGCATTCTGGGCGGCGGTCAACTCGGCCGGATGCTATCGGTCGCGGCGAGCCGGCTTGGCCTCAGGACCCACATTTACAATGATGCGCCGGGCGCGCCGGCCTTCGACGTCGCCGCCGAAACAGCCGTCGGCGCCTATGACGATCTGGAAGCCGTCGCGCGCTTTTCCGAACGGGTCGACGTGCTCACTTGTGAGTTCGAGAACGTGCCGGCCATGGCGCTGGAAGCCGCCGGGCGCACCGCTTGCCTATTCCCACCGGTGAAGTCCTTTGAGGTCGCCCAAGACCGGCTTGCCGAAAAGGACTTCATCAGCGGCCTTGGCATCGCCGTCGCACCCTATGCGCCCGTGGCGACCCTTGCCGATCTGAAAGACGCCATCCTGCGCGTGCCGCCCCCCGCCCTGCTCAAAACCCGCCGCTTTGGTTATGACGGCAAAGGGCAGGCAGGAATCCACACAATCTGCGGAGCCGAGAGTGCCTGGGAGTCGATCGGCGAAGCGCCCTCGATCCTGGAAGGCATGGTCGCATTCGAGCGCGAGGTCTCCGTAATTGTCGTGCGCAGCCACGACGGCAGCATGCGCTATTACGACCTGGTCGAGAATGTCCACAAAGGCGGTATACTCGACACGAGCACGGTCCCGGCCAACATCACGAGCGCGCTTGAGAAGGAGGCACAAGCGATCGCCGGCAATATCGCCGAGGCCCTCGGCCATGTGGGCGTCCTCGCCGTGGAGATGTTCCAGACAGGCGGGGCCAGCCCATCGCTTTTCGTGAACGAGATCGCGCCGCGCGTCCACAATTCAGGACACTGGACGCAAGATGCCTGTCTCGTCAGCCAGTTTGAAAATCACATCCGGGCGATTTGCGGCTGGCCTCTAGGCGATGTCACCCGCCATAGCGATGCGGTCATGACCAATCTGATCGGAGATGACGTGGATGCCTGGCGCCAAGACGCCGCCGAACCCTGCGCCGCCCTGCACCTGTATGGCAAATCCGAAGCGCGCCCCGGACGAAAGATGGGCCACGTCACCAGGATTGCGCCGAAAGCATAGGCGCCGAACGCACCCGCAGTCTGGACAACCCGCCGCAGGTTTGCTAGAGCACCGATGGATGCGCGATTCAGGTGATCCGCAAATGGGTTGCTTCGGCTCCTGTCCAATCCCAAAATCAACGGTAATTCGGAGATTTAAGACGCGTGCAAGTCGTCGTTCGCGATAACAATGTCGATCAGGCCCTCCGGGCTCTGAAGAAGAAAATGCAGCGCGAAGGCATCTTCCGCGAGATGAAGCTCCGTAACTATTACGAGAAGCCCTCCGAGAAGCGTGCCCGCGAGAAGGCCGAGGCTATCCGCCGCGCGCGGAAGCTGGCCCGCAAGAA
>NZ_JBAWCQ010000166.1:0-4406 GCF_049590335.1 Methyloceanibacter sp.
CAATGAGCCTTGCTGTAAGCCCGGTCGGGGCTGAAATTCAAAGTCCCTCGAGCGTAACCATAGCCGAAGCACAGGACGACCACGCCACCCACGATCACGATGCTCACGGCACCGACGTGCATGACGACCATGCCGGGCATGACCACAAAGATCATGGTCACGACGCCAAAGATGAGCGCGACCACTCGAATCAGGACGACAGCTCGGATGAGGGGCACGAACACGATGACCACTCAAGCCATGAGGGTCACGATGATCACGCCAGCGTCGACATGACCAAGGCTCAGATGGACAGGTTCAATGTCCGCACGGCCTCAGTCGCGGGCGGGCCGATCCCGGTCACCATTGAGCGTCCGGCCGAAGTTTTATTTGATGAGAATAGGTTGGCGCATGTGGTGCCGCGCGTGGCTGGTATCGCCCGTACGATCGAGGCGGCCGAGGGCGATGAAGTAGCCGAGGGCGACAGGCTCGCGGTGCTGGAGAGTCGCGAACTCGCTGATGCCAAGGCATCGTATTTGGCCAGCCTCGAACGCTTGGCGCTTGCCGAAGAGAACTTCGGCCGAGCCGAATCGCTGATCGATAAACGGATTGTCTCCGAACGGACCCACCTCGCAGCGAAGACCGACTTCGCCGAGGCACGGATCAACCTGCGCAGCGCTCGCCAGAAATTGCTGGCGCTCGGTATCAGTAAAGAGCGCCTGAAGGAGATCGCCGAACAGGTTGACGTCGACCTCACCAAATATGTTATGCGCGCGCCCCTTAGCGGTACCGTGGTGACGCGCCACCTGACGCGCGGCGAAATGGTTCCCACCAACCGCGAGGCCTTCATCATCGCCGACGTTTCTATCGTGTGGGTGGACATCAGCATCTACGCCCACGATCTGGAGCGTGTCGAGGCGGGGCAGACAGTGACGATCATCACCGATGGCGGGGTTGAGGCAGACAGCTCCATCGCCTTCGTTGCCCCTGACGTCTCGGAGGAAACCCGCACTGCAAATGCCCGTGTCGTTCTTGAAAATACGGCAATGAGTCTTCGGCCCGGCATGTTCGTCACCGCTCGTATCGCCGTCGCCGATGAACCTGCTGATCTGCGCGTCCCGGCCACGGCACTGCAAGTCCATGAAGGGCAAGATGTTGTGTTCGTGAGGGGCGAGGACGGAAAGCTGAGACCTCAGCCAGTTACGCTGGGGCGCCACAACGGCAACTATGTCGAGGTACTGGCCGGGCTGAAGACCGGCGATACGGTCGTGACCGAGGGTGCCTTCGTCGTGAAGTCTCAGCTTGCCAAGTCAGATTTTGACGACGGTCATAACCACTAGTGTCACCACCGACAATGCAATACTTACTCGAAGCTATTCTCCGGCAGCGCCTGCTGATCTGCATCATCGCGGTTGGCGTCCTGGTGGCGGGCTACCAGAGCTACCGCCATCTACCTGTGGACGCTTTTCCCGACGTTTCACCGACGCTTGTTCAGGTTTTTACCGAGACGGAGGGGCTCGCGCCCGAAGAGGTCGAACGCTTCGTCACATACCCGATTGAGGTGGCCATGAATGGCCTACCGGGCCTCAAGACAATTCGTTCGGTCTCGAACTTCGGCCTCTCGGTAGTGAATGTCTATTTCGAGGACTCGACGGACATTTACTTTGCACGTCAACTGGTGGGTGAGCGTCTTCAGACCGCGCGCGAAGAGATTCCAGACGGCTTTGGCGAGCCCGAGATGGGGCCAATTAGTACGGGCCTCGGGCAGATTCTCTTCTACTACGTGGAGGACACTACAGGCGGGCGCACGCCAGAGGAGATGCGCGAGATTCAAGATTGGATCGTCAAGTTCAACCTCCAGACCGTGCCCGGGGTCACCGAGGTCTTATCGCTAGGCGGTGAGGTCAAGCAGTTTCAGGTTCAGGTCAATCCGCAAGCGTTGCTGCGCTATCGGCTCGGCATCGGCGACGTGGTGGACGCGGTAAAAGCCAACAATGGAAATGCTGGCGCTCAGTACATAGTCAAGAACTCCGAACAGTATCTTGTACGCTCGATCGGCCTGGCGAGCGGCATCGCCGATATCGAGGACACGATCTTGAAGGTCAGCGATGGGGTGCCAGTCAAGGTGCGCGACATCGGCGTCGTGAAGATCGGTGGTGAAGTGCGCCAGGGCCTGGCCACCAAGGATGCAGAGGGCGAGATCGTTGTGGGACTCGTGCTCAAGCTCATCGGGACCAATACGTCAAAGGTAATCGCCGACGTCAAGGAACGTCTCGATAAGATCAATGATGCGCTCCCCGATGGGGTACGCGTTGCGCCCTACTACGATCAGTCCAAGCTCGTCCTACGCAGCGTGGAGACGGTGAACGGTGCGTTGGTCCAAGGAGTCATTCTGGTGATCGTAGTGCTGCTCGCCTTCATGGGCGGCTTGCGGCCCAGCCTGGTCGTCGCCTTTGCCATTCCATTTTCGATCTGCGTGGCCTTTATCGTCATGCGGGCCACGGGCTTGTCGGCGAACCTCATGTCCCTAGGGGGCATTGCCATCGCCATCGGCATCATGGTCGATGGTGCCATCGTCATAGTCGAGAACGTCGACCGTTATCTCAGAGGCAAGCATCCGGCGCTTTCCAAGCGCGAGATCGTGGCACGTGCATGCGCTGAAGTCGTGCGGCCGATAGCCTTCGCCATCCTGATCATCATCGTGGTGTTCCTGCCGCTTTTCACCTTGCAAGGTTATGAAGGGAAGACGTTTCGCCCGCTAGCCTTCACCGTGTCACTGGCGATGCTGGGGTCGCTGTTGTTCGCCATATTCGTAGCGCCTGTCCTGTCGGAGATGCTGATCAAGCGACCGAGCGCTAAGGAAGGCGACAAGCCCGGCATCGCGGATAGGTTGGTCAACGGCCTGATCGGCGCCTATCGCCCGATCATCGGCCTGTTCGTGCGAAGAAGGCGCCTGGCCGTCGGACTTGGCATCACCATGCTCGCAATCGGACTCGTCATTTTCCCTCGGCTCGGCTCCGAGTTCGTTCCTCGGCTGAACGAGGGGGACCTTCTTGTCCGCATCACCATGGCACCCTCCATCGCTCTGGAGGAAGCCCGCGATAGCGTCACACAGTTCGAGCACCAGCTGCTCGACGAATTTCCAGAGGTTGAGCAGGTAGTGACGCGCGTCGGGCGTGGTGAGGTCGGCGCTCACGCAGACCCGGTGAACAACGCGGAGGCTTTCGTCGGCTTGAAACCGAGGGAGGAGTGGCTGAGCGACCGAACGCCGGAAGAGCTGTTCGCCGCGATGAGCAAGGCCTTCGAGGACTTCCCGGGCGCCAAGTTCAACTTTACACAGCCGATCGCCGCGGCCGTCGACGAACTTCTCACCGGTACCAAAGCCGAACTCGCTATCAAGTTGTTCGGTGAAGACCAAGACGTGTTGGTGAACAAGGCCGGGGAAATCGAGCGTGTCGTACGGAATATGCCGGGTGCGGCGGATGTGCAGAAGGATCAAGTGACGGGGACGCCGCAACTCCAAATCCGGGTCGACCGTGGACAAATCTCCCGGTACGGACTCAATATTGAGGACGTTCAATCGGCCGTGCGCACAGCCATCGGCGGCGAGACGGCCGGACAGGTCTTTGAGGGTGTGAGGCGCTTCGACATCCTCGTGCGTTACGATGAAGCGGCTCGAGCGACACCCGAAGCCATCCGCGAGCTGGTCATCAACACGCCGTCCGGGTTGCTCATTCCGCTGCGACAGGTAGCCGAGGTAGCGGAGATCGTCGGCCCACGGCAAATCACGCGGGAGAACACCCAGCGGTTCATCACGATCCAAACCAACGTGCGGGGTCGCGACATTGGCTCCTTCGTCACCGAGGGCCAGGGGCGCATTACCGAAGCCGTTGATCTGCCGTCCGGCTACCTTATTGAGTGGGGCGGCCAGTTCGAGCTGCAGCAGGAAGCGAACCAGCGGCTTGCCATCGTGGTACCGGTGACGCTGGGGCTTGTGTTTTTGCTCTTGTTCATGAATTTCGGCTCACTGCGAGCCTCTATGCTGATCATGCTCAACATTCCTCTGGCGCTGGTGGGAGGTGTGGTGGCGCTGTGGTTGGCGGATCTCAATCTCTCTGTGCCGGCCTCCGTAGGCTTCATCGCGTTATTCGGCATCGCTCTCGAGAACGGTATGGTACTTGTCACCTATCTCAACCGCTTGGTCGCCGACGGTAAATCGATCGATGAGGCGAGCGTTCAGGGTGCGTGCATGCGCCTACGACCCGTACTGATGACGGCGTTGACTACCGCATTTGGACTAATCCCGTTGCTCTATGCCACCGGCGCCGGCAGCGAAGTGCAGGCCCCACTGGCCACGGTCGTGGTCGGAGGATTGTTCAGTTCCACCGTTCTAACGTTGTTAGTTATTCCGGCGGTCTACAAGTGGT
>NZ_JBAWCQ010000167.1:0-3476 GCF_049590335.1 Methyloceanibacter sp.
ATTCACCATAGATCTCACGGAGCGTCTGGCCCCACTCACCCGTCGTGACGCCGGCTTTGGCGCATGCAATCGAGGGTTCCATAACGTTGCGGTTTTCACGGGCAGCGGCGGCGAGGTCTTCGAGAGCGCTTGCGACAGCGGCCTGGTCGCGGGATTGGCGCCACGCCTTGAGTGCTTCAATCTGTTGAGCTTCAACGGCTTCGTCGACGGTCTGGATGGCTTCCGCGCCGCCGGAGAGGGGAGAAGGCTCTGTCTCGGTGAAGGCATTGACGCCGACAACGGTCTGGGTTCCGGATTCGATGTCGCGGAGGCGCGCGGTGTTGGATTCGACCAGGTTGCGCTTCATGTAATCGATGGCTGCGACGGCGCCGCCGAGTTTGTCGATGGCTGCGAGTTCGGCGCGGGCCTGTTCCTTGAGTTCTGCAACCTTGCGGTCAATCTGCTTCGAGCCGTCGAATATGTCGCCGTATTCAAGGAGATCGGTTTCATAGGCCAGGATCTGCTGCATCCTCAGCGACCACTGCTGATCCCATGGACGCGGCAGACCGAGGGCCTCGTTCCAGGCGGGGAGCTGGACAGCACGGGCGCGAGCGCGCTTCGAGAGTGTAACGGCGAGCATCTCGATCAGGATGCGATAGACGTTGTTTTCGGGTTGCTGCTCGGTGAGACCCAGCGAATTGACCTGGACGCCGTAGCGGAAGCGGCGCAGGCGGTCCTCGGTGATGCCGTAACGCTCAGCCGTAATCTCGTCCCAGAGTTCGGTAAACGCCCGCATCTTGCAGATTTCGGTGACGAATCTCAGGCCGGCGTTGACGAAGAAGGAGACGCGGCCGACGACGAGGCCAAAATCTTCCTCCGGCACTTCGCCTGAAGCGCGGACGGTGTCGAGGACGGCGATGGCGGTGGCAAGGGCGTAGGACAGCTCCTGGACCGGCGTCGCGCCGGCTTCCTGGAGATGGTAGGAGCAGACGTTCGTCGGGTTCCACTTCGGCACCGCCTTATAGGAGAAGGCGATGGTGTCCTTGATCAGCTTGAGAGAGGGCTCGGGCGGGAAGACGTAGGTGCCGCGGGAGAGATACTCCTTGATGATGTCATTCTGGATCGTGCCGGTGAGCTTGTTGCGATCGGCGCCGGTTTCGTCAGCCAAGGCGACATAGAGGGCGAACAACCATGCGGCGGTGGCGTTGATCGTCATCGACGTGTTCATCTCGTCGAGCGGGATGCCGCCGAGCAATGTACGCATGTCGCCCAAGTGCGAGATGGGCACGCCGACCTTGCCAACCTCCCCCTTGGCCAGCGTGTGATCGCTGTCGTAGCCGGTCTGGGTTGGCAGATCGAAGGCGATCGAAAGGCCGGTCTGGCCCTTAGTGAGGTTCTGGCGGTAGAGCTCGTTCGATTTTTCGGCGGTGGAGTGGCCGGCGTAAGTGCGTATGATCCACGGGCGATCACGGCCCGCGTGTTCGACAGGCGACGATTTTTTCGACAACTTTTCCGCCATCCCGGGGCTCCGCCAATTTGTTCGCAGGTGCAAGATAAATGCACCATAGACCGAAGCCGACGGACCGTGGAATTAGAATTTTGGTTGTAGACGTGATGCTATGCGCAACAGATTCCGGCGGGCTGCCGTTAGTGGCGATCGCTGAGATGCGCGTACATGCGAAAGAGCAAAAGTGCGAAGGCCGCGAGCAGGATAAAGCCTGAGCTGACAGCGATGGCGGTATTGGAAGCCTTGTCCGGCGAGATATAAATATTGTGGGCAACGAAAGTGGCATGCGCGAACATGCCGGCGAAAAGTAGCGATGGAATAGAGGCTATCGTCGTGTATATGCCAACTTTGAGTATATGATTGACCAACAGTGCTGCCGATAACGACATGAACAGAATCAGCGCGAACGTGGCCGCCGGCATGCTCTGCACTGTTTGCAAAATTAGGTCGAACTTCACGGAAGTCGCTCCGTCGACTGCGAACGCCGTTCGGATGGCCGGCACATCACCTAGAGTCGCAAAAACTCGTTAAGCGAGCGTTGACAGAGTTTTCGTAGCCGGTACACAATTCCATTGTGCAGCGCATTATGCAATTTTATGAATGTGTTTACGTTTGAATGCTGATGACGGGGCCTTTGTGGCCACATATCTGGCCAGGGTGGCACAGAGAGCCAGGTACTTAACAACAGCGGGACGCTTCCGGATGAAGTTTTCGGGAGAATCGGGAGATTAAATTGGTCGACAACACTGGAATTCAGTCATCCGCTCAGCAGATGCAAGGCGGCCCGAGCGGTGGGACTGCGGTCAAGAACCTCTATGAGATCGGTGAGATACCGCCGCTCGGTCATGTGCCCAAGGAGATGTATGCGTGGACGATCCGTGCCGACAGGCATGGGCCACCGGAGACCGCGATGGAAGTCGAGGTGCTGCCAACGTGGGAGCTCGATAGCCATGATGTCCTGGTGTTCGTGATGGCGGCCGGGGTCAACTACAATGGGGTATGGGCCTCGCTCGGCACGCCGATCTCGCCGATCAATGACGTGCACAAGAATCCCTATCATGTGGCTGGTTCCGATGCGTCGGGGATTGTTTGGGCGGTCGGCTCCAAGGTGAAGCGGTGGAAAGTCGGCGACGAAGTCGTCGTTCACTGCAACCAGGACGATGGCGACGACGAAGAGTGCAACGGCGGCGATCCGATGTTCTCGACGTCGCAGCGGATCTGGGGGTATGAAACGCCGGATGGGTCTTTCTCGCAGTTTTGCCGGGTGCAGGATCGCCAGCTGATGGAGCGGCCGCAGCATCTCACTTGGGAAGAGAGTGCCTGCTATACGCTGACGCTTGCCACGGCCTACCGGATGCTGTTCGGGCACCGGCCGCACACGCTGAAGCCGGCGCAGAACGTCCTCGGTTGGGGGGCTTCTGGCGGGCTTGGATCGTTCGCCGTGCAACTCTGCGCCACGGCAGGGGCCAATGCGATCGCGATTATCTCGGAAGATGATAAGGCCGATTTTGTGCGCCAACTGGGCGCCAAGGGCGTGATCAACCGAAAGAACTTCAACTGCTGGGGGCAGCTGCCCGAGGTCAATACACCGGAATACGGTGATTGGATGAAGGAGATGCGCAAGTTCGGCAAGGCGATCTGGGACATCACCGGCAAGGGCGTGAACCCGGATATCGTGTTCGAACATCCGGGTGAAGCGACGTTCCCGGTTTCCGTGCAAGTCGTGAAGCGCGGCGGGATGGTTGTCATCTGTGCCGGGACGACGGGCTACAATCTGACGATGGATGCGCGCTATTTGTGGATGCACCAAAAGCGTGTTCAGGGTTCTCACTTCGCGAACCTGATGCAGGCAACGCAGGCCAACAAGCTGGTTGTCGACCGGCGGATCGACCCCTGCATGTCGGAAGTGTTTACCTGGAATCAGATCCCCTAGGCACACATGCGGATGTGGAACAACGAGCACCGTCCCGGGAATATGGCGGTTCTGGTG
>NZ_JBAWCQ010000168.1:0-15145 GCF_049590335.1 Methyloceanibacter sp.
GCCTCGATATCGGTCTCGATCTCGACGCGCTTCGCCTCGACCACCTCTGGTGTCGGCTCCTTGCCCTTCACGCTCTGTTCCGTCCGCCAGTTCTCAAGGCGCATGTCAAGATTGCCGCCGAGCTGGATGTCCGTTCCGCGGCCAGCCATGTTGGTGGCGATGGTCACCGCGCCGGGCACGCCGGCCTGCGCGACGATATGGGCTTCCTGCTCGTGATAGCGCGCGTTCAGAACGTTGTGCGGGACGTTGCGCTTCTTCAGCTGCTCGGCCAGGATTTCGGACTTTTCGATCGACGTGGTGCCGACCAGCATGGGCTGGCCGCGCTGCTGCGCTTCGCGGATCAGCTCGATGATGGCGTCGTATTTTTCCTGCGCCGTGCGATAGACCTCATCGTCTTCGTCCGCCCGCGCCATCGGCCGGTTGGTCGGCACTTCGATGACGTCCAGGCCGTAAATGTCCAGGAACTCGTCGGCTTCGGTCGCGGCCGTGCCGGTCATGCCGCCAAGCTTGTCGTAGAGCCGGAAATAGTTCTGGAACGTGATCGTCGCGAAGGTCTGGTTCTCCGGCTGGATCTCGACATGCTCCTTGGCCTCGAGGGCTTGGTGCAGTCCTTCCGAAAACCGGCGGCCGGCCATCATGCGTCCCGTGAATTCGTCGATCAGGACGACTTCGCCATTCTTCACGATGTAGTCGCGATCGCGCTGGAATACCTTGTGCGCCCGCAACGCCTGCTGGACGTGGTGCACGATGCTGACGTTTTCCACGTCGTAAAGGGAGTCGCCCTTCAACAGGTCAGCTTCGATCAGAAGCTGCTCGATATGTTCGTTGCCTTCCTCGGTGAGCGTCGCGTGGCGGGTCTTCTCATCGAGCTCGAAGTCTTCATCCCGGAGCTTTGGTATGAACACGTCGATCGTGTTGTAGAAATCGGATCGGTCGTCGAGCGGACCGGAGATGATCAACGGCGTACGGGCCTCGTCGATCAGGATTGAGTCCACCTCGTCGACAATGGCATAGGCGTGTCCGCGCTGGACCATCTCGCTCTCGAGATACTTCATGTTGTCGCGCAGAAAGTCGAAGCCGTACTCGTTGTTCGTGCCGTAGGTAACGTCGCAGGCGTATTGCGCCTTGCGCACGTCGTCGTCGATGTCGTGTTCGATCGTGCCGACGGTCAATCCCAGGAACTTGTAGATCTGCCCCATCCACGCGGCGTCGCGGCTGGCCAGGTAGTCGTTCACGGTGACAACGTGAACGCCCTTGCCGGTCAGCGCATTCAGATAGACGGGGAGGGTGGCGACGAGGGTCTTGCCTTCGCCGGTCTTCATTTCGGCGATGCGGCCTTCGTGAAGCACCATGCCGCCGACGAGCTGCACGTCAAAGTGGCGTTGCCCCAGCGTGCGCTTGGCGGCTTCGCGGACCGTGGCGAAGGCCTCCGGCAGAAGATCGTCGAGCGTTTCGCCGTCGGCAAGGCGTTTGCGGAACTCGTCGGTGCGCGCGCGCAGCGCCTCGTCGGAGAGCGCGGACACTTCGGGCTCAAGGGCGTTGATCGCCGCGACGGCGGTTTCGAACTTCTTGAGTTTACGTTCGTTGGATGAGCCGAAGACTTTGGTGGCAATAGTGCCGAGGGAAAGCATCGAACCGTTAGCCTCTTAGTGGCGTGAGCCGGGCCGCGCGGGGCTCTTGAGAAGCCCTGGAGGTCCTTGGCAGATGGAGTGTGGGACCCCCGGCGATTGCTAGCCGGTCTCACTCGGAAAACGGCGATAAAAACGCCAGGGGTCGACGCCGGAGACATAAGTTGCGGTCTGGGCCTTGTCAACGCGAGCCGCAGGGTATCCGTGGCACGGTTAGGCAAGCTCTTTGGCGCTTGCGGCACCGTGTTTGCCGATCTGGTCGAGCTGTTCCTGCAGTGAAAGCTTGCTCAGGCTCGCAAGCGGGAGGTTCACGAAGATGGAAATGCGCTGGGACAACATCCGGTAGGTGTCATCGAAGGCTAACGCCTTCTCCGCGTCCGTACCTTCCGCCTTGGCAGGGTCCGGGAGGCCCCAATGGGCCGACATAGGCTGGCCGGGCCACACCGGACACATTTCCCTGGCCGCGTCGTCGCACACGGTGACGACAAAGTCGAAAACCGGCGAATCCGGGCCGGTGAAGTCGTCCCATGACTTGGAATGCAGGCTCGAGAGGTCATAGTTCAGCTTTTTCAGCAGATTGAGAGCGTACGGGTTCACCTTGCCCGTCGGCATGCTGCCCGCGCTATAGGCTCTAAACTTGCCTACGCCTTCGCGGTTCATGATGCACTCGGCCAAGATCGATCGGGCGGAATTGCCCGTGCAGAGAAAAAGAACATTGAGAGGGTCTTTGGCGTCGCCGGTTGTCAGTTCGGTTTCCTCCGTTCAGTCCGAACAACATGTCGCAAGAGTGGTCTCGATCAACGGGCTGCAAACGGAAGGGTCCCCTTGGCAGCAGTCCTCCATCAGGAAGGACAAAAGAGCCCAGGTTCCTTCGAGATCTATGGCGTAAATCATGGACCGCCCTTCTTTTCGAGCCTTGATGAGATTGGCACGCGCGAGGACGGCCAGATGGGATGACATCGTACTCTTGGGGACGCCGACTGCCTTGGCGATGTCGCCCGCAGTCATCCCATCGGAGCCGACCTGGGCCAGCAACCGGAAAACCTTGAGGCGGCTTTCTTGGGCCAGACTGCTGAACGATCCGACGGCCTCATCAATATCCATAGTTCTAGAACTATTGAACTAAGATAACGCTGTCAATTCCTTCGGCTTGGCAAGTTCCAAGGCCAACGCTAAGAAGGCAGCCGGGGAAGCACCCAAACCCGCTCCGCCTTCCTTTTGAGGAGTCGGCCGGAGCCGAAGCCGAGGATTAATTCAGTGAAATTGTGGTCAGCCTTACTGCTCCTGGCAGCGTCGATGTCTTTTGTGCCGCTCGCCCACGCCGCCGACCCTGTGGTGGCGCGCGTTAACGGGTTCGAGATCAAACAATCCGATCTAGATTTTGCCGCGTCCGAAGTCGGACCACGGCTCGGTACCGTCCGCCCGGAGGACCGCAAGCGGGTCCTGATGCAGTTCATGATCGAGAACGAGCTCTTTGCCGGTGCTGGCGAGCAGGAGAAGCTGGACGAGAGCGACACGTTCGACAAGCGGGCGGCCTATCACCGGCGCCGTGCGCTGCGGGATGCGTTTTTTGACAAGAACGTCAGAGGCGCCGTCGACGATGCCGAGGCGAAGAAGGTCTTCGAAGAGAATATCTCCAAGTTGAAGCCGGAGCAGGAGATCAGCGCTCGGCATATTCTCGTCGACACGGAAGACGAGGCGAAGGAAGTCAAGGCTCAGTTGGAAGGTGGTTCCGACTTCGCCAAGCTCGCCGCGGAAAAGTCGAAGGACAAGAACGCCGAGGGTGGCAGTCTTGGCTTTTTCTCCCGCGGACAGATGCTGAAGCCGTTCGAAGATGCGGCCTTTGCGCTCGACGTGGGCAAGCTCTCGGAGCCCGTGAAAACGAGTTTCGGCTGGCACATCATTGAAATTCAGGAAAAGCGCAATCAGGAACTCCCGAGCTTCGACGACGTCAAAGACCCGATCATCAGCCAGCTTGTGGTCCGCAAGGCGCAAAGCGTCGTCGGCGATCTGCGCTCCAAAGCCAAGATCGAGATCCTCGATCCGGAGATAAAGCGGTCCATGGACGATGCGGCCATGCGTGGCGAGGCACCACCGTTGCCCGATGAAGAGTTCAAGGACGAAAACTAGCGGGTCGGATTTCGGCCCGGGATTCGGCCATGGACAAGGTTTCGCCGTTTGCACCGAAGCATGTGCCGGTCTTGCCGGCCGTAGATGGTGTGCGATTGGCTACGTGCGAAGCCGGCATCCGCTATGCGGGCCGCACAGACCTGCTCTTGGCCTTGTTTGAGCCCTCTACCGCCGTCGCTGGCGTCTTCACCACATCGAAGACGGCCTCGGCGGCGGTCGAATGGTGCCGGGAGCATGTGCGCCACGGGATGGCCCGTGCGCTGGTCGTCAATTCTGGCAATGCGAACGCATTCACCGGCCTCCGCGGGCGCGAGACGGTGGCCGAGACGGTGCGGGCCACGGCCTGTATAGCCGATTGCCTCGACGCGGATGTCTGTGTCGCCTCGACCGGCGTGATTGGCGAGCCATTGGACCCTGCCAAATTCGTCGGCTTTCTCGCGGGGCTCGCAGACGCGGCCGAGGCGGACGGCTACGACATGGCGGCGCGTGCGATCATGACGACCGACACTTTTCCGAAGCTTGCGACGCGAACGAGCAAGATCGATGGTGTGAGCGTAACGATCAATGGCATCGCCAAAGGCGCGGGCATGATCGCGCCCGATATGGCGACGATGCTCTCCTTCCTGTTTACGGATGCACCGATCGAGCCAGCTGCGCTTCAGGCGGTTCTCGCTCCATTGGTCGAAGACAGCTTCAATGCAATCACGATCGATAGCGACACTTCCACGAGCGATACGGTGCTACTGTTCGCGACGGGTGCGGCGGCGCGGCGCGGGTGCCCCCGTATCGCAGGCGCGGACGACCCGCGTCTTGCGGATTTTAGCAAGACGCTTGCCGATCTCATGCGCGACCTCGCCCATCAGATCGTGAAGGACGGCGAGGGGCTCACCAAATTCGTCAAGGTGAAAGTCACTGGCGCCGAGTCTAAGGCTGCCGCGAGAGCCATCGCCAAAGCGATCTGCAATTCGCCCTTAGTGAAAACGGCACTCGCGGGCGAAGACCCCAATTGGGGACGGGTCGTTATGGCCGTCGGCAAGGCCGGAGAGGCGGTCGATCGTGACCGGCTGGCAATCTGGTTCGGCGATAACGAGGTCGCGAAAGACGGCGAAGTCGCGCCGGGTTATGTCGAGGCGGAGGCAGCGGCCTATATGAAGGGCGCCGAACTTGCCATTACCGTCGACGTGGGCGTCGGTGATGGTCACGATACGATGTGGACCTGCGATCTCACCAAGGACTACATCGCCGTCAACTCCGATTACCGCTCATGATAGAAGCGGCGGCTCCAAAGCCGCTGGTGCTGGTGGCCGCTTGTGCGCTGATCGACGGTCAAGGCCGCGTCCTCATTTCTCGACGTCCGGAGGGAAAGCCGCTCGCGGGGCTTTGGGAATTTCCCGGCGGTAAGCTGGAGGATGGCGAGACGCCGGAACATGCGCTTGTGCGCGAGCTGGAAGAAGAGGTCGGGATCGCAATAGAAAAAACCGATCTAAGGCCTCTGACATTTTCGAGTTTTTCTTACCCCGACTTTCATCTGTTCATGCCTATATATGCTTGCTGGCGCTGGCTGGGAAAAGCCTCCGCCAAGGAGGGACAGACGTTGTCCTGGGTCGACCCGGTGGATTTGCGCGATTATGCGATGCCGCCCGCCGACGAGCCGTTGACCGGCCTAGTGCCCGGATTACTGAGGTGCTTGGGTGAAGGTGCTGTGTGCAAATAGAGGTCCGTTCGGAGCCACTCGGCCAAGTCCATTCGTCGCGCGGGCCGCGCGCTTCGCCGCGGACACATCCGGCGACACCGCCATCGAGTACGGGCTGATGATAGCCATCGTCGGCAGCGCCAATCTCGTGCTGACCTCGGGCGCTCAATAGGGTTTCGACAGGATCGGGGAACTCCTCCTCGATGTGTTCTCGATCTGAGACCGGGTTCACTCTTTCGATCGCGATTTAGGAAACGACGCCTTCGCGCCGCTTGACCGCTCCGTGGTATCGAGCGCGTCGGCCAGGCGGTTGCGCGCCGATCCCGGCATCAACGGTTTCTGCTGGCTCGGATCGGGTCCCCAGCCGCTCATGAACACGAACTGAAATGTCGCCGTGACCTTGCCGTCGGGTGTGCCGTAGCGCGACCGGTACAGCTCTTCGGCCCGTGCAAGCGTTCGACGTGACAGGGGCTTTTTGCTCCGGGCCATGAGAACATTGCCGCCGCCGAGTGCCCGGATTTCTTCCATCAACGCCCGCGGGGACGCATAAACCACTTCGATCTCTTCGGCGTCGGCCACTGGCAGTGCGAATCCGGCACGCTGCAGAAGTGCGCCATAGGCCCGCACGTCGCCAAAGGGTGCCACGCGCGGGGAGACACCACCGTCGATTTCCTCTTCGGCTTTGAGCAGGCATTGTCGCAATTCAGTGAGCGCCTTCGCGCCGAGCACCGCGGCCATGAACAGTCCGTCGGGAGCAAGCGCGCGCCGGACTTGGATGAGGCTGCCGGGCAGGTCGTTGACGCGATGAAGCGCAAGACCCGACACGATGAGATTGAAGGCACCGTCCTTGAATGGCAGCACGTCTTCGTCGCAGACCACCGCAGGGGTCGGGCAGCGCCGGGTATAGGCGAGCACGCTTTCGGCGTACACCACGTTCCCGACCGAGGGTAGGTCGGCGACGGTCCGTCCCAGAAGGCCGCGATAGGCGCCAAGGTCCAGGGCGCGCGGAAAGGCGCGCAGCATGATTTCGACCCGCTCGGCAATCTCGTGGGCCACATAAGCTAGCAGGACCTCACGCTCTTCGATTTCCGCGGCGAAGCGGGCCCGCCGTTGCCGCAGCAGATGCCGGTCGAAAAGAAGCGGTGCCTCGCTCATAGCGCCTCCTCAGGCTCATGCGGACACCCTATGATGGGTGCCATGTGGATGGGTGACACGGAGCCCGCGCCGAGACCAGCTTGGCGCACGATGCTCTGCTCGGCAGCCGATTTGGTTCTGCCGCCCGTCTGTGTGGTCTGCTGGAGCCCGATCGGATTCCAGGGGCTGCTTTGCGGTCGTTGCTTCGCCGGCATCGACTTTATCGTGCCTCCTCTTTGCGCGCGCCTCGTTGTGCTGCTGCCGTTTGACGCGGGCAATTCCAGCCTGTCGGCGGCGGCGATTGCGGCGCCGCCGGTCTATGACCGGGCGCGGGCCGTGGCGCGCTATGCACAGCCCATGGGCGATCTAATCCGAGGCTTCAAATATCGCGACCGGCAGGAGGGCTTGCGCCTTTTCTCCCGCTGGCTGGCGCACGCCGTTGAACCGGCGGCTTTCGTGCTTTAGGTAGCGCAGCTTATCATCCGAAGGCTAACGTCTCAGTTGCCTGTGGGCCGGACGGGTGCAAGACGGATCTACGATGGAGATGAGAACCGAGATGAAGTCCGACATTGCCAGGCGGTTTCGCGCCGCGCTCGTGCAATTGCGGGCGAGCCGTGTCGTTGCGAACAATCTCGTCGCGGCGGAGGCGCTCATCCGGGCGGCGGCGAAGGGGGGTGCCGATTATATTCAGACGCCTGAGAATACCGCGCTGATGGAGCTGGAGCCCGAACGCGTCCTGGAGCAGGTCCGGCCCGAGTCCGAGAGCGGGCCGTTGGCCCTGTTCCGCGCCCTTGCCGGCGAACTTGGCGTTTGGCTCCATATTGGCTCGCTGGGGATTAAGGTGGAGGAGAGGCGGGTAGCCAACCGGTCGTATCTGTTGGCGCCGGACGGCGCGATCGCCGCCCGTTACGACAAGCTGCATATGTTCGATGTCGATTTGCCCGGCGGGGAATCCTATCGGGAGTCCGACTATTACAGCCCGGGCAGTAAGGCCGTGCTGGCGGACTTTGTTCCGGGTGGTATCCCGGCGCGGCTGGGCTTCAGCATCTGTTACGACTTGCGCTTTCCCGCGCTGTACCGGGCCCTGGCTACGGCAGGGGCAAATATGATCGCCATCCCGGCGGCCTTCACCAAACAGACCGGGGAGGCGCACTGGCACGTGCTCCTGCGGGCCCGCGCGATCGAGACAGGTTCCTACGTCTTCGCCGCTACGCAAGGCGGTTATCACGAGAATGGCCGGTCAACATTCGGGCACTCCATGATCATTTCACCCTGGGGTGATATCCTGGCGGAGGCCGGCGCGGATCCATGCGTCATCTTCGCCGAGATCGACCTTGCCCGCGTGGACAATGTCCGGGCGCGGATCCCCGCGCTCAGACATGGGCGTGCGTTCGATCTCGAAATTGCAACGTGTGCGGACGAAGCGGCAAGGCGGCAGGCGTCATGATCCGCTATTCGCTCACATGTGACGCGGGGCACCAGTTCGACGCGTGGTTCTCGTCCGGGGACTCTTTTGATGAGCAGTCCGAGGCCGAAGTGATCCGCTGCCCCGTTTGTGGCAGCGCGGGTGTGTGCAAGGCCCCCATGGCGCCCGCCGTGCTACGCGGAGGGCGGAAATCACCTGAAAGCGAGGGCCCGCCAGTGCCGGCAGCCCCGAAGGCGCCCGTACCCGAACGTCAAACTTATGCCTTCTTAAAGGGGCTGCGGGAGCATCTGAAGGCCAATGCCAACGATGTCGGAACCAAGTTCGCCGCAGAAGCGCGGAAGATGCATAACGGCGAGGCCGAGGAGCGCAGTATTTATGGCGAGGCGACGGTCGATGAAGCTAAGTCCTTGCATGAGGACGGAATTCCAGTGCTTTCCTTTCCAAAGTTACCCGAAGACCACAATTAACAATTTGATCGTTTTGGCCGGCGTTGGCGCGCGGGTAACCAGTTGTTTGGCCCTTTCGCGTTTATCTGGACAACATTTCGCTAACTGCCGTGGAAAAGTCGGTTTGCCTCTGCAAAGATAAGGCGCTGCCGGACGGTTGGATCGCGCATAACCGGGGAACGAATCATGCGCCACTTTTCTTATCAGCAACCACAGTTTCTGACGTTGCCGGACTTTGTCCGCTTAACGTCGGCCGCGTGCTTTGCGGTGTTGCTGTTTGCCCAACCGGCGACCGCTGAGACCGACGTCCATGCCACATCGCCGGATCGCGATCTGAGCATGCCGCGGGGTCTCGCCGCGCAACCGAAGCCCGTCTATCCCGACAGCCGGATGGATCCGAGCGGCACCGCGCCGAAAGCCGCGGATACAGACACGAACAAGGCTGATACGAAAAAGCCCGCCAAGAAGGCCTCGCGTCCCACGGTCGAAGAACTGGAGTCGTCCTTGAATGGCGATCCGGACATTGAGACCCTGAAAAGCGATGACACGGCCGAGGCTGACGCGGCGGCCGAAATCGTCGAGCCGCAGACCCCGGTCGTCATCGCCAGCATCGATAAGACGACGCAAGAGATGACGGTCTTCGTCGACGGCGTCGAGGCGCATCGTTGGCCGGTTTCAACCGGCTTGCCCGGTTACGCGACCCCTGGCGGCACGTTCACCGCAAGTTCCATGAACAAGATCTGGTACAGCCGCCAATGGGACAACGCGCCCATGCCCCATGCGGTGTTCTTCACTAAAAAGGGTCATGCGATCCACGCCACCAACGAGACCAAAAAGCTAGGCCGTCCTGCCTCGCACGGCTGTGTCCGGCTGTCGCCCAAGAACGCGGAGACCTTCTTCACTCTGGTCAAGGAACACGGGTTGAAACGCACGGAAGTCGTCCTGACCGGATCGACGCCGGGTGGGGACTACAAGGTCGCCGATCCCGATCGCCGCTACGATCCGTATGGAGAGTATAGCCGGCCCGCCTATCCGCGCTACGCGCCCAACCGCAACTATCGCCGCTACGGGTATAACGAGATCCAGCCGCGGGCTCAGCGCCGCCGCCGGGCGTTCCAACCTCGCCGCCAGGCTCCGCCGCGCTATCGCCGCCGCGCTCCGCGCCGGGGTAATTGGTTCCGCGCGCCCGGCTACTAGACGAGATTGTTAGCGCACCCCTGATCGTTCCACGACGCTATCGAGTTTGCCTCGGCCACGCCGCGTGTCTAATTCGCCTCGGGCGTCCGGTACCGGTACTCGTCTACGAGTAGCGTGTTGTCTGTCCTTAGGCCGATAGCAAGCGATCGAGCGGAATTCGGGCGGCGTCTTCGCGCGGCCGGGAGAGGAAAAACTCGGCGACCAGATTGCCTTCCGTCTCCTCGCCTGTAGGATCGACCCCTCGCTCGATCAGCTGCTCCAGAATTCGTTCTCGTTCTTCGTCGGAGGCGAACGCACGCTGGATGAAGGTCTGCCCATCGAGTTTTTCTGTAACGAAGCCGGACTCGCCAAGTGTTTCCTCGATTGCGTCGAACGGAAACATGCGCAGCACAAAATTGGCGAACCAGGGCTGTCGCCCCTCTGTTAGCGCCGGCAACAACCGCTCGAAGCTCTTCTCGGTCACATAGCCGACACATCCGGTCGAGGTCACCAAATCGACCGGCGCCAAATCCGCGACGGCGGCTTCGGGCAAAGACTGGTTTTCAAGATCCAGCGCCAGGCCCCGATCCAGCAGGCCCGCTTGTTCGGCGAAGGCGATCGCATTCCCGGCAACGTCGAGGCCCATCACCTCGATACCTTCGACCCGCTCAAGTCCGGCAAAAAATTCCCTGTCTTGTTTAATGATTTCCTCGGCCGTGATCAGTGCAGGCGTCATCTGCCCCCAACGCACGTATAGGTCCTCGATCGTTAGGTCATATTTGAGGAGCGCTGCATTGATTCCATAGGAACAGCCGATGTCCAACACACGGACAGTATCGCGGGCATTGCGGCGTAGGAGCGCGATCAGTTTCTGGAGAATTGGCCTTGCAGCGCCCGGAATCGTGTAGCTGACACTTTTTAATTCGCGAAAATACGCTCGTGGATCGGCCCGATCGTAGATATGATCCATGCTGGCCTTGGCGTCGTTGCTTTCATCAAATTTTCGGTCATTTAGCATTGCTCCTCCGGGGTTTATGCTTCCCAAGCATTCATTAGGACGCGCGACATGCTCGCCGCCCGATGACTCTTTTCGAACCGGCAAGCGAGCAGGAAGGCGGCGCGCTGCCGCGCCGCGATGCAAAATTTCGACGTATTTGCTTAGGTGCTCAACCATAGCACGGTGTGGTCGAGAAACCCAAACACACGGTTAGGAGGCTGACTTAGGTCAGGCCGATGCCAGGCTTGAGAATGTCCTCAATTTACGCGTCGCAGAGGACCAAATTGGGAGGCGTGAGGCTTGGCAGCTGCGGCGGCTTAGGCACGCGGTCTCGTGGCTGTGACGAAGTAGTTCACGCCGGTATCGCGCGCAAGGCTCCAAGAGTCCGACAACGGATCATAGATCATGCCGGTGAGGTCGCTGGGTTTGAGCCCGGCACCTGTCAGCGCGGTCTTCAGCTCCTTGGGCGTTACGAACCGGTCCCATTGATGGGTGCCCGCCGGAACCCAGCGCAGCACGTATTCGGCACCGACAATTGCGAGGGCAAAGGATTTCAGCGTCCTATTCAGTGTCGACAGGATCATGACGCCGCCTTCGGTCGCGAGCGGTGCGAGCCGCTTCAGGAACGCGGGCACGTCCGGCACGTGCTCGACGACTTCGAGGAGGAGGACGGCGTCGAAACGGCGCCCTTGATCCACAAGCGCTTCGGCGGTCGTGGTCTCGTACTGGATCGAGAGCCCGGGGCCCTCCGCATGGGCCTTGGCCGCGGCGATGGTCTCAGCAGCGGGGTCGATGCCTGTGACCTCGGCCCCAAGACGCGTCAAAGGTTCGGCGACGAGACCGCCCCCGCAGCCGATATCCAGCACTTTGAGGCCTTCGAGGCAGGGCGGTTCCTTCGGATCCCGCCCGAAATGCGCGCAAAGCCGGTCGCGAATATAGGTAAGCCTTGTTGGGTTGAGCTGATGAAGCGGCCGGAATGGGCCCGTCTCGTCCCACCACTCTTCGGCCAGGGCCGCGAACTGGGCGACCTCGCCCGCATCGAGGGTCGAAGACGCATCTTGAGCGGCTCTGTCGTGGGAAGCGGTCATGGGCGCATTGGCGGTGGGCGACGGCGGCCTGTCAAGGACGGCGCGCAATACGGCGTCTCCTGTTGCAGGTCAGAACCCATATCAGTAGAAAGACCAGGATTTTCCGGCCGACCCGATCAGCGGGCCGGCCCTCTTCTTGTGAGCCGTTATGTCTTTGCTTGTTTTGAAATTTGGTGGCACGTCGGTGGCCGACCTCGATCGGATCCGCAACGCGGCCGCGCACGTGAAGCGCGAATGCGATGCCGGGCATGCCTGCGCCATCGTGGTTTCCGCCATGGCTGGCCAAACCAACCAGCTCGTCTCCTGGGTCGAAGAGGCTTGGGGCTTCAAGGCGCGCAGCGACGCCGGGACCCAAGCGTCCGCGGCCTATGACTGCCGGGAATACGACGCGGTTGTGTCCTCGGGTGAGCAGGTGACGTCGGGGCTCCTGGCCCTGGTGCTTCAGTCCTTGGGGGTGAGCGCGCGCTCTTGGCAGGGATGGCAGGTTCCCGTGCGCACGGACGAAGCCCATCAAAAGGCCCGCATCACCGGGATCGAAGTCGACGAGATCAAGGCCGCGATGCTGGGCGGCGAGGTTGCCGTTTGTGCCGGTTTCCAGGGTATTGCTCCGAACAACCGGATCGCGACGCTCGGCCGGGGCGGCTCGGATACGAGCGCGGTGGCGCTCGCCGCGGCGCTCCAGGCCGATCGCTGCGATATCTACACGGACGTGGACGGGGTCTATACGACCGACCCAAGAGTCGTGGCGAAGGCTCATCGCCTCAACCGCATCTCCTATGAGGAAATGCTAGAGATGGCCTCTCAAGGGGCCAAGGTCCTGCAGACCCGTTCGGTGGAGCTTGCCATGCAGTGGGGCGTGCCCGTGCTCGTGCGCTCCAGCTTCGATGCGCCGGATATGCCCGGCAACCCCGACACCGGCGAGGGGATCGGTACACTCGTTTGCCATGAGGATGAAATCGTGGAGCAGAATGTCGTCAGTGGAATTGCTTATGCGCGGGACGAAGCCAAGGTGACGCTGCTGAAGGTCGCCGATAAGCCCGGCGTTGCCGCACGCGTCTTTGGTCCTCTCTCGGGCGCTCATATTAATGTCGATATGATCGTGCAGAACGTGTCAGAGGACGGGCGCTCGACGGATCTGACCTTTACCGTGCAGAGCGCGGATCTCGACCGGGCGCTCGAGGTTCTCAATTCGGCCAAGGATGAGATCGGTTACCGCGATCTGCGCGGGGCGACCGACATCGCCAAGGTCTCGGCGATCGGCGTCGGCATGCGGAGCCATGCGGGGGTTGCAGCACAAATGTTCAGTGCCCTTGCCGAAAAGGGCATCAATATCGAGGCGATTTCCACGTCCGAGATCAAGATCAGTGTTTTGATCGATGCTGCCTATGCCGAGCTTGCGGTGCGAACCTTGCATACCCTTTTTGGGTTGGACAGCGCGTAGACGCAAAAATATGGCTACTCTAGCCGTTCAATTTGGGGAAGCTCGAGAGTCCGCCAGGTGCGGATGGTCTGGGACTGATCGTTATGTCTGCATCCGTTGGTGCTCCAAGGCAGATGCTCCGCCGCCTCCGCGAGGTGATGGCGGAACACGAGAGCGCGCAGGCACGCCTGGACAAAGTGGTCATGCTGATCGCCTCGAATATCGTGGCCGAGGTGTGCTCGCTTTATTTACGCCGCCGTGACAGATCGCTCGAGCTGGTCGCCACCGAGGGCCTCAATACGAGTGCGGTCCACAATACCCATCTGAAGCCCGGCGAAGGTCTCGTCGGCCTCGTCGCCGAGCAGGGCGAGCCGAAGCAATATGCGGACGCCCAGCATCATCCGGCGTTTTCATTCCGCCCCGAGACGGGCGAGGAGATCTATCACTCCTTCGTGGGCGTGCCGATCTTGCGCGGCGGGGACACGATAGGCGTACTCACGGTGCAGAATCGCACGATGCGCCAATATTCCGACGAAGAGGTCGAGGCGCTGCAGACCACCGCCATGGTGATCGCCGAGACGTTGGCTTCGGGAGGCATCCTCTCCGAGGAAGTCACGGCCGAGAAAGGGCGCGATTCGAGCATTCGGTTTGTCGGGCAGCCTATCTCGGAGAATGTGGCGCTCGGGCACATTGTGTTGCACGAGCCGCGAATCGTGGTCACCAAGCTCATCGCCGAGGATCCCGAGCTCGAGCGGAGCCGGTTGCAGCAGGCCATCGAGGAACTGACGGGACAAATCGACGACATGATGGAGCGGGGCGATCTCGCGCGCGCCGGCGAGCACCATGAGGTTCTCGAAGCATTCCGCATGTTCGCCCACGACCATGGCTGGCGCCGGCGTTTGGACGAAGCCCTGGCTACCGGCCTCACCGCCGAAGCCGCCGTCCAGCGCGTCCGCAACGATACGCGTGCGCGGATGATGCGCATGCCGGACCCCCGCTTTCGCGACCGGCTTCACGACATCGAGGACCTTTCAAACCGGTTGCTCCGCTTCCTGTCTGGCGAAACGGCGACGGCATCGACCGGTGCGCTGCCGGATGATGCGATTGTCGTAGCGCGGACGATGGGGCCTGCCGAGCTGCTGGACTACGACCGTAAGCGCTTGCGCGGTCTTGTGCTGGAAGAGGGCGGTGCCAATAGCCACGTGGCCATCGTCGCGCGTGCGCTCGGCATTGCCGCGATCACCCAATGCAAGGGCGTGGTTGAGATGGTGGAGCCGGGCGACGCGGCGATCCTCGACGGTCAGGGCGGCGAGATGCATCTGCGCCCGACCCAGGAAGTGGTCCACGCCTATTCCGACAAGGTGCGCTTCCAGGCGCGCAAGCAGGCCCAGTACGCGGCTTTGCGTGACGTGCCGGCGGTTACGCTCGACGATCAACGGGTAGATTTGCATATCAATGCGGGTCTGTTGTTCGACTTGCCGCATCTCAAACAGTCCGGCGCGGATGGGGTCGGACTGTTCCGGACTGAGCTTCAGTTCATGATCTCCGAGACATTCCCGCGGCTCGAGCAGCAGACGAGGCTCTACAAGTCGATCCTCGATCAAGCGGCCGGCCGGCCGGTCGTGTTTCGTTCCTTGGATGTCGGGGGTGACAAGGTCATCCCCTATTTTCGCGGGGGCGCGGAAGAGAACCCGGCCCTTGGCTGGCGCGCGATCCGCATGGCCCTCGACAGGCCCGCGCTGTTCCGCACCCAGATCCGCGCCCTGCTACGCGCGGCCCACGGTCGGGCGCTGCGGATTCTCCTGCCGATGATCTCCGACGTCTCTGAGTTCGAGGCGGCCCGCGGGCTTATCGATCGCGAACTCACGCTGCTGAAGACACATGGCCGCCCGGAGCCCGCGACGCTGATGGTCGGTGCCATGGTCGAGGTGCCGGCGCTCTTGTGGCAGCTCGATCACCTGCTGCCCATGACGGACTTCGTCTCAGTCGGGTCGAACGACCTTATCC
>NZ_JBAWCQ010000169.1:0-1800 GCF_049590335.1 Methyloceanibacter sp.
TGGTAGCTTTCGACGTCGGGAAGACCAAGAACGATGCTTTTGCCGTCTTGAATGCGCTCGAGCTGTTCAGCATCAGCAACAATCTCGGCGACGCCAAGAGTCTCGCCACCCATCCGGCAACCACCACGCATCAACGCCTTTCACCGGAGGCCCGCGCCGAACTCGGCATCTTCGACAACACGATCCGGATTTCGGTCGGTATCGAAGACGCGGGCGATCTGGAAGCGGATCTCGATCAAGCCCTCTCGACAATGAAGTAGCAGCATGGCGACTCCCGCAAACACGCAAGATGCAACCGACCTTCTCGCAAAGATCATCGCCTTCGACACGACGAGCGCGAAATCGAATCTCGATCTGATCGCATTCGTGCAGGACTATTTGGATGGGCATGGCATTGCCTCGACGCTGGTGCCGAACGGGGATGACAAGAAGGCCTGCCTCTTCGCGACGATCGGCGAAGGCGAAGGCGGCGTCGGCCTATCGGGCCACAGCGATTGTGTGCCGGTGACGGGCCAATCCTGGACCTCCGACCCGTTCACGCTGACCGAGCGGGACGGCAAGCTCTACGGTCGGGGCGCGTGCGACATGAAAGGCTTCATCGCCTGTGCGCTCGCCTCGGTACCGCTGTTCAAATCGGCGCCGCTTGCTGAGCCCATTCACCTTCTCTTGTCCTACGATGAGGAGGTCGGGTGCCTTGGCGTACGCCCCATGATCGCACGTTTGGGCCAAGATTTGCGGCGCCCGCGCGTCGTCATTGTGGGCGAGCCAACAAGCATGCAGGTCATCGACGGGCACAAATGCATCGACGTTTTTCGCACGACGGTCACCGGTAAGGAAGCCCATTCCAGCATGCCGGCGATCGGCGTCAACGCGATTTCAGCCGCGTCGAAGCTGGTCGAAGAGATCGACCGCATGGCGGCGGAGGTTACGAAAACCGAAAACGATCCGCATTTCGATCCGCCGTACTCAACGGTCATGGTCGCCATGGTGGATGGTGGAACCGCGCCCAATATCGTGCCGCGGAACTGCGACGTCCTTTGGCAGTTGCGCGGGCTGCCGGGCACCAAGGCCAAGGATATCTCCGCGCGGCTGGCGGCATTCGCGGACAGGGCCTTGCTTCCCGATATGCGCGCGGTCGCACCCAACGCCACCGTCGACACCAAGACGGAGACCGCGGTGCCAGCGTTCTCGGCGGGACCGGAATCAGAGGCCGTGTCTTTGGCGATGACGCTGACCGGCGCAAACCGAACATGCGGCGTCTCCTACGCCACGGAAGCCGGCCTATTTCAGGATGCGGGCTGTCCGGCCGTGGTGTGCGGCCCTGGCAGCATCGAACAAGCGCACTCGGCGGACGAGTACGTCTCGAAAGCGCAGATCGAATCCTGCCTTGAGTTTCTAGCCAAGCTGACGGACCTGATGAGCGCCTAGGCGCCCCGTTTGAACGCCTATTCGGACACAACCTCTTGCGGGTCGAAGTCGTAGCGAGCGTTGCAGAATTCGCAACTGACCCACAGCTCGCCATCGACAACCATGTCGGCCAGCTCCTCGCCTGAGAAGCGCTGCAGCATTTCTCCGACGCGTTCGCGCGAGCAGCTACAATAGGTCTTCAGCGAAATAGCGCGGTAGACCCGCACCTGTTCTTCATGGAAGAGGCGAAAGAGAAGCCGCTCGGGGGCCAGCGTCGGGTCGAGCAACTCGTGATCCTCGACCGTCTCGGCAAGAGACTTCGCGCGGGTCCAATCTTCCTCGAACCTCTTTGGGCTGACGATGCCGCCCTCGCGCGTCAGTTTCTGGACGAGC
>NZ_JBAWCQ010000170.1:0-7753 GCF_049590335.1 Methyloceanibacter sp.
GGCCGCGCTTCTCGCATTCCGCGGTGTTGCGGATGGTGAAGGACTTATCGTCCGTGCACATATAGAGCCCGCCGGCCCATTCACCGCCACGGTCATAGTCCACTGCGTGGATGTAGTAATAGCGTCCAATAAGCACACCCTTGAGCAAGGTCTCGCAGGTGTGCGAAGCGATGTTCCACCAGCCTTCGCTGGCCCAGCCCTCGGTGTCCTTATAGCCGATTGCGACGCCCACGCGACTGGCGGTCGTGTTACACAATTTCAGGTCGGCCATCGCGGGCGAGATGCCGGTCCCTGCCAGGACGCCAAGCGCCGTGAGGCAGGCTGCTAGCGCGATGGCGGCAGTCCAGCGGCGTGCTATGGCCCATAGCGGGGCGGAGTTACGGAGCGCGTTAGAGGCCAACATCGGTATCTCGAGGTCTGAAGTCTTGTTTAATCAGCGCCGAACGGTAGCGTCGAATAGTTTGCATTTCTCTGACCGGCAGGGCTCGATTATAAGACTGGGCCCCGCGCCTATAAAACACCGCCCAAGTTTGAGGTAAATGTGTCGCGGCCTTAGGGTCGTTTCGTTGGGCCCTACCGTTTGAGGAGTTCAGTCTGGATACGTTGATACAAGAAGATCTGAGCGAGAAGCCATACCGGACCATCGAAGGGGATGTAAAGCTTGGTCTTTTGATCCTTTGCGATCACGCGCAGAACCACGTCCCGGAGGACCTTCATACGCTTGGGCTGCGGTCCGAGGACCTTCACCGGCACATCGCGTTCGATCTTGGCGCGGAAGGCGTCGCGCGGTTCCTGGCCACGATGCTCGGCGCCCCGGCTGTCATTAGTCAGTTTTCCCGGCTTCTCGTGGATCCGAACCGTGGGCTGGACGATCCGACGCTCATCATGGAAGTCGCCGACGGGCTCGTCATCCCAGGCAATGTGGGCTTGAGCCTGGCTGCGCGGGAGGAGCGCCTCGACCGCTTTTACCGGCCTTACGACGCGGCGATCGGCCGGGCTGTCGATGCGGCCATCGATGCGGGCAAGCCGCCGATGATCCTTTCGATCCACAGCTTCACCCAGGCCTGGAAAGGGGCGCCCCGGCCCTGGCACGCCTCGGTCCTCTGGGACAAGGACCCTCGCGTGCCCGTGCCGCTCATCGAAAGGTTGAAGACGATTCCCGATGCGGTGATCGGCGACAACGTGCCGTATTCGGGCCAGCTCAAGGGCGATACGCTCTACCGGCATGCCACCGAACGCGGCCTTGCTCACGCCCTCGTGGAGGTCCGCCAGGATCTGATCCTGGGCGAGGAGGGGCAAGCGGCGTGGGGGGCCCATCTTGCGCGGGTGGTCTCCGACGTGCTCCAGTCGGCGGAAGGATTGCATCGTATTGAGAACCACGGTTCCCACACAGGCAGCTGATTGGCGGTGGCATGATGGACGACAGACAAAGAAAGGAAATCGAGGCCGCGGCGTTTCGGCGGCTGGTGGAGCACCTGCAAGAGCGGACCGATGTGCAGAACATCGATCTGATGGAGACTGCCGGTTTTTGCCGAAACTGCGTGTCAGGCTGGTACTTGGAAGCCGCCGACGAGCGGGGCGTCCCGCTCAGCAAGGACGAGGCCCGTAAGATCGTTTACGGCATGCCTTATGACGCGTGGAAGGCGAAGTTTCAGACCAAACTCTCTTAGGTTCGCGCCAAAGAGCCTTTAAATTCAGATCCTTGCGCCGACGGCGCCCCAGCATGCCGGGCGCCCCTTTGGATAAGCGGGAAAAGCTGCGCCTCGTGCCTTGCCGGTCCTCGCGATTCGGGCCCAAGCTCGCCTCTTCATCGACCATCACAAAAGCCTTGAGGAATCAAAAGTGCAGCTTCAGACAACGACCAAAGATCAGCTTCGTGCCTTCGTATCTCGTATCGAGCGGCTTGAGGAAGAGAAGGCGGCGCTCGCTGCGGATCTGAAAGAGGTCTACGCGGAGGCCAAGGGCACTGGATTCGACGTCAAGGCGCTTCGCAAGGTGATCAGCCTTCGCAAGCAGGACGAGAACAAGCGGCGGGAGGAGGAGATGGTGCTGACCACCTATCTCCACGCGCTTGGGATGGATGCCGAGGAGTCGTCCGAGGCGGCCTAGGCGCGGAGCGCCAACACACAATCAGCTTAGTTGGCGCGCGCCAGGCGGGTTGGGCCCTGTTTGGGCAGGCTCGCATAGAGGTGCCGCACGGCCGGGCCCGTCAAAGTCTGAACGCTGGCAAGTCCGAGATATCCTGAGGTCCGGCGCAGCATAAAGCGTGCGGGCTGGTCCATGTCCTCGAACAGATAGTCGATATTGCCCTGCTCAGGATGTGTGAGCGGCGCGATCTCGCGGTCATGCGCGATCGACGTATCGGACATCAGGCTCGCGGTTTCGATCAGCTGATAGCTTAGCTCGTCGGGATGATCGTCGTCGAAGGCAGGTGCGCCGACAACGGCGGCTTGTTGGTAAACGGGTGCCTTGGCCTGGGCTGACACCGGCGCTGCGTTCGATCCCGAAAGCTCGGGTGGAATAGGCGACTGGGCCTGCGTCGGCCGGAGCGTCTCACGTGCCCAGGGCAGCGCGTCGCCAAGACTTGCGAGCGAGAAGCGCTTGGACGGCTCCTTCTGCTCGAGAATCTCGGCATTGGCCGGTGCGAGCGCCATCGGTTTGAACTGTTTGTCCGCCGCGGAGGCGACCACAGGCATCGCGGTGGGCGGCTCGGAAAGCTGAGCCACGGCGCGGACCGGATTTAGCGTTGGCGGCGGCGCGACACCAGCGACCATGGTCGGCGAGAGGCCCCTGGCCTGGGCGAGCATCACATGGTCGACCATGCCTTTCGAGGCTGCGCGGTCGTAGTCCTTCTTGGTGATCCGCCGTCCATCGCGCGGGACGTAGGCGCTCTTGCCTTCCGGAAACAGCGCCGCGAGCTCCAGCCGCGGCATTCGCGGCCACATGCGCACGCGGCCCACGTCCACATGGACAAAGGGAATGCCGGAGGTCGGGTAGTAGCCGACGCCGCCGATCTCTTGAATGAGAGCGGAGGCCCGCAGCTTCTTGACCGGAACGTCCGGAAAATGAATGTCGGAGGCCTTACCCAACGTATGCTGACTCCGCCGCGCCTGACCGCCGCCAGCGCGTCTGAGCTTGTCGTTGGTCTTCTTACTACGATAGGCCGAGATAAGATGGATCGGTTCGTTGGAGCCGAGCCGGGAGTGCAATGTCCAGATAAGATCGATCAGCTCCCGGTCCATTTTGGTCGGCTCGTCGGCGCGCCAATCGCGCATGAACCAGTTGAGCTTTTCGAGGGCGTCCTCGTCCCACACGCCATCACGCTTATAGGTGACGGTGATCGTCTCCTTGGTGTGGATCTCATACATGGAAAGGGCGCGGTCTTCGGCGGACGCGCCAATCGTCTGACCGATGATCGCCGCGGCGCTTACCATCAAGATTGCGGCGCGCAGCATGGCGCGGCGTAAATGACTCCCCCGAAAACGCATCTCCGTCTTTCCGTATTTCCCTCGCCGGCGTTATCAGCCGGCTTTCCCCAATGACACCAGAACCTTAAGGCCATTCTGCGCCGTGGTCGCGTGTGCCCTACTGCGACCAATAAGCAACAGTATTCAGACAAAATGAGCGAAAAACAAGGCGAAGCCCTTAACCGTAACACGCACCTGCGGGCGTAGTTAACAGAGTCTGATCAGCTGGAGCTCTGGGGTGTTCTTATGGTCGCGTTTCCGCCGGGCCGTTACGGAAACGATTGCTTCGACCCCTGTCGGGCGAAGAGAGATAAGACCTGCTCGTCGTGGGGCGATCCTGGATAGGCCGGGCCGCCCGTCAGTAAGCGTTGCGCGCGAACCGCGTGCCGGAATCGTGGCGCGTCCGCGCAGCCTGCCGCTCTCTCGTGGGCGCCGCTTCCAGGCGTTTTGTGGCGGCGTAGTTCCGGCCGTTCCTAAGGAGGGCCGTGGTCATGCGCCGGTCGTGGCCGTAAAGGTCGCGATAGGTCTTGATCGAACCGTCCTCGTTCACCCAGAGCGTGAAATAGGTGATGTAGACAGGCACGGCAGTTTTCAATGACACGCGCTTGTCATAGCCGGTGTTGAATGCGGTCTGCGTTTTCTGGGCACTCCAGTTCTGATCATGCTTCAGAATGATTGCGGCGACGTCGTCAGGGTTCTGCACGCGCATGCAGCCATGACTCTCGGCGCGCACGGACCGTTTGAAGAAGTGCTTTTCCTGGGTGTCGTGCATGTAGACGTCGTGCTTGTTGGGGAACACGAACTTGACCCGCCCAAGCACGTTCTTGGGGCTCGGCGGCTGATAGAAATGGAGCTTGCGGACGTCCGCGCGGGCCCAGTCGATCGTCTGCGGATCGACATGCTGACCGTTGTACTTGATACGCAGCTCATGCTGCTCCAGCACGCGGGTGTCCCAACGGCGCCCGTACCAGCCACCGCCATAGGGGCGGATATAGGGCCGGATCTCGCCGGTCTTTATGGAATTCGGAACGTTCCAATAGGGGCCGAACACCACGGACTTCATGTCGTTCGAGAAAACGGGCGTCGGCGTTCTGGCCTTGCCGACCACGACCCGGGTCGTGTGGATCGTTTCATCGTCCTTGACCACCCGCAGCATGAACTCCGGCACGTTCACGGTGACATAGAACTGGCCTTGATCCTGGGGCAGCCAGCGCCAGCGTTCCATGTTCAGTAGAATCTTCCTGATGTCCGCCGGGCTGCCGGCATTGCGCAGATGCGGCTTGTTCAAGAGCCGCCGCGTGCCGGGCCCGACCACGCCGTCGGCCGTGGTGTTGTGCTCCCGTTGGAAGCGCTTCACCGCCTCGGCGAGCGCGTCGTCATAGCGTTCGGGATTGTCCCCTTGGGGCACATCGAGCCGTCTCCGTAGCAAGGCGACCTGCGGGTCCGTATCGCCAAGCCGGAGCAGAGGCCCGCCCGAAAGTTGAATCTTCGGCTCGGCGTTTTCCCTGTCCGTGCCGTCGCCGCGCAGGGCGCGCAGCTTTTTGCGCAACGCTTCGAATTGGGGATGCTGCGGCTGAAAGCTGCGCAAGTAAGCGCCCGCGTCGGGGCGATAGGCAATCGACTGGATGACCTCATCCGGCTTCGGCAACGCCAGCGTCGGGTCCAGATTGCGCGAGATTCTGCGGGGATCGATGCGGCCGCCGCGGGCATCCCGCGCGTAAGCGAGCACGGTCCGGCTGATCTCAAGTTCCGCTATGGCGAGCGTGGCCGTCGCGTCCGGCGCGGTTCTGTCGAAGCCGCTTAGATCGGGCAATTTGTAGTCTGAGGCGTCAAGACCGTAGTCGCCGGCACGTGCGATCTCGGACGTCACGGCTTTGCCGCGCGCGGTCAGGCCTTTCTCGTCGACCCAAAGAAGGGGCCGCCCGAGCTCGTCGTAGTACTTTACGAGCGCGGCCTTCTCGCCTGCCTTGAGTGAGGCCGTGGCGGAGGCGCCATCGGACAAGCGTCTCTGCACGGCGTGCTGCAGGGGATCTGCCGATATTGCGGGGCTTGCGATGCGCGGCGTGTCCGCGCGGCGCATCTCGGGCTTTGGCGCAGCCGCTTTAGGTGCAGCTATCTTCCGCGCTGCACCCTTGGGCGCGGCGTCGGGCTCACGCAGGGCAGGCTTGTTCGCGACGGGTGCGTTGGTGCGTAGACTGACCGGAGCCGCTTCCTTCTTGACATCGGGCTTTGCAGTATCAACCACCGCACCGAACATTTGTATGCGGAGCAAATCGGTGCTGAGCGGCTCGGCACTAAGCATCGCAGTCTCGGTCGTTTCCTTGTCCGCGGCGCTCGCAGGCAGGCCCGGCAAAGTTGCGCAAAGAAGCGCCAATGCGATCATGTGAATGGGCTTCATGGCACAAGTCCCCCTTCAGGCTTAGTTGGGCCGCGCTTCAAGACCGATCTCGCGCATCTTGCGGTAGAGCGTGGAACGTCCGATGCCGAGCCGTTTGGCGATTTCCGTCATGCGTCCGCGATAGCGCCCGAACGCGAGCCGGATCATGTCCGCTTCGACGGCTTCCAAAGACCGGATGTCGCCATTGGCGCCGAGTGCGGGGATGCCCACCGAGTCCTTGCCGGCGGGCGTCGGTACATGGATCGTCTTCGGCGTGTCTGCCGATTGACCGAGCATGACGGGCCCCTCGATGCGGGGCATCGGATCTCTCGGTGCCGGTGCCGGCGGCACGGTGACGGCGTAGCCTTCCACATGCGCAGCGATCTGCGGGAACTCGCTGACGGAGAGCGTTGGCAAATCCGCCAGCACGACGGCGCGGAACACCGTGTTTTCGAGCTGTCGAATATTACCGGGCCAGCTATAGCGCTGCAGCATCGCATCGGCCTCTGCGTCGAGTCCGTCCACGCGTTTGCCTTCTTCGGCGGCGAAGCGCGCCATGAAATGGCGAACCAGTTCGGGAACGTCCTCCAGCCGCTCCCGTAGGGGCGGCACCCAGATGGGGAAGACGTTCAAGCGGTAATAGAGGTCCTCTCGGAAGCGGCCCTCTTGCACCAGCTTGATCAGATTTTGGTTGGTGGCCGAGATCAGCCGAATATTCACTTTGACCGACTGTTTACCGCCCACGGGATCGATCTCGCCTTCTTGAAGCGCGCGCAGCAGCTTCACTTGCGCATCCAAAGGCAGTTCGCTGATCTCGTCGAGGAACAGCGTTCCGCCATCGGCTTCGACGAACTTGCCGACGCGTTTATCCGTGGCGCCGGTGAATGAGCCCCGCTCGTGGCCGAAGAGAATACTCTCGACGAGGTTCTCGGGGATGGCTCCGCAATTCACGGTCACAAACGGCTTCGCCTTACGTGCGCTTTCGCCCTGGATCGCGCGGGCGACCAGTTCTTTGCCCACGCCCGATTCGCCTTCGATCAGGACGGGAATGTTCGATGAGGCGGCACGCCGGCCGACCTTGATGACACGCTCCATGGTGTCGCTGCCGGCGATCAGGTCGGAGAAACCGAGCTTTCCATTGGCGGTCGCCTTCATGCGACTGATCTCGCCGGCGAGCGCTTCAATCCGCAGGGCGTTTTTGATGGACACTTCGAGCCGTTCGGGACTCACGGGCTTGACCACGAAGTCGACGGCGCCCGCGCGCATGGCGCCGATGGCCGCGTCGATACTGCCGTTGGCCGTCTGAACGATGACGGGGGGCTTTTTCGGGAGGGAACGCATGGCGGCGAGAACGGCCATGCCGTCCGTGCCGGGCATCACAAGATCGAGAAGAACGAGGGCGATTTCGCCCGCGTCGCCGGCCTGCAATGCAGCAAGTGCCGCTTCGCCGCCGTCGGCGGATTGAACCTCGTAGCCGAACCGCTTGGTGGTCTCTTCAAGAATACGGCGATGGGTAGGGTCGTCATCGACGACCAAAACGCACTTGGGCATGACGCTAGACTCACTGGTTACGCAAAAATCTACATGAGCAGGCGCCGCTGAAGCCGATACACTTGGCTAATCGAGACCCCTGCTGTGCCAAAACAGTGCACCCGAAGGGTAAACATGTCCTTTACCGCAGTTCGATTTTGGGGATTCTGTTGCGAAAGCGTAATTTTGCGTGCCACAACAAAGCGTTCTTAGCCCTTGCGGGGAGGGCCGGAGCTTCCCACACTAGGCGTGAGGAAATGACGTATTTTGGGTGATAGCGAATCAGCTATGACGCGATTTGCGCCCCATCAATGAGGACCTTCAAGACTGATGCTGCCCCGCTTCTTCCCCGGTTTGCTTCCCCACTCTCCTGCAACCT
>NZ_JBAWCQ010000171.1:0-7144 GCF_049590335.1 Methyloceanibacter sp.
CGAAGATAATAGAGCTTGGCCCGGCGCACACGGCCGTGGCGGACCACTTCGATGGACTCGATCAGCGGCGAATGGATAGGGAAGACGCGCTCGACGCCCTCGCCATAGGAAATCTTGCGGACGGTGAAGTTCTCGTGGATGCCGCCACCGGCGCGGCCGATGCATACGCCTTCATAGGCCTGAACACGGCTGCGCTCGCCTTCCACCACTTTCACGTTAACGCGGACGGTGTCACCGGGGCCAAATTCCGGCACGCTGCGCTTGTTCAAGCGCTCGGTGACCTGCTCTTTTTCGAGCTCTTCAATAATGTTCATCTCGATACCTTTCGCGGGGCGCCTGCCGGGCCGTTGTCGACCACATGACGAACGCCATTCTTTTTGATTGGTCAGGGGTCTGGATTAGTCTTCCAGGCCTAGAAGGCCGCCCAAGGCGAACGCCCGGCAGCCAGCGGAGTTGTCCTACCCCAGCTTGTCGGCCTTGTCGATGGTTTTCCGGGTTGAAATCCGGTCCTTAGGGCCTCCGGTCGAGGCTGCGGATATAGGCGATCACGTTCCGCATATCGTCCTGTTCCAGGATGATATTGGGCATGGTCGGGTGCGAAGTCTGCAGCCAAACGGACAGGGCGTATTCCGTCATCCCGGGCGTCTCGGCGATCTCCTGGAAGGCCGTGGCACCCAGCCGCGAGGAGAGGTCCTCGCCCGCCAGTACCGCATGACAGTCGGCACACACCTCCACCGCATAGGCCCGTCCGGCCACGATATTGGCGTCTTGCGCAGTTGCGCCGCGCATCAGCGCGCCTTGGGATAACCCGGCCACCATCGTGGCAACGAGCACCATCATCGCTTTCATGCCCAACTCCTTCTTTTTCATGGAAGATTGTATCGCTCGCGCCAAACCGCCCTGACTTGGGTCAAGGTTTGGGTTTGGATCGACGCCAGGGCTTGTATCAAGTTCACGCCTTCCCGCGCTTTGCCCAAAGATCTGGCCGGCGGGTTTTTGTGAACTCTTCAGCCTGTTCGCGGCGCCATTTGTCGATTTTTTCGTGATCGCCCGAGAGCAGCACATCTGGAATCGTTTGGCCTTCGAAGTCGCGCGGGCGCGTGTAGTGCGGATATTCCAGGAGGCCGGAGGCGAAGCTTTCTTCCGTGAGCGTCCCGACATTGCCAAGGACGCCGGGCAGCAGGCGTACACAAGCATCCATCAGCACTTGCGCGGCCAGGTCTCCGCCCGAGAGCACATAGTCCCCGATGGAGATTTCCTCGATGTCGCGCGCGTCCAGCACGCGCTGGTCCAACCCCTCGAAGCGGCCGCAGAGTAGGATTACGCCAGGGCCCTTGGCGAGCGCCTGAACACGCTCTTGGGTCAGCGGGGTTCCGCGCGGCGAGAGGTAAATCGCAGGGCTCTCGGCCGGGGCGGCGGCTTTCGCGGCATCGATGGCGGCCGCGGCGATGTCCACGCGCATCACCATGCCGGCCCCGCCGCCGGCGGGCGTGTCATCCACGGAGCGATGCTTGTCTTTGGCGAAGTCGCGAATGTCGATGGCTTCGAGGCTCCAAAGACCCTCGACGAGCGCCTTGCCCGCAAGACTCAAACCGAGCGGACCCGGAAACATCTCCGGGAACAGGGTCAGGACAGTGGCCTTCCAAGTCATGCCGTTTCCCTTATGGCAGAACCGTTATGCCCCGGCATCGCGTCCGGCGCTCGCATCCTCAATCAGGAACCACGTTTCGACCATGCCGACACCTTTGATCGGGATGGTACCCCGACGGGTCAGAAGGAACTCTTCGCCGAGCGCGTCGCGCACGTCCGCCGAGACCTGGATCTCGCCGGGTAGGCCGTGCGACTCGAGGCGTGCCGCGAGGTTCACGGTCTCACCCCAGACATCGTAGGAGAATTTGTCCGCGCCGATCACCCCCGCCATGACCGGGCCGCTGGCGATGCCGATCCGGACCCGCAAGTCGACATCGTGGGTCTTGGACAGTGTGGCGACGAGGCCGGGCAGCGCCAGCGCCAGCCGTGCGAGGCGCTGGCAATGATCGGACTGCGGACGGCTGACGCCTGCCACGGCCATGTAGCCATCGCCGATAGTCTTGATCTTCTCGACCCCATGCAGGGCCGCCAGACGATCGAACTCGGTCACGAGCCTGTCGAGTATTTCCACGGTGCGCGCCACGCCGAGTTCCTGCGAGAGGCTTGTGAAGCCGACGAGATCGCTGAACAGAACGGAGGCATTGGACACGGCGTCGGCGATGCGCGCGCCCGGGGCCTGTTTCAAGCGGTCGATGACCGGTTCGGGCAGAATGTTGGCAAGAAGGCGGTCGGCTTCGGCCCGGGCGCGATCCGCCTTGGTCAGGGCGTAACCCACCACAAGCGCGACGATGCCGAATGTCGTGACGGCGGAGGAGACATAGAGATTATGCAGCAGGCCGACGTCCGCCGTGATACGGGCGCTGCCGGGTGGGTAGAGAAACCAAGTGGCCAAATGGAGTGCGAGCCCGGATAGGACAGCGGCGACGACGAGCCGGATATGCCCTAGCCCGCAAATCGCGAAGGCCACCGCCGCGCCGATGATATAGTTTAGCTGGATGCCCGAATTGTGCCCCAGCGCGCGCACGAAGAAGAACAGGGCCGCGTACTCGGCGACCCAGATCAGCACGACCGCGGCAATGTCGTTGATGCGATGCGCGAGCGGGGCGAGCAGTGCGATGGCCATGAGGCCGAGATTGACAGCGATGAGCGGCCAGTACTTCACGACCCCGAAGCTCGCATAGGTCGCCACGTAGGTCATCGACGTCACGGCAATCAGCAGTGCCATCACATTGATGATCGCCAACCGGATGCGCTCCTCACGCGGATAGTCCGCAATGCCGATCTCGGCGAAGCGGCGCAAAGGTCCGAGGCGACTGAGCATTGGGAGATCGCCTGCGCGCCACTTGGCGGGGGGCTCCGGCGAGGCTGCGGTGTGGGTCGTCATGGCGGGCACTCTAGCGTGTAACGCGCTTCTCCCCCATGACGTTACGTTACCCGCCTGAGCCCACATCGTCTTCTGAGGTTTCCAACTCCTCAGGCGGGATCAGCACGAGCCGGCCGCCGACGACATCGATGTTCGGCACGGTGTCGTCGGTAAAGGCTATGAGGAGCGATGGACTGCCCTCTGCGCGTGCAATCTCGATGATGTCGCCGGCACCGAAATTATGGACGGTCGCCACCGTTCCTATCGGTGCCCCATCCGGCGAGACCGCCTTTAAGCCGATCAGGTCGGCGACGTACCACTCGTCGTCCGCCGCCTCAGGCAGTGCGTCCCGCGCGATATAGAGCCTGGTGCGGTTCAGCGCTTCGGCGGCTTCGCGTGTCGTCACGCCCTTGATGCGGACGATCACTGCCTTGGGTGTGACGCGGAGACGTTGGATCTCGATCGTCTTCGAGCCGGCCTCGTCTCGCAGCGGACCGTAGGCGGCGATGTCGGCGGGGTCCTGAGTGTAAGAGCGCAAGCGCACTTCGCCCTTCAACCCTTGCGCAGCACCGATCTGACCGACGAGCACCAGGTCCGACTGTTCTTTCAAGTCCGCCTCCTCGCCCAAGCTCAGGGAACGCCTTTGATCAAAAGCTTCCCTATTCGGAAGCTTCTTTGGCTTCCTCGGCGGCAACCTCGTCGGTGGCCTCTTCGGAAGCCTCGGCCTGGGCGGCGGTAGCCGCGTCAGTAGCTTCCTTGTCGGTTTCTGCCTGCTTGGCTGCTTCCTTCTCAGCCTCGGCCGCGGCGGCCTTTTCTTCCCCGGCGGCGCGCTTGGCTTCCTCGCGCTCGAGGCGCTTCTTACCAGGCTTGGCCTTCTCCGGATTGTTGCGCGGCTCGCGCTTCATGAGACCTTCGGCATCCAGGAAGCGGAGCACGCGGTCGGTCGGCAGGGCGCCGTTGGAGAGCCAGTGCTTGACGCGGTCCGTATCCAGCTGAATGCGGTCCTCGGAGTCGCGCGGCAGCAGCGGGTTGAACGTGCCGATTTTCTCGATGTAGCGGCCATCGCGCGGGCTGCGCGAGTCGGCGACGACGATGCGGTAAAACGGGCGCTTCTTGGCGCCGCCCCGCGCCAGTCTTATCTTCAATGACATTGTTTCTTGCTCCTAAGTGTTGTTCGAATAGATGCGTTTCGTTGGTGTTGAAATCCTGAGCCGCCGTCAGCGCTTCTTCTTGCGCTGACCGGAGAGACCTGGAAGGCCGGGCGGCAAGCCGCCCGGAAGCCCTGCGCCGGGTAGCCCTGGAAGGCCGCTGGGAAGTCCGCCGCCGGGCAGACCCGGGAAATTGGCCGGGAGCTCCGCGCCCTTGGGAAGGCTCCCTCCGTCGGGTATGTCCGCCGGCATTTGCGCCATGCCGCCGCCGAACAAGGCCGACAGCGCGCCGCGTTTCTTACCCATGGCCTTCATCATGTCGGCCATCTGGCGGTGCATTTTTACGAGCTTGTTGATGTCCTGCACGCTCGTGCCCGAACCCGCCGCCACGCGCTTCTTGCGCGAGGCATTCAGCAGTTTTGGGGTCTTGCGCTCGGCCTTCGTCATGGAGCCGATGATCGCTTGCTGGCGCTTGAGAATGGTGTCGTCGAGATTGGCGGCGTCGAGCTGCTTCTTGACCTTGCCGATGCCGGGCAGCATCGAGAGCACGCCGCCCATGCCCCCGAGCTTCTGCATCTGCTGCATCTGCTCGGCGAGGTCGTTCATGTCGAAGGCGCCCTTCTTGAGCCGCTCGGCCATCTTCTGGGCCTTGTCGACCTCGACAGTCTCCATGGCCTTTTCGACGAGGCCGACGACGTCGCCCATGCCGAGAATGCGGCCTGCGATCCGGTCCGGATGGAAGTCTTCGAGCGCATCAAGCTTTTCGCCGACGCCCATCAGCTTGATGGGTTTGCCGCACACGGCGCGCATGGAAAGCGCCGCACCGCCGCGGCCGTCACCGTCGACGCGCGTCAAGACAATGCCGGTGAGGGCGACGCGCTCGCCGAAATTCTTGGCAAGATTGACCGCGTCCTGACCCGTCAGGGCATCGGCGACGAGCAGGGTTTCGTGCGGCTGGGCGATCTTCTCGATGGCGGCCGTCTCAGCCATCAGCTCTTCGTCGATATGGGTGCGGCCGGCGGTGTCGAGCAGCAATACGTCGAAGCCGCCAAGTTTTGCCGCTTTGACGGCGCGGCCGGCGATCTCAGTCGGGGTCTGGCCTTCGACTATGGGTAGCGTCGCGACATCCGCCTGCTCGCCCAGTACCCGAAGCTGCTCCTGCGCAGCCGGGCGGCGCGTATCGAGCGAGGCCATTATGACTTTTTGTTTGTCGCGGGTGGTCAGGCGAAGCGCAAGCTTCGCCGTGGTCGTCGTCTTACCGGATCCCTGCAGGCCGACCATCATCATGACGACGGGCGGCGTGGCCGCGAGGTCGATGCCTTGGACCTCTGACCCCAGCATGCGGATCATCTCGTCGTTGACGATTTTGACGACCATCTGGCCGGGCGTCACCGATTTCACCACATCCTGGCCGACGGCCTTGGACTTGACTCGATCCGTGAAGGATTTCACCACGTCGAGTGCGACATCGGCCTCGATCAGGGCACGGCGCACCTCGCGCATGGCCTCGGACACATCGGCCTCGCTCAGCGCGCCACGGCGCGTGAGCTTGTCGAAAATTCCGGAAAGGCGGTCTGAAAGTGTCTCGAACATCAGCCGGCGAACCCTGCGACATATTTGCGATAGACCCAGCCGGAGCGGCATGGGCCGGAATAACCTTGTCGGCGGGGCCAGGGCGTGCCAACGCCGCAATCCTTGGTCTCGTGGGAGTAGACGACGCCCAGCCAGTTCCGGCGCTCGTCGCAGAGATTGAGAATGGCGCCGTTATAGACCTTGTCCAGCATGGCATGCTTGGAGCTGGGGCCGGAGCGAACGGCCAGAAATCCATCGCCGCCGGCATCGAGGCCGCGCACAACGCCCTGCGATCCGCAGGCGTCGAAATCCTCTTCCCCGCCCGCAATGATCGGGACTTGCGGCCGATGGGCCAGCGCCGTCGCAGACAGGCCGGAGAGCACTAGCGCCGCGGTTACGCTAAGGAGTTGACCCTTCAATGTTCGCGTCATCGCATCCGCCTCCACATTGCGGACCAGAAGCTCGTTCCTCACCTGCGCTCCATGCGGCCATGCCCTCAAATAGGCCAAAGGCCAGTAGCGCAACGAAAAAAGCACCCGTGGGCGCATCGCGCTGACGGGTGTTGACCGCCCTTTCCTAATCTTTCCCCTGAAAGACCCCGGAAAGGGTGGCGGCTCGAAACTGAGCTGCCATGAATTTCGCCGGAATGTCGGCCAGCGCATCCCGGAAGTCAAGCTAATGGGGGAGCGACTTCGAGAAGGCATTGATGATGACGACGCCCACGATGATCAGGCCAAGCCCGACGATGGCCGGTGTGTCGAGGGTCTGCCGGAAGCGAAACCAGCCGACTGTCGCGATCAGGACAATGCCGACGCCCGACCAGATGGCATAGGCGAGCCCCACGGGGATCGTTTTGAGGGTAAGTGCGAGCGCGGCGAAGGAGATGGCATAGGCCACCGCCGTGACGATGCTGGGCCCCAGACGTGTGAAGCCGTCGGATTCCTTCAGCGCGGTGGTCCCGATCACCTCGAACACGATCGCAAGGGCGAGATAGAGATAGGGTTTGAGTGTCGACACCGTTCGGCTGTCTCCTTCGAGGCGTTGTCCTGCCGTTGTTTCCGGCTCAGTCGCTCTTTAGCAGATCGGAGAGGCCCACCGCTAAGTCCAACAAGGACTCATCGCCGCCCTCCCAGCCGATGAAAGACAGCCCGGCCGGGCAGCCCGCGGCTTCGCCCACGGGAACCGAGACCTGCGGCAGCCCGGCAAGGCCGGCCAGGCAGGTGTTCTGTAGGGTCACCGTGCGGTACTCCACGAAAGAGGCGCCGTCGGGAATATCGCGCTCCGGGGGCTGCGTCGGCGTGGTCGGCAGGACGATGGCCGTGCCCGGCTGCAAGATGGATTTGAGATGGGCCGTCACGACGCGCCGGAGGGTCCGCGCATCTTCCGCGGCCTCGGGGGTCACCCCGGCTGCGATCTCGAAGCGCTCCTTGATCCCAGGCCCGAGTTCCACGTTGTGCTCCTTCACGAAGGG
>NZ_JBAWCQ010000172.1:0-2476 GCF_049590335.1 Methyloceanibacter sp.
GGAAGCGCGAGCCGTTGAAGACGCCATAATGGCCCACTCCCGCCTGCAGGTGGTGGGCCCGCATCGTGTCCGGCAGGCTTGTGCACAAATCCTGCGCAGCCTCGGTCTGGCCGACGCCGGTGATGTCGTCCTTGTGGCCTTCGACTGTCATCAGAGGCACGCGCTTGATCTTCGAGGGATCGACGACGGTCCCGTGATGGCGCATCTCACCCTTTGGCAGCCTGTGCTCCATGAACACGGTCTCGATGGTCTGGAGATAGTATTCGGCCGACAGATCCATCACGGCGAGAAACTCGTCATAGAACTCCCGGTGCTTGTCCGCGGAATCGCCGTCGCCCTGTATCAAGTTGTGGAAGAGATCGCGATGGGCGGTCACATGCCGCTCCAGATTCATCCCCATGAAGCCGGAGAGCTGCAGGAAGCCGGGATAGACCAGCCGCATATGGCCCGGATATGGCCATGGCACCTGGGTGATGACGTTCCGCCGGAACCAGCTCAGCGGCTTACCCATAGCGTATTTATTCACTGCTGTTGGGCTCTTGCGGGTGTCGATGGGGCCGGCCATGAGCACCATGGAGCGCGGCACGTTGCGGTCACGCCGAGCTTCCATCACCGACACGGCCGCGAAGACGGGCACGGTGGGCTGGCAAACAGCCACCACATGCACATCGCCACCGAAAGCCTCCAAAAATTCAATGATATAGTCGATATAGGTGTCGAGATCGAACGCCCCCGCCGCCCGCGGCACAAAGCGCGCGTCGATCCACTCGGTCATATAGACATCGTGGTCGGGCAGCAGATCCCGCACGGTCCCGCGCAAGAGGGTCGCGAAATGTCCCGCCATCGGGGCGACCAGAAGGACTTTGGGGTCTTTTTTCTGGTCGGCCGTTGGAAGATCGCGCTGGAAATGCACTAAATTGCAGAATGGCTTGGTGAGAACCGTAACCGGCTTTACAGCCACGTCCCTGCCATGCGCCACCACCCGATCGATTTCCCAGTCCGGCTTGCGGTAACGGCGTGTCGAGCGCTCGAAGAGCTCGAGTGCAGCCGCCGCGCCACGGCCCATGACCGAATGAGACACAGGATTCAACGGATTCCGCCACAGCAGCCGGTAGGCTTCCGCCGCCGCCCGGGCAGGATGCAGCACAGCCTGATTGAGCTCATAGAAATGGTAAAGCATGAGTGCCTCCGACTCGCTTCAGTCTAATACTGCATCGCGAAATGAGATGGTGATTTTATGCTGCGCCGCAACGACAGATGGACGCAGGGGGGGACTGTCGCGCGATCAAAGAAGGCGGCGCAACGTCTCAGCCATTTTTTCTGGGGATGTTCCGTACGGGAAATGGGTCACGAACTCGCCATTGGGCCCCATGAGGTAGAGCAGCGCCGAATGATCGACGCTATAATTCTCCCCAGAGTTCTCGTCTTGAAACTTCTGGTAGGTAACCCGGTAGGCTTTGGCCGCCTTGGCGATCGCGTCGGGCGATCCCGTTAGCCCCACGAAGTTCGGGCCGAAATTTGCTACATAGGCCGACACGAGCTCAGGCGTGTCGCGCTCGGGGTCCACGGTGATGAAGACCGGGACCACCCGATCGGCCTGAGCGCCAAGATCGTCCAGCGCAGCCGACATGACCTGCAGTTCGGCGGGACAGATATCGGGACAGTGCGTGAATCCGAAAAACACGAGCATGTAGCGCCCACGGAAGTCGTTGTCCGTGACGGTCTTCCCATCCTTGCCGACAAGCTCGAACGGACCGCCGATCAACGCCTGCCCGCTGGTGATCACGCGGTTCTGGTTTGGGGTCTGCTGGCCGAGAATGAGCGCTCCGACGCCGATCAAGGATCCAAGCAGAAAACTCCCCACAATCACAAGAAGCAACCGACGTTTCATGGTCTCACTCACCAAGCTGCAACAGCGAACCATTGTCACGCGCACGGCTCAACAACCAACCGAATACACCGTACCCGATGGCCAGATAGACCGCATTCAGGCCGATTGCCCACCACAGATCACCGGGATCGAAGCGATGTTCCAACAGGATCGAGCGCATACCTTCGAAGACATGGGTCGGGGGAAGCGCAAGCGCCACGGGCTGGAGCCAGGCTGGTAGAGCGGACAGCGGGTAATAGACACAGGTGAGCGGCAACAGCAAGAACGCAAGCGACCAGGCCAGTTCCTCGGCGCCGAGGCCGTAGCGCAACATGACGCCTGCCGCGATCAGCCCCAAGGACCAGCTCGTCACCACCAGCATAGCGAAGAAGACCGCAAGCCACAGGCCGAGATCGAGCAGGTTGAAGCCGAATATAAAGAACGCGGCCCCAGTGACGGGAAGCATGCCGATCGAAAGCCGCAAGACACTCCACAGGCAAAGCGCCATGACAAGCTCATGCGGCCGCAAAGGACTGATGAGAAGATTGCCCAGATTGCGCGACCACATCTCCTCTATGAAGGTAGTGAAGAAGCCAAGATTGGAGC
>NZ_JBAWCQ010000173.1:0-16856 GCF_049590335.1 Methyloceanibacter sp.
ATATCGCTTTCCGTCGACATCGAAGCCACCCCGTTCGTTGATCCGGCGAATAGCCAGTTCGTATCGGTTGTGCGTGTCGGTGCCGCTGCGCTTGTGAGCGCCTGTCAATGGCACTGTCGTCCCTAGAACCACCTCATCGTCTGAAGCAACCGCAATCGGGCCGCCACCGACAGTCACAGCGATGCCCGCTGCGGCCACCAACCATCAGGATGTACCCAACTGGCCCCCCGCTTATCTCTATATTGGGTCCGGATACGGACCGCACTTGACTGACCCTGCTCACAAAACCAGCGTAAGCTTGATTTGGTTCCGCCGCACCACACCGCCGCCGTGCATTTGCAATTTAAAGCAGTCTAGAATTGATTTGTATTGAACGTATCGCAGGCTTGCAGCTGCCCGCTCTGGAAGCCTCGGCGGAACCAGCGCACCCGTTGCTCCGAAGAACCATGGGTAAATGAGTCCGGTACCACATACCCTTGGGTTTGTCGCTGAATGCGATCGTCGCCGATAGCGCTGGCCGCTCGAAGCGCCTCGTCGATATCGCCTGGCTCAATGAGACCCTTGTCGGCCTGCATCTGATGGGCCCACACGCCGGCGAAGCAATCCGCCTGCAACTCCATGCGGACCTGCAAGGCGTTGCCGCCTTTTCGGCCCATCCGGCGCTTCGCCCCTTCGACCTTGTCGGCGATCCCGAGCACTTTCTGCACGTGATGTCCCACCTCATGGGCAATGACATAGGCCTGGGCGAAGTCACCCGGCGCTCGGAACCGGTTCTTCAGCTCACGATAAAAGTCGAGGTCGATGTAAACCTTTTCGTCCGCGGGGCAGTAGAACGGCCCCATCGCGGCCATGCCGGTCCCACATGCCGAGCGAACGGAACCTTCAAATAGAACAAGACTCGGCTCCCTGTATCGCGCGCCCAACTGCCCAAAGACGCTGTTCCAAACGTCCTCGGTGGTGCCGAGCACCACGGACACAAAACCCTTGAGGTCGTCGTCGCTGGACGATTGCGGCTTGCCAATCTGGCCTGGCTGGCTTGGTGCCGGAAAATTTGTGGTTTGCGGCTGTTGCTGCGGCAATCGAATGTCCGGGAAGCCCGACCCGCGTCCGCCACTCGGTCCAGATCCTTGCATCAGGGAACCAGGATTAAAGCCAAAGAACAAAGCCAAGCCTAGGATCACCAGAACGCCTAGCAAGCCGATGCCGCCGCCTTTCTTTCCACCGCTGCCGCTTGAAGGGAAGCGCATCCCGCCGCCTCTGGGAAATGGAAATCTGAAGGCGCCAGGGCCGCTGCCCCGCCGGTCTTCCACATTTCGGCTCTGCCGTTGGCCACGCCACCGCATGTCACTGTCCTCGAGAAGGATTTCCAATACCGCCACATGCATTTTGCATGCGGGACCCCTTGGCACAAGATGCACGGGACTGGGCCCGCGAGAACGGATTCATAAGGCGCCGAGTATCGCGCCGTGGCACGGCTCGCCGGGATCCTCAAACAGGCTGAGATTCTCGGCGCAAGTCTCTGTGGCTATTAAATAAACTGACAACGAATAGTCATAGAACTACCATAGGCACTCGGCATACTTCCTATGCCCAGTTGAGTTCGGTCTGGGCCGATAGTGCGTTCCGTGTAATGCGTACGAGCCTCGGCACTCCCCGCGCCGGGGCTCTCCTTTTTGGCATCGTGAAAGCGGGCTGTATTGGCACTGCAATTGCGGGTTGCAGCCCCATACAGCCAGGTTTCGATCCCAGCCCGCGCCAATTCTTAGCCAGCTTCGAGCCTCGCCTAGCTCAAGGATTCGGTGCTGCTGGCGGTGTCTCCGACACTGACGGCGTCTCGGGCGCCGGCGCTCCATCCAGCAGCGGTTCGTCGATCATCTCGTCGGGCGGTGACAGATCGTCGGTCACCTCCGCGCCGTCACCCATCTGTGCCCCGGATCGTGCGTCCTCCGTGGACCTGTCTTCCTTATGGGCCGGCTCCGAAGATTGCGCCTTGTGCTCGCCCTCTTGGTCCGTCGCGGTGTGTGTCTCGCTGTCACCGCCGCCAAGGACGAACAACGCGATAACAAAGCAGACCACAATCGCCACCATGACGATGAGCAAGTACGCCCGAGTTTGCGGGTTGTGTTGTGCCATGACGATCCCTCCCTATCGCTGCCCCGACCCTTGCTTGAAGGCGACGAGACAGCCGGCACGAGGAGCCTATCGGCGATTCGAGCGCTGGTCGAGCAGTTCGCGCTGAGGCCAGAGACGATCCAGCACGGGACTTAAGGCCACGGCTACGAGAAAGTTCACAAGGACCGAATAGAGCGCCGCGTAACCCGGCACCGTGAGGCCCAGAACTTCCAACGGATAGATCGATGACACGAACCCGCGCGTGGCCGCCATATAGGTGCCCACCGCGGTCCCGGCGGCCCAGCCCAACAACAGCGCATGCGCATGGAATCCGCGTGTGAACAGACCCAGCAGAATTGGCGGCAGGAGCTGGATGATCCAGATGCCGCCAAGAAGCTGCAGCTGAATGGCATAGCTCTTCGGAATCGCCAGAATGAAGACCACGGCGCCGACCTTCACCACGAGCGATACGATCTTGGCCACGCGGGCTTCTTCGGCATCGCTGCAGCTCGGACGCCAATACTCCTTGTAGAGGTTGCGCGTGAACAGATTGGCGCAGGCGATGGACATGATCGCGGCGGGAACGAGCGCGCCAATGGCAACTGCGGCAAACGCTACGCCAACGAACCAGCTTGGGAACATGTCGAGAAAGAGGGCCGGCACGGCGAAGTTCGCGCCGTACCGTTCGAAGCCATCCGCATGAAGAGGATTCTGATCGACGCGGGCCGCGATCGCCATGTACCCCAGCAACGCGATCAGCCCCAGCACGAAGGAATAAGCAGAGAGTGCTGCGGCATTGCGCCTGATGACGCGGCCGCTCGAGGCACTCAAGATTCCCGTCATCGAATGCGGATAGAGGAACAACGCGCAGGCGGAGCCGAGCGCCAGCGTGATATAGGCGCTGTAATTGCCGAGGGAGTTTCCGATCGGCGGTGCCAGGGTCAGCTTCGCCTTTGGAACGGCGTCGAAGATGGCCCCGTAACCCCCTAGCTTAGCGGGTATAATCACGATCGCTGCAAAGATCGTGATGAAGATTAGCATGTCCTTCACCACCGCGATGAGTGCCGGTGCGCGCAACCCGCTCGTATAGGTGAACGCGGCGAGAATGATGAAGGCGATGATGAGCGGAATGTGGCCGGTGAAGCCTTCGGTGGAAAAGCCGAGCGCACCGATCACCACTTCCATACCGATGAGCTGGAGCGCGATATAGGGCATGGTCGCGACCAGACCCGTGACGGCAACTGCAAGCGCCAAAGCCCGCGAGTTGAAACGGAACCGGATATAGTCCGCCGCGGTGACGTGTCCCTCTCTCTTGGCGATGACCCATAGCCGCGGAAACACCAGGAACAGGATCGGGTAGATCAGGATCGTATAGGGCACGGCGAAGAAACCCATCGCTCCAACGCCGTAGACGAGTGCCGGCACCGCGATGAACGTGTAGGCCGTATAGAGGTCACCCCCCAGCAGAAACCAGGTCACGATCGTGCCGAAGCGGCGCCCGCCCAGGCCCCATTCGTGGAGCTGATCGAGATCGGCTTTGCGCCAATGGGCGGCGATAAAACCGACCCAGGTGACGAATAGAAACAGCCCGACAAAAACGATGGTCGCTGTGAGATTGAAATTCACGGGCGGGCTCCGGGACCGGCGCCCTCGTCCGTGTCGCCCGCGCACGGTCCCCGCTCTGCCGCCCGTGTCTGGCGCCGGTCGAGGTAATAGACGCACATGACGACCGCAGCGCCTGCAATAATCGCGACGAGCTGGTACCAGTAGAAGAAGGGAACGCCGAAAAGCCTTGGCTCAATCCGATTGTAGAAGGGAACCCAGCCTACGAGCGCAAAGGGTACGATCAGCAGGAGCCGCGGCCAGTATCGCCACGGACTGCCCGTCCTTGCCTTGATCGTCATGATTCGTCCCCCCGGATTTCTTGTTCGTGGCCGCTTGGACCTCCGAATTCGGACGGGACAATACTGAATGGTGAGGGGCGATGGATAGGCCAATTTCGCATAGTTCGCAGGGGGGCTCGATCCCCTGCGGCGAAAGATTCCGGCAAAGAGGCCCATGGCGTGTTGACCTCCCCCCGCCTCCCGCTCCATATGAACAGCTTGGTGGGAGCGCGTAGCTCAGCCGGTAGAGCATCTGACTTTTAATCAGAGGGTCCAGGGTTCGAGTCCCTGCGCGCTCACCATCAAACTCAATAACTTAGGGGCTTTGATGCGCCGTCATTTTGGTCGTGGGCGTCGCGGCCGTGGTCATTTGGTGGTTCGCCTCTGATCTGATCGTCGAGATTATCAATGCCTTTGAGATTATCGCCTGGCTCCTCGGCCTCATGCTGTGGCCGTTCCGCCTCTAGCCAATGTTCAGGACCGGGACCCGGTAGACGACCGGCAGCGGCGCCTTGGTGCCTGGCTGTCTATCCCGCAGAGATTCGCGCAAAAGTGCCTTGGATCGAGAAAGAGCAGTATTTGCCCTTGGGGCGCGGGCTCTGCGAACGGCGCTGCGGTTTCGAGCCCCTGAAATCGACTGCAAACGGCTCGTTTCAGCGGTTTCGGGGCCAGCGACCTTGTTTCACTTTGCGCCAAACCGTGGCCAAAACATCACAGCATTTCCTGCCAAAGGCGATATAGTCAATTTCAGAATCGACAGAAAGAAACGGGGGACCAAACAATGCGTCTGCTTATTGCTACTGCTATCATCATCTCTGCCACGATCGGCCTCGGCGGCTGTTTCGGCCATCACGAGAAGGCCGTTGTCGTTGAGCCCTTGAAGCTTGGCTAAACAACGTTGACGCTGAGATAGCGATACACTCTATCTCTCCGGCAATTGCCAAAACCCGGCTGGCTCTGCCCAGCCGGGTTTTTTATTGCGCGCCGCCCTTCGTGAGGGGTGCCAGACATTACGTGATGCAGATGCAGGCCGACCGCGGGCAAAGGCCGGGTGCGCGAATCGGGCCGCAAAAGCAACACAGCCGCCCTCAGAACTTGAGAGCGGCTGTGCAGCCAAGTAATAGCCGGTCCTCAAATAAACCGGCGTGGGATGACTACTTACACTTCGTCATGCCCTGCATGGCCATCTTGGCGTCGGCCTCGGTCTTGTACGAACCCATCATCGCGAACTTCGCGGTGTCGGTCGGTGCCGTGGTGCTCATGACGCACTTCTTCGCAGCGTTGTCGAACATGACATAGAATGGACCCATCGCCAGGGCGGGTGTGGCGAAGGCAGCGAGCGCAGTCGCAAGGATCAATGTCTTTTTCATGGGGGTGCTCTCCTAAATTCGTGCTGAGGCAGGATTGCCTCGCGCATCACAACAAAATACTAATTTCCCATCACGGGGAACTCAACTTCATGGCAAGTGCCGACCAATCAAGTTGCAAATAAGGTGATAATGGCGTGACCAGTTTTTTGATTGGTTCTACCTATTATTTTCTGCGTTTTAGACAGTCTGCAAGCTGACTATTCGGCGGGAGAGCCAGCGAAGCGGCGGCGAAGACGCATATAGACCTTCCGCTTCAGGAAGTAATAGGCCGGCCGGCCCATCACGGCGATGGCGAGGAATTTCGACATGAACGGCGTCGCACCCAAAACGCCGGAGATCGCGGCTTTGAGACCGGGGTCGAGATCGGTGGCCATCACCAACGGAATCATTGGCCAGGCCACATACGCGCCGACGAGAAGAATCGCGCCAAGCGTGAACCGCCAGCCGACCTGCTCTGCGGTGAACCCTGGTTCCGTGGCGCCTATAACCATCTCCCTAAAAACGGTCCTCGACAGTGCAATCAGAGCCCCTGGTTCGCCCCGAACTGGAAGAGAACACCCCTAGTCCTCTTCTCTAGTCTTAACGTCCGGTCTCAACCCGGGAAACATCTTTTCGCGGCTGCGACATCTTTGAAAGGCGGCGATTTTGGGCTGGGTGCGAGGAGATCGCGGGACGCGGATCAGGCCCCCTCCGCCGTCGCCACCAGCCAGGCGGGGTCGAACCAACGATCGGCCTCACCATCATAAGGCAGCCGGTTTATGTCCCAGTGACGGATGAAGGGTGCATAGATGTCCCACACGACGGGACCGCCGCCGACATAGACGACCCGGTCCGGGAACCAGCCAAAAACTTCCTCGGGGTGGTGGATCGAGCGGATCTCCACGATCGTGCGGTCTTCGTAGGCATATTCCGGAAAGGCGGAGATGGTCGTGGGCCCCGCGATCACCACGTGACCCCGCGTTACATCGAAGAATCGGGCGACATCGGCAACATAGGCCCGGTCCTTGTTGCCCTCCCAAGGCATCGCACCCTTCAGGCCGAGCTGGCCACTTTGCCCAATGGCGATGATCGCACGTATGTCAGCCACAAGGTTCCTCCATCCACATTGGCCTCTCTTTTATCGGCCAATGGCTCTTTGGCAAGGAATGGTGCAAGAGAGCATACCGAAACACAGCGCTGCCAGAAGGGGCGCCTAACGGCGGAACACCATGGCGCCTCGCCTCGTCTCGAACCCCCAGCAGAGCCAAGTGCTCAAGGCGATCGGCCTGATGGTGCTCGCCACGCTCTGCATTGCCGCGCTTGATGCCACCGCCAAGTACCTGACCGACACCCACGGAGTCCCGGTCGCCCAGGTGGTGTGGCTGCGCTTTCTCTGGCACGTAGTTTTCAGCGCGATCTTCCTTTGGCCCTTCGCGCTGCGGCCCTCCTTACGGTCCGAGAAACCCTGGATCCAGTTTATCCGCTCGTGCCTGATGATTCTTACGACGGCACTGAACTTCGTGGCGCTGAAATATCTTCAGCTCGATCAGAACATCGCGATCTTTTTTCTGATGCCGCTTCTGGTCGCTGCGCTCTCAGGCCCCCTGCTTGGAGAGTGGGTCGGATGGCACCGCGCGCTGGCGATCTTCGCCGGCTTCATCGGCGTGCTTGTCGTCATGCATCCGGGCATCGGCGACGTCCACTGGGCCATGCTGTTCACGTTGGGCGCGACGCTGGGTTATGCGCTGTTCACCATCGCCACCCGCTACCTCGCCGCCTACGACCCGCCGGCCGTCACACAGACCTATACGCCGCTCGTGGGCGTGTTGGTCATGACGCCGTTCGGGTTGATGCAATGGGAATCGCCGGACCAGTGCTGGGTCTGGCTGCTGTTCGCATCGCTGGGGTTCTGGGGCGGGCTCGGCCATTGGATCATCATCCTCGCCCATCGGCTCGCGCCCGCGGGTATTCTGGCGCCGTATATCTATCTCGGCCTAATCTGGATGTCGGCGTTCGGGTTTCTCGTCTTTGGCGACGTCCCCACATGGTGGACCATGGCCGGTGCCGCCATCGTCATCCTTGCCGGTCTTTATCTGCTGGCACGCGAGCGGCTAGCCGAAGCGCGGGAACGGAAACGAACCAGAACACACGCTGCGGGCTCGGAGTTCGACCCGCCGCAATAGTGCCTATGCCTCGCCCTCGTTGCCTAGCCCTTGCGGCCCGGCATAGCGGCGGTGCACGTCCTCAGCGAACGCGGAAAAGCTACCGTCACCAATGGCGGCACGGGTGCGCGCCATGAGCTCCTGATAGAACTGCACATTCGCGTAACTCACCAGCATGGAGCCCAACATCTCGCCGGCCTTCACGAGATGGTGGAGATAGGCCCGCGAATACTGCGCAGCCGGACACGCGCTCTCAGGATCGAGCGGACTGAGATCCTCCGCGTACTGGGCATTGCGGAGATTGAGCCGCCCACCCCAAGTGAAGGCCTGGCCGTGACGGCCCGAGCGCGTCGGCATCACGCAATCGAACATGTCGACGCCCCGGGCGACAGCGCCGAGAATATCGAGCGGAGTTCCGACGCCCATCAGGTAACGCGGCTTGTCTTCGGGAAGAAACGGGACGGTCACGTCGAGCGTGTCGAACATGGTCTTCTGCCCTTCGCCCACAGCCAGGCCGCCCACCGCATAGCCGGGAAAGCCGATCCCAACGAGCGTCTTCGCCGAGTCCTCCCGCATGTCGGGATAGGTGCTGCCTTGAACGATGCCGAACAACGCTTGTCCAGGGGCGCTCATCCCCTCGAAGGCGGCCTTCGAACGCTCGGCCCAGCGCATGGACAGGTCGAGCGAAACGCGCGCCTCCTCGCGGCTGACCGGAAACGGCGTACATTCATCGAGCGCCATCTGGATATCGGCCCCGAGCAGACATTGCACTTCGACAGCGCGTTTCGGCGTCAAGCATACCCGGTTTCCGTCCAGATGCGAGCGGAACGTCACGCCCTCCTCGGTGACCTTGCGGAGCTTGGCCAACGACATGACCTGGTAGCCGCCACTGTCGGTCAGGATCGGCTTGTCCCAACGCATGAAGCTGTGGAGTCCGCCGAGCTTAGCGATCCGCTCGGCGCCCGGCCTCAGCATCAGGTGATACGTGTTTCCGAGAAGGATGTCCGCGCCCGTGGCCGCCACATCCTCCGTGAACATGGCTTTGACGGTGGCTTGCGTTCCGACGGGCATGAAGGCGGGCGTGCGGATATTGCCGCGCTGCGTCTCAATCACAGCTGACCGCGCAGATCCGTCCCGCGCCTTCAACGAAAATGAAAACGGGACCGTCACGCCAAATCCGTCTGACTGAGTAAGCACGCATCGCCGTAGGAATAGAATTGGTAGTGTTCGTCGATGGCGTGTGCGTAAGCTTCCTTCATCGTCTGAAGACCGCTAAACGCGGCGACCAGCATGAACAGCGTCGACCGCGGCAAATGAAAGTTCGTCAGCAAGCGATCGACGAACTGGAAGCGATGGCCCGGTGTGATGAAGATATCTGTCTCGCCTCGAAACGGCTTTAACGTGCCGAACTCGTCTGACGCGCTTTCCAACAATCTCAAGCTCGTCGTTCCGACGGCAACGACCTTGTTGCCACGCGACTTTATTGCATTCAGCGCTAATGCGGTTTCGTTAGAGACCTCGCCATACTCGGCATGCATGCGATGATCAGCCGTGTCCTCGGCGCGCACGGGCAAGAATGTGCCGGGGCCCACATGCAGCGTCACGAACAGGGCCATGATGCCGAGCTCGTCGAGGGTCTGGATCAATTTCGGCGTGAAATGTAAGCCCGCGGTCGGCGCCGCGACGGCCCCCACCTTACGGGCAAAGGTAGTTTGGTAATCGGTACGGTCCTGCTCGTCCGGCGCGCGCCGCGCGGCTATGTAGGGCGGTAGCGGCATGGACCCATGGGCATCAATCGCGTCCTGAAGCGCCTTGCCCGAAAGATCGAACGCCAAGGTCACCTCGCCGTCCGGCCCCTTAGCCTCGACGGTCGCCTCGAGCCCGACCTGCCGACCGCGGTCCTCGTCCTCTCCGAACCGGATACGATCGCCCTGCTCTAGCCGTTTCCCCGGCTTTGCCAGAGCACGCCAGCACTGATCGTCTATTTTTTCGATCAAGGTGGCGGAGATCTGCGCGGTGGCGTAGCCGCGGGTTCGCACACCGCGCAGTGCGGCGGGGATGACCCTTGTGTCGTTGAAGACGAGCGCGTCGCCAGGCTCCAGCAACAAGGGCAGATCGGCCATGACCTTGTCGGCCAGCACATCGGGCTCGCCCGGCCGCACGAGCAGCAGGCGCGCGGCGTCGCGCGGATGAACCGGACGCAGCGCGATCAGTCCGTCAGGAAGATCGAAATCGAACAGGTCTGTTCGCAAAGATACCCCATCAGGACTAGAGCATTCGAACCATGAGCGCGCCAGCCAGAACAAGCAGCACGCCCGACACACGCCCAACACTGAGTTCGCGCTGAGCAAGATCGAAGAGACCGCACCGGTCGAGGACAAGCGCGGCACTCAGCTGCCCGGCGATCCCCAAGGCCATGACCGCGGCAACGCCGATCTTCGGCGCCAGGATGAGGTTGACCAGCACATAGATGGCGCCAAGTAGTCCGCCGCCGATGAGCATATAGAGCGGCATGGACTGCAGCGCCTCCAGATTCGTGCTCCCACGCGCGAACAGCAGCACGACCACCGCCAGGATGGCCGTGCCCACACTAAACGACCACAACGCGGCCGAAAGCGGATGCCCAAGGCGCGTGGCAACCTCAGCATTGATGGGGCCCTGCATCGCAATCATGCCGCCGGCCAACAGAGCCATCAGCGTCAATGTCATCGCTGTCGTGGACATGGGTGCGTTCTCCTTTGGCGTGCCTTCCGGGCTACCGGTCATCCAGCGGCGTCGGCTACGACTTTCACCGAGACGATCTTGTCCGGATTGGCGGGCGGCTCGCCCTTGTTGATCTGATCCACGTTTTCCATGCCTTCGATCACACGGCCCCAGAGCGTGTATTTGCGATCGAGGAAGTTGGCATCGTCGAAGCAGATGAAGAACTGGCTATCCCCCGAATCCGGAGACTGGGCGCGCGCCATCGACACGGCACCGCGGGTGTGCGGTTCCGCATTGAACTCGGCCTGGAGCTTCTGGCCAGAGCCGCCCGCGCCCGTGCCGGTCGGATCGCCCGTCTGGGCCATGAACCCTTCGATCACCCGGTGAAACGGCACACCGTCATAGAAGCCTTGCCGGGCGAGTTCCTTGATACGGGCGACGTGATTGGGGGCTAGGTCGGGGCGCATCTCCACGACGACATTGCCCTTGCTAGTCTCAATGATGAGTGTGTCTTCAGGATTGGCCACGTGCTGGGCTCCTTGTGCTGTGCGATTAGTTTTGGGGGGACCGACAGGCTATTGGATGGTCGCCTTCTTGATGTAGTCGAGCTTGGGGAACTGGGTCAGGAGATAGGCGTTCCCTTGCGACTTGAGCAGCCCCTGGTTGGGACCGTTCCCGCGCGGCGCACCTTCGCCGTACCCCTTGTAAAGAGAATCGACCACATTCATGCCGGAGACGACCTTGCCGAATGGCGCGAAGCCCTGACCGTTCAGCATGGAGTTGTTGTTAAAATTGATGAAGACCTGGGTCGTGCGCGTGTTCGGGCCGGCCGTGGCGAAGGTCACCGTGCCTCTGGCGTTTGATTCCCGGACCGGATCGTCCGGGATCGTGGCGTTGGTCCAGGCTGCGGACACATCCGGGTTCCCGCTGATGCCGAACTGGACCATAAAACCGTCGATCACGCGGAAGAAGCGCGCATCATCAAAAAAGCCGTTCTTGACCAGGTTGTAGAACCTGTCGGCTCCGTTTGGTGCCCAGCTGCGGGTCACCTGGATGACGAAGACTCCTTTTGAGGTCTCGAATTTCGCCTTGTAGCTATCCGGCGCCCGCGCATTCAGAGACGATGGGTCGCCGAGACTTGCCGCCGACGCAGGGGCAAAAGCCATTGTAGTTGCGAGCAGCAAGGTTGCCGCGAAGAGGACGGCGGTCCGGATGATCATGAGATTTCCTCGTTGGTTGAACTCGAAAAATCAGGGAGCCAGTTTGCGTTTCAGAGCCTCGTTGACGGGTTCCGGAACGAAGGGAGAGACATCGCCGCCCATTGCGGCAATCTGACGGACGAGACTGGCTGCGATATGGCGCGTCCCAGGCGATGCGGCAAGGAAAACTGTCTCGATCTCCGGCGCAAGTGCGGCATTCATGCCGGCCATCTGCATCTCATAGTCGAAATCGCCCGCATCGCGCAGGCCGCGGAACACGACCGTGGCCCCTGTGGCGTTGGCGGCATCGACCGTCAGCCCGTGATAGGTCGTGACGTCGAGCTTGAGCCCCAATTTGTCGGCGACCGGCTCGAGCGCCGCGCGGGCGAGCGCTACGCGTTCGTCAGGGGAGAAAAACGAGCCCTTGCTGTGATGCGCGCCGATGGCGATGACCAGCCGGTCGACGAGCTTGGCCGCGTGTCGCACGATATCCACGTGCCCCAACGTGACGGGATCGAAACTCCCGGGATACAAACCGACACGCATGCCGCTCACGCTCCTCTCTACCCGTGCGCACCCCAGATTCCCTGGTGCTGGCGCCGGAGCCCTTCTGCGGCCACTTCTAGCCGCGCTGGGGACGTGTCGGCAAGGCCGGTGCGTGCAACAAGCCTGGCGGCGTACAAAGTAAAGGGCCCGGTGTCGCCACCAGGCCCTCAGAGGTCTGAAATACTAGGCAGAGTGACTATTTCAATTCTTCGTAAGCCGTCGCGCTGCCATGGCCGCCCAACAGGTCACTCAGATTGAAGCGATAGCCGAACCCTGCGGAAACCACTAGGGGATCGAGGTCGACATCGGCGGTGATCCCCGTGCCACCCGACCTGTGGTCCATACCGAGCCAGGTCTTCTTCACATCGGCGTTGAGATACCAGCCATCACCCACCGCAATGTCGAGGCCGCCCTGAAGTGTGAAGCCGAAACCATCATCAAGTGCGAAGCTTGTGCCGGGGCCCAGCTTGCTGGATTCGTTGAAGAAATGGATGTACTGGACGCCAGCACCCACGTAAGGCTTGAAAGTGCCATCTGGATTGAAGTGATATTGTGCCGTCAAAGCCGGCGGAAAGATCCAGGTGTCTCCGATGTCACCAACCGACGCGATACTGCCGGCCGCTTCGACGGTATGCTTTGCAAAACAGCAGAACAGCTCAACTGCCCAATTATCGGTAAAGAAATACGTCAGCGTCGTAGCCGGGATAACTTCATCACTCACATCGACGCTAGCACCGGGAATGCGGGTGCCGTTTGCCTTCACCGATGCGTCGGCATCGGGCAGCACACCTGTCACAAGGCCCCGAATCATGAAGTCCCCGTGATTATCGCCAGCCAGGGCTTGATGCGGGTTACCAGCGAACAAAATGGTAAGGGCGACACCGACCGTTAGCGCAGTCACAAATTTTCTCATTGCGTCCCCCCAATAACTGCAGTGTCCTGGACACCGTCGTTCAGTAAATCTCTTCCTGCCTTTTATTGGTACTGTTTACTGCATTGCGCGGGTCTGGAACAGCCCGCTCCCCTGATCATTGTCAGGAATTGTCGGCTCCGTGCCAACCTGTTGCTGCTGCGACACAGTTTTTATTGATCACAGTCAATAATTTGTCCGCGGTGAACAATGCCGCTCTCCGTTGCTGCAGCGCGGTTGATCGGCGTCAATGTCAGATTCGCCGAGTTTTGCCATAAGTGGGTCGACAAGGGGCAGTTGTCGGGCTGCTTTGCAGGGTATCCACTTGACAACAGACAGCTTGAAAGAACTTGACCCTCTCTCACGGGGATGCATCGGGCCCAGTGCGAACTGCCCCGACATGTTCCCGCCCGAGCTTGGCGAACACGGCACGCTGGTGCACACGCGGCACGGGCAACCGCTGCCGCTCTCACTCTGCGGCGAGGAAACCGTCTTCGTCGTCCGCATGGCGACGCTTCTGTTTCGCCTGACCCTTGCGGACAATATTCGCCAGGGAGTCACTCTGCTCTATCCCGGCGATGTGTTTCGATCCGCCTTTGCCCCGCCCAGATCCGCCGCGCATCTGATCGCCCTTACATCGGGCGAAGTGCTACGGTACCGGTTCGACACGTTCTCAAGGCTGCTGTCCACAAGCCCCGCTGCGCGGGACTATTTCGACCTGGCGGTGGCGCGGCAGGCGGCGCGCCAGGCGATCCACCTCACAGCGGTCGGTCAGCTCGACAGCTCTCAGCGGCTCATTACATTCTTAATGGAGTTGGCCACCCATATCGGGGTTCCGGCCTCGGAGGGACGCATTGTGTTCGAGATGCCACTCAGCCGCACCGAAGTGGCCGAGTATCTCGGCCTGAACGCCGATACGCTGTCCCGGATCATGTCGCGGCTGCGCAATGAAGGTCTGCTGACGCAGCCGGACCGTCACACCGTTTTTGTCCGCGATCTGGCGGCCCTGGCCGCCTTGACGCCGGCATCGCAGTCGATGATGTCCACGCGCCGCGCGGCACCGGCGGCGGATTTCCCTGAACGCTAAGCAGTCTCTCCGCCGTCCGGATCGGGCGCGCGGCTCTCTTCGCTATCGCCGTCCTCACCGTCGTCTTCGTCGCCGCTGCCGGTTTCCTCGGGAATATGCTCCACCGAGACCACCCGCTCGTCGGTGGCGGTATCGAAAACGATGACGCCTTGGGTAGACCGTCCCACCACGGAAATGCCGTCTACAGGGACTCGGATAAGCTGTCCGCGATCGGTCACCAGCATGAGCTGGTCGCTGTCCTCGGCCGGGAACGAAGCGAGCAGCTTACCGTTCCGCTCGTTCACGATCATGCCGATGATACCCTTCCCGCCACGGCCCGACACGCGGTACTCGTAGGCGCTCGAGCGCTTGCCGTAACCGTTCTCCGAGATCGTCAGCACCATCTGCTCATAGGCGCTGAGTTCGGCGTAGCGCTCGGGGCTAAGCACGAATTCTTCGCCACCCTCGGTCTCCGGCTCGATGTCCAATTCTTGCTCACCGCCCCGGCGCACCATATTGGCCTGACGTACATAGGCCGCCCGTTCCGCAGCCTCCGCTTCGACATGAGTGAGGATCGCCATGGAGATGACCTCGTCGGCCTTCCCCAGATTGATGCCCCGGACACCGGACGACATGCGGCCCTTGAAGACTCGGACATCGGTCACAGGAAAACGAATGGCTTGGCCGTCCCGAGATGTCAGCAGCACATCTTGCTGTTCGTTGCAGACCTCGACGCCGACGATGCGATCGCCCTCTTCGAGCTTCATTGCGATTTTGCCGTTCTGGCGCACCTCGATGAAGTCGGACAGCTTGTTGCGGCGAACACCGCCATCGTTGGTGGCGAACATCACGTCGAGCTGTTCCCAGGACGCTTCGTCCTCAGGTAGAGGCAGGATCGTGGTGATGATCTCGTCCTTGCCAAGCGGCAGCAAATTGATCAACGCCTTGCCGCGCGCCTGCGGCGCGGCCTGCGGCAGGCGCCAGACCTTCATCTTGTAGACCATGCCGCGAGAGGAGAAGAACAGCACCGGCGTATGGGTATTGGCTATAAACAGACGGCTGACGAAATCTTCGTCGCGCGTCGCCATGCCGGCACGCCCCTTACCGCCACGGCGTTGCGCCCGATAGGCCGAGAGTGGCACCCGCTTGATGTAGCCCTTGTGAGACACGGTCACGACCATGTCCTCGCGCTGAATGAGGTCTTCGTCTTCGACCTCGCCCATCATCTCGGTGATCTCGGTGCGCCGTGGCGTGGCGAACTGGTCCTTGAGTTCGTTCAGCTCGCCTTTGACGATGTCGACGATCCGCGCACGGGAGCGGAGAATTTCCAGATAGTTCGAGATCTGCTCGCCAAGCCCCTTAAGTTCGTCACCAATTTCGTCGCGGCCGAGTGCCGTCAAACGCTGCAGACGCAAATCCAAAATCGCCTTGGCCTGCTCCTCGGACAATTTGTAGGTGCCTTGCGCCGAGACTTTGTGGCGCGGATCGGCGATCAATTCCACGAGTGGGGCAACATCCTTGGCCGGCCAATCCCGCTCCATCAATTGCGTCCGCGCGGTGGCCGGGTCCGGCGCCTTGCGGATCAGCGCAATGACCTCATCGATATTCGCAACGGCGATGGCCAGACCCACCAGCACATGCGTGCGGTCGCGCGCTTTCTTCAACAAGTGCTTGATACGGCGTCCGACGACCTCTTCCCGGAAGTCGGTGAAGGCCCGGATCAGGTCCTTCAGATTGAGCACTTCGGGGCGTCCGCCGGTCAGCGCGACGATGTTGCAGCCGAACGTGCTTTGGAGCGGCGAGAAACGATAAAGCTGATTGCGCACGACGTCGGCCATGGCCTCGCGCTTCAACTCGATGACGACGCGCATACCTTGGCGGTCGCTCTCGTCTCTAATGTCAGCGATGCCCTCGATCTTCTTATCGCGCACGAGGTCGGCAATCTTCTCGACCATCGAGGCCTTGTTCACCTGATAGGGGATCTCGGTGACGATCAGGGCCTCGCGGTCCTTCCGAACCTCTTCCACATGAACTCGGCCGCGCATGATGACCGACCCGCGTCCCTTGTGATAGGCGGAGCGAATACCCGCACGGCCAAGGATGAGCCCTCCGGTAGGAAAGTCCGGACCCGGAACGATTTCGATCAGTTCATCGATCTCGATGGCCGGATTATCGAGATAGGCGATACAGGCGTCGCAGACTTCGCCGAGATTGTGTGGCGGAATATTGGTCGCCATGCCGACCGCGATGCCGCCCGCACCATTGACGAGCAGGTTGGGGAACTTGGCCGGCAGAACGACCGGCTCTCTCTCGCGCCCATCGTAGTTGGGCTGATAGTCGACCGTATCGTTTTCGAGGTCGTCGAGCAGCGCCATGGCCGGCTTTGCAAGACGGACTTCGGTGTAGCGCTCGGCCGCCGGCGGGTCGCCGTCGACGGAGCCGAAATTTCCCTGCCCGTCGATAAGTGGCAACCGCATGGAGAAGTCCTGCGCCAGCCGCACCAGCGCGTCGTAGATCGCTTGGTTGCCGTGCGGATGGTACTTACCCATCGTATCGCCGGTTACACGTGCCGATTTGTTGTACGGACGGTCCGGCGTGTAGTTGTTCTCGCGCATCGAATACAGGATGCGCCGATGGACGGGTTTCAGCCCGTCACGCGCATCCGGCAGTGCGCGCGACACGATCACGCTCATGGCGTATTCGAGATAGGAACGCTTCATCTCATCGATGAGCGAGATCGGTCTGATGTCGGAGGAGGGCGGTCCTTCGACGCCTGAGTCTTCTTCGTCAGCCAAGGACGGAAATGCCTTCTAAAAATCGGTCGGTGAACGCTTTTCCAGGGGCGCAAATGCTGTGGCCGCGCTCGTCTCGGAGATGCATTCGGGAAGCTATTTCTATAGCTGATTTAGGGGCGTTTCCGCAACCG
>NZ_JBAWCQ010000174.1:0-9853 GCF_049590335.1 Methyloceanibacter sp.
ATTACGGTGGTAATCGGCACGGCTTTTTGGCTTTTACTGAAATCCACCCCGATTATTATCAGATCCCGGTCGCGGATCGTCAGGCGCTTTTAGAAGAAGACGCCGCCGAGCAAAGTCGTGTCTCTGCCGAAGAAGCCGCGGAAGACGACGACGCCTCCAATGGAGGGCGCCGGCGCCGGCGCGGCCGTCGTGGCCGTGGGCGCGACGAACCCCGCAAAGAGGGTCAGAAGCCCGAGAAGGCTCCGGAGGCGGACGCACGGCCGATCGAAGTCATCCCGATCGCGACGTTCGAACTCGACGATGACGAAGAGATCGACACGACGCCGCGTGACGAACACGGCGATCCCGATATCCAGCTCGAGGCGGCCGATCTGACGCATGAGGTGTCCGAACCCTTGGAGCCGGCTGTCGAGGCGGATGACGCCGAGAGCGACGAGACGGAGGCTCCGAACGACAATGCCTCTGACGTATGCGACGTCGAGGCTTGGAGCCCGGATGCCCCGAGCGAGACGGACGACTCGAACGAAGACGAAGACTCGAACGAGGACGACGAGGATTCGGACGACGTCGAGGACTCCGATGACGACGACGATCGCGGTGGTCGGACGTCGGCGAAGGATCGCGTAGAGTCGGTCGGCTCGGAAGATGCGCTCGAGGAATTGCCCGAACGCGCACACCGTAGACGCGGCCGTCCCTATAAGATCCAAGAGGTTATCCGGCGCCGCCAGATCATTCTGGTCCAGGTGGTGAAGGAAGAGCGCGGCAATAAGGGTGCTGCGTTGACGACCTATCTCTCACTCGCCGGCCGGTACACGGTGCTGATGCCGAACACCGCGCGCGGCGGCGGAATATCCCGCAAGATCACGCAGCCGACGGACCGTAAGCGCCTGCGGGCGATCGCGGGCGAGCTTGAGGTACCCGAGGGCATGGGGCTGATCATCCGCACCGCCGGGGCGCAGCGCACCAAGACCGAGATCAAGCGCGACTACGACTATCTCCTGCGCCTGTGGGAGACGGTTCGCGACCTCACCTTGGGTTCGACGGCTCCTGCCCTCGTCTACGAGGAAGGCAGCCTGATCAAGCGCTCTATCCGGGATCTCTACAACAAGGACATCGACGAGGTCCTGGTCGCGGGCGACGACGCCTACCGCGAAGCTAAGGACTTCATGCGCATGCTCATGCCGAGCCATGCGAAGAACGTGAAGCCCTATAAGGAACCGGGGCCGATCTTCATCCGCTATCAGGTCGAGCGGCAACTGGCGGCGATGTTCTCACCGCAAGTGACGCTGAGGTCGGGCGGCTACATCGTGATCAATCAGACCGAGGCCTTGGTCGCCGTCGATGTGAACTCGGGCAAGGCGACGCGCGAGCACAGTATCGAAGACACCGCGCTCAAGACCAACTTGGAAGCGGCCGAGGAGATGGCACGTCAGCTCCGCTTGCGCGATCTGGCGGGTCTCATCGTGATCGACTTCATCGACATGGACGAGCGGCGCAATAACCGCCAGGTCGAGCGGCGCCTGAAGGATGCCTTACACAACGACCGCGCACGCATTCAGGTCGGGCGTATCAGTGCATTCGGCCTTCTGGAAATGTCGCGGCAACGCCTGCGTACGGGTGTTCTGGAAGGTTCGACCAGCGCCTGCGCCATGTGCCAGGGCACCGGCATCGTTCGCTCGGTCGAATCGGTTGCCCTCGACATCCTGCGTTCGATCGAGGACCGGCTGATTACCGATGGGATCATGCCGCTTCGTGCAACGACGGCCGTCGAGGTCGCGCTCTACATTCTCAATCAGAAGCGCGCGCACCTGAAAGACATCGAAGCCCGCTACGAGGTTCCGATCGCGGTCGGTGCGGACAAGGATCTGCACATCCCGCAATTCGTCATCGAGCGTTCGACGGATAGTGCACAGGCGTCTGGCGACAGCGCAGTGGTCCATATGGACTGGGCGCATCATCGCGAGGACGGTTCGCCGGCCGGCGAGTCCGATGCGGACGCAAGCAAGCGTCGGCCGCGCAGACGTCGGCGTGGACGCGGCGACAGCGAGACCGACACCGAGCTTCAGACGACCGATGTGGCCTCGAGCGAGGGCGCGTCCGTTGCTGCCGATGCGGGCAACGAGGCCAGAGACGGTGATGGCGAGACGCAACAGCGCCAATCGCGCCGCAGAGGCCGCCGTGGCGGCCGCCGTGGCCGGGGACGCAGTCAGAGAAATGCCGGCGAGCTGACAGCCGAGCAGCAGGATGGGCAGAACGACGATGCCGTCGCGGACGCCGAGACCGGTCAGACGGGTTCAGAGCATGCAGAAGAACCCGCGGCGCCGACCGCAGACTTCGATGTCGGCACCTCGGATGACGAGAGCCCAAAGGACGAGACGTCACAGCGCGAAGTCTCGGTCAGTGAATACGTTGCCGAAGAGACCTCAGACGAGCCGACCGGAGACGATTCCACTCCGGTGGCAGACGTTGAATCTGATGAGGATGAGGCCGAGCCCGCGACCCACGGGACGGAGCCTGCGCTCAGCATCGCCTCGTCGCGCGAGGAACCGATCGCGCCCGAACCGAAGCCAGAAATTTGGATCGAAAGCGACGGCGACAAAAAGTCCGCGCGCCAGCGCAAGGGCTGGTGGTCGCGGGGCTGACGCCTTTTCGGATTGTTCCGAGAGGCACATAACAGGACAACATGAGGGGCGCCCTTGGGCGCCCCTTTTGCGATGCCCCCCTCTTTGCGATGCCTTCGACGTCGCGCGTGTTGCTATCGCCTCTTCAGCCAGGCTGCGATGCGCATTGCGGCTTCGCGTATCTCACGCTCCGCTCCCGCATAGCTCAGCCGCAAATAGGATCGGCCCCGCTCGGGGTCGAAATCGATACCGGGCGTGGCGGCAACGCCGATCTCGCGCAACATCGCTTGCGCGAAGGCAGCGCTGTCGTCCGTCAGATGTCTGATATCCGCGTAGAGATAGAACGCCCCGTCCGCCGGCAGAATGTTCGGAAAGCCCGCTTGCGGGAGTTCGTTCAAGAGCAGGGCGCGGTTCCGCGCATAAAATCTCTTGATCTCTTCGAGTTCGTCGATCCCGTCGAAGGCGCCGAGGGCGGCGACCTGAGAGACGGTTGGCGGGGCGATGTAAAGGTTTTGGGACAGCCGTTCGATTGTCCGCGTCAGGACTTCCGGCACTATCAGCCAACCGACACGCCATCCGGTCATACTGAAATATTTCGAGAAGCTGTTCACCACGATTGCGGTGTCGGAATAGGCGAGCGCGGTTTCAGCCGCCACGACATATTCGAGGCCGTGGTAGATTTCGTCGGAGATCAGCCAGAGCCCTTGCCGGGTACAGGCCTCGGCCAGCTCTTTCAAACGCGCGCCCGTCGCCATGGTCCCGGTGGGATTGTTGGGGCTCGCGAGCAGCAGCCCTGCAGCGTCCGAGCCTACCAGCGCGTCGACATCGGCTGGGGTCGGCATCCAACGCCCCTCCGCGGTCGTTTCAATCAGATGTGCCCGGAACCCCAGCGCCTTGAGAATCTGGCGGTAGCAGGGATAGCCGGGAGACGGCAGCCCGAAGCCATCGCCGTGATCGAGAATGGCGAGGAATGCCAGAACGAATCCGGCGGACGACCCCGCGGTCACGATCACGCGGTCCGGCCCCACGCCAACGCCGTAGCGCTGTTTGACATAGGCCGCGATCCGTTCCCGCAATTCGGGAAGACCGAGCGACATCGTGTAGCCGAGGTTCTCTCCCGCCATGGCTTGCGCAACACGCTCGCGCGCGGCGCGCGGCGCGGGCGTCGCCGGCTGGCCCACTTCCATATGGATGATGTCTTCACCGGCGCTCTCCCGGCGGTTGGCCTCGCTCATCACGTCCATGACGATGAACGGATCGATCGATCGCGCTTGCGTGGACTGCCTGGGCAACGGCGGGACCTCGGACTGGTTGCTCACTGGCGGTGCCCCTCGCACATTATTGATGAAGGCCGGGTAGCGGGTGTCACGTTGTCGCCGCAATCAGGCCTCAAGCAAAATGAGCTTGGCAATGGCGGGGGCCATCAGCGGCGTGCCAACGTAGCGCCCTAGAGAGGCAAAAGAAAACAGCGTCTTTGCGCATCACAGCCGAGCCAATACGATCACGACCATCATGCCGTTTCTGGCCAAACTCACGGCTCTACCCTCCTCCCGCCGCAGACCCACTGTCTCGCGTGTGGCGGCCACGGTCGGGCTGATCGCAGGGCTGATCGTTCCAAGCATCGCCGAAGCCCGCGGGGTGATCCGCGACGCGGAGACCGAAGGCCTGATTCGCGATTATGCGGCGCCTATTTTCCGCAGCGCCGGACTCGGCTCTCAGAACATCAAGATCCACATCGTCAACGATAAGAACTTCAACGCCTTCGTCGTCGACGGGCACAACATGTTTTTCAATGCCGGGACATTGATGATCTCGAAGACACCGAACCAAGTGATCGGCGTGATTGCCCATGAGACCGGACATATTACGGGCGGTCACTTGGCCCGTTTGCGCTCCCAAGTGGCCCGGATGCAGTCCACGGCGTTGGCGCTTCAGCTTCTGGGTTTGGCCGCCATGGTCGGCGGCGGCCTGGCGGGCGTTCCCAATGCTGGCCAGATCGGCATGGGGGCGATGGCCGGTGGACAAGACGCGGCCATGCGAAGTTTCATGGCCTACCGGCAGACCGAGGAGTCCTCCGCCGACCAAGCCGCCATGACATTCCTGAACGCAACAGGCCAGTCGGGACGCGGCATGCTGCAGACCTTCGACGTGCTGGCCGACAAGCTGCGTGGCATTCAGGGGATCAATCCCTATTTGATGTCCCATCCGCTTCCGCAGACGCGTATTGCGCAGCTTCGGGCACTGGTGGAGTCCAGCCCCCATTACGACGTCGAGGATTCGCCGGAGCTGAAACACCGGCACAACCTCGTGCGCGCCAAGTTGTCAGGCTTTCTGGAGAAACCTGACGCCGCCCTGAACCGCTACCGCCAAGACGAAACACTGGCAGGCGACTACGCCCGGGCGATCGCGACCTATCGCAAGTCGGGCGTCGATGCGGCCATGCCGTATATCGACAAGCTCATCGCGGCCCAGCCGAATTGGCCGTATTTTTACGAGATCAAGGGACAGTTTCTGTTCGAAAGCGGCCGTGGCAAAGAGGCCATCGGCCCCTTGCGGCAAGCCGTCGCGATCGCCCCCCACGAAGCGTTGATCCAGATCATGCTCTCCCAAGCCATGCTCAGCACTGAGGACAATCGTTACCTCGACGAAGTGATCCGCAACCTGAGGAAAGCCTTGGTGCAGGAGCCGCAATCGGCTATGGGCTATCGCCAACTCGCCATGGCCTATGGCCGCAAGGGCGATCTGACGAAGTCCTCGGGTGCGCGGCGCAATTTTCTGTCTCGCGCGTCGCTTGCCTCCGCGGAGGCCTATTTCTATGAAGGACGCTTACGCGAGGCCAAGATGATGGCCAAACGGGCGCAAAATGGTCTATCGGGCGGAACCCCGCAATGGCTCCGCGCCCAAGACATTCTCGATTTTCAGATGCCGACACGTAAAAAATGATGCGTCCGACCCACGCAAACTCTCGGAGACCTCAGCATGACCTTTAAGACTGGCTTGGCCACCGCCCTCCTCGCCGCGGTCGTAGCCGCCATCGTGAGCGCCGCGACCGTCCTGTTCGTTGGGCGGGACGTCGCCGGCACGGCCGCACTTCCCGGCGAAGCGCCGGACAAGAAGCAGGTCGAGGATATCGTCCACGACTATCTCACCAAGAATCCGGAAATCCTTGTCGCCATGACGACCGAACTCGACCGGCGCCAAAAGGAAGAACAGGACGTCCAGCAAACCAAAGCAATCAGCGACAATGCCGACGCTCTGTTCCGCTCGGACAAGTCCTATACGGCCGGCAACCCTGATGGCGACGTCACCGTGGTCGAATTCTTCGACTACAATTGCGGCTATTGCCGCCGCGCCATGCCGGAGGTGGTGAAGCTCACCGACAACGACGACAAGGTGCGCGTGGTCTTCAAGGAGCTCCCGATATTCGGCGGGGATTCGGAGGACGCTGCCAAGGGCGCCCTCGCGGCCATGCTGCAGGACAAATATTTCGAAATGCACCAAAAGCTGTTCACGGCGCCGGGCAAGGCGAACAAGGAGAAGGTTCTCCGCATCGCCAACGAAATCGGACTGGACGTGCCCAAGCTCGAGAAGGACATGGAGAGCCAGGAGGTTGCCGACGCCCTGGCGGAGGCCCACGGGCTGGCCCAGAGTCTCGGCCTGCAAGGCACCCCGCTCTATCTGATCGGGGACCGCACCATTCCGGGGGCGCCGGACGATCTCTACGACCAGCTGGTCGAGAAAGTCGGGATCATCCGGAAGGAAGGCTGCAAGGCGACCTGCTGACGGCCGATCCGAGGATCGATCCCGGGCCCTGATCTGCGACGGCGCGTATCGGGGCCCTCTCGGCTTTTGCTCAGTTGCTAAAAAGCTGATAAGTGGCGCGCTACCGCGATGTTCTTTGCGAATTTTGCGCGCGCCCTTTCCATCCGCTGGCGGGGCCGCCACCCCCCTGGATCGCCTACCGGGAATGCACCATGGCCAACCCGATCTATATCTTGAACGGCCCGAATCTGAACCTCCTTGGGAGTCGCGAACCAGAAGTTTACGGCATCGAAACGCTGGTCGATCTGGAACAGCGCTGCGTGCGCAAAGCTCAAAGGCTGGGCTGCACCGTGGACTTCCGGCAGAGCAATACCGAGGGAGACCTGGTCGGCTGGATCCAGGAGGCCCGGACGAATGCGTCGGGGCTTATTGTGAACGCCGGCGCTTACACGCATACCTCGATCGCCATTCTCGACGCGCTCCTTGCGTGCAAAGTACCTATCGTCGAGGTCCATCTATCGAATATCTTCACCCGTGAACCGTTCCGCCACCGCTCCTATGTTTCCCAGGCCGCGAAGGGGGTAATCTGCGGTTTAGGTGGCCTCGGCTACGAACTCGCGATCGAGGCGGTTGCCGCCGCGGTTTCCGACGCCTAGCGGGACGACGACAATGAAAGGACGCCAATGAGTAAAGACGGGGGAAGCCTCGATACGGATATCGTCCGGGAGCTCGCCACGCTTCTGGATGAAACCGGGTTGACGGAAATCGAGATCGAGCTTGAGGGACGCCGCTTCCGCGTGGCGCGAAGCGTCAACGTCACCGCCGCTCCCGTCGCCGCGGCGCCCGTAGTAGCGCCAGTCCAATCCGATTCGAAGCGGAGCGCCTCGTCGGAGGATGCCGGCGTACATCCCGATGCGCTAACCTCACCCATGGTGGGGACGGCCTATCGCTCTCCGGAGCCCGGAGCGGCCATGTTCGTTGAAGTCGGCAGCACCGTGACCTCCGGTCAAACGCTTCTCATCATCGAAGCGATGAAGACGATGAATCACATCCCTTCGCCCAAGTCCGGCAAAGTCACAGCGATCCTTGTCGAGGACGGTCAGCCGGTGGAGTACGGCGAACCCCTCATCGTGATCGAGTAGGAATAGTCAGACTCAATGTTCGACAAGATTCTGATCGCCAACCGGGGAGAAATCGCGCTTCGCATCGAGCGGGCCTGTAAGGAGCTCGGCATTTCCACCGTCGCGATCCATTCGACGGCGGATGCGCACGCGATGCATGTCCGCCTTGCAGACGAAAGCGTGTGTATCGGGCCGCCCCAGGCCAAAGACAGCTATCTCAACATCCCCGCAATCGTCGCGGCCTGCGAGATCACGGGCGCCGATGCGATCCACCCCGGCTATGGCTTCCTGGCCGAGAACGCGCGCTTCGCCGAAATTCTCGAGGAACACAGAATTGCGTTTATCGGCCCTACGGCCGAGCACGTGCGGCTAATGGGCGACAAGATCAAGGCCAAGGAGACTGCAAAGTCGCTTGGCATTCCGGTCGTGCCCGGCTCGGACGGATCCGTTACGGACTTTGAGTCGGCGAAAGTCATCGCCGAGGAAATCGGTTATCCCGTAATGGTAAAAGCGTCTGCCGGCGGAGGCGGGCGCGGCATGAAGCTGGCGCATTTCGATTACGAACTCGAAGCCGCGCTCAGCACGGCGCGCAACGAGGCCCGGGCCGCCTTCGGCGACGATACGGTCTATCTGGAGAAGTATCTCGGCACCCCACGCCATATCGAGGTGCAGATCCTCGCCGACGGGAACGGAAACGCGGTTCACCTTGGCGAGCGCGATTGCTCCTTGCAGCGGCGCCACCAAAAGCTCTGGGAGGAGGCGCCCTCGCCCGCGCTCAACGAGAGCGAACGCATGCGGATCGGCGAGATCGTAGCCAATGCCATGCGCAAGCTGAGATATCGCGGCGTGGGCACGGTGGAATTTCTCTACGAGAACGACGAATTCTACTTCATTGAAATGAACACACGGCTCCAGGTGGAGCACACGGTGACAGAAATGGTCACCGGACTCGACCTCGTGATCGAGCAAATCCGAATTGCCTCGGGCGCCCCGCTGTCTATCCGCCAGGAGGACGTGCGCTTCGACGGGCACGCCATCGAGTGCCGCATCAACGCCGAGAACCCGCTTACCTTCCGTCCCTCTCCGGGCACGATCACTCACTTCCACCCGCCCGGCGGCCTGGGTGTCCGGGTCGATTCGGGCGCATATGCGGGCTACACCATCCCTCCGTATTATGACAGTCTGATCGGAAAGCTCATTGTGCACGCTCGGAACCGCAACGAATGTCTTATGCGGCTCAAACGCGCTTTGGGAGAATTCGTGGTCGATGGCATCGAGACAACTATTCCCCTGTTCTCGTCGCTCATTCAGGAGCCGGACATCGTCGACGGCCATTACGACATCCATTGGCTGGAAGACCACTTGGCGCCGAACGGCGACCGCTAAGAGCCTGGCCTTGCCCGACCAGCGCTCGTTGGGGAACCTTGCACGATGAGTTCTCTCGACGACGTCATGATCGAGATCACGCCGCAGGTGCTGCTGAAGGCTTATACGTGCGGCATCTTCCCGATGGCGGAGAGCGCGGACAACAACGGGCTCTATTGGATCGAACCTGAGCGCCGCGGAATCCTACCTCTGAATGCGGTCCACATCCCCAGAAGCCTCGCGCGGACCATTCGCCGTGGCGGGTTCGAGGTCAAGATCGACAACGACTTCGATGCCGTGATCGAAGGCTGCGCGGAGCCGCGCGCGGGACGCCGCAGCACCTGGATCAACGGTCGTATTCGCAGCCTCTATAGGGAGCTGTTCGCCCTCGGACACTGCCACACCGTCGAAGTCTGGCAAGACGGCGGCCTGACCGGCGGCCTCTACGGCGTCCATATCGGCCGGGCCTTCTTCGGAGAAAGCATGTTCTCCAGAGCGCGCGATGCGAGCAAGATCGCGCTGGTCTATCTCATCGCGCGGTTGAAGCATGGTGGCTTCACCTTGCTGGACACGCAGTTCATCACCGACCACCTTGAGCGGTTCGGGGCTGTCGAAATCAGCCGTCAGGTGTTTCAGCAGCGCTTGGAAGATGCGTTGAACTGCAGCCAAGGCAGTAGCGGCGCGGACGGACGGGCCGCTGCTGCCTCGGAAGGTTCGTTTTCCGCTCTTTCCACCAACAAACCGCCGACCGACGTCTTGCAGTTGGTTAGACTGACGTCGAAGGCGGGATGCGCGACGGAGTGACTTCCGGGATACTCGGCTGAGCGCCTACGCGCAGATAGTTGGTTGCTGCCATTCACCCGCTAGCTTGCGCGTGTCAGCCTCAACGCTGCAGCCAGGGCAGTAGCGGCCTTGCGGGTGCGGGCCGGCCAGCTGGAGGCGGCGAAGCCGGGCGGGCGGGTGCCGCCGCGGGCGGTGCTGCAG
>NZ_JBAWCQ010000175.1:0-12133 GCF_049590335.1 Methyloceanibacter sp.
TGCCCAGCCCGCGGCACGACCGTCATGGTCTTAGGCTCGTTGGCCTCATGAAACACCCTACGCGCCATATCGAGCGGAATGACTGAATCGCGGCCGCCGTGCACGATGAACACAGGCACAGTCACAGAACAGATACAGTCGATCGTGCGGTACTGATCGACCATGATCTGCTTCAGCGGCAAGAGCGGCCAGCCCCGCTTGCCCACATCCACCACGGAGGTGAACGGCGATTCCAGCACAAGGGCCTCGGCCTCGCGCTGCAGGCAGACCTGGGCTGCAACCCCGGTGCCGAGCGACTCGCCATAGACGATGACATCGCGGGGCGGCACGCCGAGCCCGCGCAGGGTGTCGAAGGCGCTCACGGCGTCCTTCACCAAGCGCTTCTCGGTAGGACGGCTGCCCGATCCGCCATAGCCGCGATAGTTGACGATGAAAACGCCATAGCCGTCCGCGGCGATGGCTTTGATCTTGCCGGCGCGCGCGGCCACGTTGCCGCTATTGCCCGGGAAGTACAGAAGCGTGCGCTTGCCCTTTTCAGCCGGCCGGCACCAGGCGACTAGCCTTTTGCCATCGTGCGCCTTGAAGACGATCTCCTCGACGCCTGTCAGACCTGCTTCGCGTGGATCGATGCGCGTGCGATCGGGGACATAGATGAAATAGCGGTGCAGCAGTCTCGCCACGAGGCAAAACAGCGCAAAAATGATCAAAAGCGCTAGAAAAAGGTTGAACATGAGCCCGCCAACGCCTCTCTTTTATTTATCCTTGATCGGTCCACAAATAAGGGACCAGTTATGAATGGCGCTTGAAGAGCCCATCAATTCGACGGAACACTAGGTATAACTCTCAGCACCAGGGTTTATGCTTGCCTAATGAAGGCCTTAAGCTCGGAAATATATGCTTAAACTTATAAAAGGAGGCGTCTCGACCCCATGCTAGGTGGTTGGGTCAGCGCGAGAGTCAATGGGTGGCTCTCACAAATTGCATCGCGCACGCGGCACCGCGCAGCGGATTAGGCGCCGATTGCAGCCGCAAAATGGGCGATTCCCGGCCCGATCTTGACGATTTATCGTTTTCTTTTGGATGGTTAACGAGCGTGCGGCCGCACCCTAGGGCCCCGCTTTAGACTCGGAGGGCCGCCGGGGTGTTTCCCTAGCGGCTCGCCGACGGGGCTGGCTACAGCGCTTTGGCGATCTCTTCGGTCATCTTCTTGGCATCGCCCAGCACCATCATAGTGTTGTCTCTGTAGAAGACCGGGTTGTCGATACCCGCATAGCCCGAGGCCAAGGAGCGCTTGTTGAATAGCACGGTCCCGGACTTCCAGACCTGCAGCACGGGCATGCCATAGATCGGCGAAGTCGGATCGTCCTCCGCCGCCGGATTGACCACGTCGTTCGCACCGATGATGTAGACCACGTCGGTCTGGGCGAATTCCGAGTTGATATCGTCCAACTCGAATACCTCGTCATATGGAACGTTAGCCTCGGCCAAGAGCACATTCATATGGCCGGGCATGCGGCCCGCAACCGGGTGAATGGCGTATTTGACCTCGACGCCCGCTTCTTTCAGACCATCGGCCATTTCGCGCAACGCATGCTGCGCCTGGGCCACGGCCATGCCGTAGCCCGGCACGATGATGACCTTCTCCGCATTCTTCATCAGGAAGGCGGCATCCTCGGCGGAGCCGAGCTTAACCGGCTTCTGCTCTCCGCCACCCGCGGGGCCAGCGGTCTCGCCGCCAAAACCGCCGAGAATGACGCTGATGAAGGAGCGGTTCATGCCCTTGCACATGATGTAGGACAGGATCGCACCCGACGAGCCTACCAGCGCGCCAGTGATGATCAGCGCCGTGTTGCCCAGCGTGAAGCCGATACCGGCGGCTGCCCAGCCCGAGTACGAGTTGAGCATCGAGATCACGACGGGCATGTCGGCCCCGCCGATGGGGATGATGATGAGCACGCCCAGCAGCAGCGACAATCCGACGATCGCCCAGAAATAGAACGGCGTCTGCTCCTGGCAGAACAGCACGACGCAGACAATCAGCGCGATCGCGAGTGCAATGTTGATGAGATGCCGCGCGGGCAGCAGGATCGATGCGCCCGACATGCGGCCCGATAGCTTGGCGAAGGCGATGACCGAGCCGGTGAAGGTGACCGCGCCGATGGCCGCGCCTAAGGACATTTCCACGAGGCTCGCCACACGGATGTTGCCCGGCGCGCCGATGCCGAACGCCTCCGGCGCGTAATAGGCCGCGGCCGCCACCAGGACGGCAGCCATACCCACCAGGGAGTGGAAGGCAGCGACCAGTTCGGGCATCGCCGTCATCGGGATCCGGCGCGCGATGACCGCGCCGATGGTCCCGCCAATGGCGATACCGCCGAGAATCATAGCCCATGACAGGCCCGATTCCGGACGGGCTACGGCCAGCGTTGTGACAACGGCGATGGCCATACCGGCCATACCCATGTAGTTGCCCTGGCGCGACGTCTCTGGCGAGGACAGGCCCCGCAACGCGAGAACGAAGAGAACGCCCGAGACGAGATAGAGCAGTGCGACGAGGTCGGAGGACATGCTGTTCAATCCCCCTAGCGGTCTTTACGCCGGTACATGGCGAGCATGCGCTGCGTCACCAGGAACCCGCCGAAGATGTTGACCGAGGCCAGGATCAGGGCAACGAATCCCAAAATCTTCGCCAGCCAGTGACCGGAAGAGGCAACCGCGTCTCCGGCCTCGACTGCGACCGCGAGCAGCGCGCCGACAACGATCACCGAGGAGACGGCGTTCGTCACCGACATGAGCGGCGTATGCAGCGCCGGTGTCACGCTCCAAACCACGTAGTAGCCTACAAACACGGCCATTACGAAAATCGAGAACTGCGAGATGAAGTCGTGGCCGCCGTCTTCTGCAGCCGCTTCGGCCGCATGCGCCGCGCCCGGCAAAAACGCTTCAAAGGTAAGCGCCAGCCCCGCAACGATGATCCCCATCAGAAGGGTCCTAGTCATCATGATGCCTTTCCTCCGGATGATGTCAGTCCTCCGGCAACCCGCTCGTTGACGATGGTGCCGTCGCGGGCGATAGCGGTGCCCACGGCCAGCTCGTCGTCCCAATCGATGGCGAGCTCTTTGGTTTCTTTGTCGATGAACGGCTCGATAAACGCCTGAAGGTTCCGCGCATAGAGGCTGGAGGCGTTGACAGGCACTCTGCCCGGCAAGTTCAGCTGGCCGAAGATGCGCACGCCCCTGTGCTCGGCGATTTCGCCCGGCTTGGTCAACTCCGCGTTTCCGCCGCGCTCGGCGGCGAGATCCACGATGATGGAGCCAGGCCGCATGCTTTCGATCATCGCCGTCGAGATCAGCTTGGGCGCCGGGCGGCCCGGAATGAGCGCCGTCGTGATGATGATGTCCTGATTCTTTACGTGGTCCGCGATAAGCTCCGCCTGCTTCTTCTTGTACTCATCGGACATTTCCTTGGCGTAGCCACCGGAGGTCTCGGCCTGCTTGAACTCCTCGTCCTCGACGGCGATGAATTTCGCGCCGAGAGACTCGACCTGTTCCTTGGCGGCGGGACGCACATCCGTCGAGGTCACGATCGCACCGAGCCGGCGCGCCGTGGCGATCGCTTGAAGGCCCGCAACACCCGCCCCCATGACAAACACGCGCGCGGCCGGCACGGTGCCCGCCGCGGTCATCATCATTGGCAGGGCGCGCTCGAAAGCGGCGGACGCATCTACCACGGCTTTGTAGCCCGCAAGGTTCGACTGCGAGGACAGCACGTCCATGCTCTGCGCGCGCGTAATGCGAGGCATCAGCTCCATGGCGAACAGCGAAACGCCGGTCTTGGCCAGGGCGTCAAGGCCGTCGGCATCCGAAAACGGATCCAGCATCCCGACCAGGGACGCGCCCTTCTTCATGGCCTTGGCCAGCGCGACCGGCGGACGTCGGACCGTGAAGACCACATCGGCGCCGGCGACAGCGTCTTCATCGCTCTTGGCGATGGAAGCGCCGGCCTCCTGGTATTGGTCGTCGGAAAAATGAGATCGAAGCCCCGCGCCCGACCGTACGGTGACTTTGGCCCCGGCCTTCACCAGCTTCTTCACCGACTCAGGGCTGAGGCCGATCCGAGGCTCGTCGGGACCCTCAGCGGGTATGCCAATTATAATCATCGTGGCTCCCTTCGCCGCAGGCACGCCGGTTCAGTACAGGCGTTCCCCCAAGCGCTATCGGGTTTGGAATAAGAAGGCGACGCGCCTTCGATAAGCCGGTTGCCCGAGCTTAGGTTAGGAAGAACCCCATGGCCGCAACAAGCACTACGCAGGCGATCGTACTCCACAGCACCAGCCCACAGAACGTCTTGTAGGTTCCCATGTGCTCTGCGTAGTCCATATCCTGGTGGCCCGCTTTGGGATCAATCTGCATTCGGCTATCCCCCTAAATCTTGTCGTTGCTTGGCAATCGCCTCGCGCCACGTCGCGGCAGCGTTGCATCCCCGGGAAATAGCAGACTCCACAGTATCCCGCAATAATAGCTCAAAAGGACTGGGCCCACCGACATCTAGTCCAATAGTACAATCATGTGCCCGTCGGGGTCCCTGACGGTGGCCCCACTGCCCCCATCTGCGAGGCTCACGAGGCCATCGGAGACGAAGACGGCCCCATCCGACTTGAGGCGCCGCACCAGCGTTGGCAGGTCGTCTACTTTGTGAACTTGGCGCACCGAGGCCACGTCATTCGCATGCGGCGGCATCACGGAGGCCCGGCTGGGCGGTGACCGGTAGTGCAGTAACTCCACATGGGGTGTCAGCTGGGACAAGGGCTGGAGCGCCACCACGTTGACCAGGCAGCCCGAAAGACCGTCGAGCCGATCCTGTTCCGGACCCTGGTTCAAGGAGCGCCCGCCCACGCGCATCCCCAGCAGCCCGGTATAGAATGCCAGGCTCCGCTCGAGATCGCTTACCGTAATGGCGGTGTGATCGAACCCGCGAATACCGGCGCCCCCCTGTTGCCAGCGCGGGTCGCCGACTCCTTGCGGAAAGGCGATCAACTCCAGGGGATGGCCTTCGGAGTCACGAAACTTGAAAGCGGTCACGTTGCCTGTGTTGGGCGGCAGGAGCACGGGACCGCCTGCGGTGACGGTTTCGGGGCCAGTCTTCTCGAGATGCGACCACACCGCCTGAATGTCGCCTGCGACCAGCGCCACGTGCTCGAACCATGGATCGTTCGAGGCTCGGAGCTCGGGGTACGGTGCCCCTGGCGGATCGAAGGCCGCGAGCTTGAGCACTTCTTCTCGAAAGCCGATGTCGGCGGTGCGCATGAGCGTGCTCGGATCGAGCCCCAGCAGCGCGTTCCACGGCGCATCGCTAAATCTCTGTGCCGGACCGACGTCCAGTCCCAGCCCATCGCGAAAGAGCCCGGCGGCTTGGTCGAGATCGGCGACTGTTATGACGACACGCTCGAGTTTGGTGACCGGCATAGGAGCGCGTCCTTACTTGAAAATGCCGGGGCGCGCGGCCATGAGACGCGGATCCTCCAATTGAACCAGCATGAGCGATGCGGGGGCCTTGCTAACGGTGCCCGATTTATGACCGCGCCGGCCTTCGGCATCGGGTTTGGAATGCTGATCCGCGCCGAAAGAAATCTCGCCTGCACCCATCTCGACCCGCACACCGTCCATGGTTTCCACGAACCAGCACCCTGACAGGGGAATAATCCATTGCGGTTTGGGATTTTCGTGCCACTCGCCCACCCAGCCGACGGGCAGCGTACAGACCATGACATTGCTCTTGCCTGCGCAAACCTGCGCATTCCATTGCGGTGCGGCCCGCCCACCCATGCTTTGCAGAGCAAAATCGGTGAGATCGCACTTGGTCTGATGCGTCACGCCATCGTCGTCCGTCCAGACAAACCAATACGACAGGGTTGGACGGTCCATCGGCTCAGCGAACCTTTGTCGCGACGTTGGCAACGGCGCTTTGAGACGACGCAAGGGGCGACAGCAGGGTCACATCGTCGATCTCCTTCTCCACCGTCTGAAAGATGCCGCTGGCGAGCATCACGAAGATCAAGCCGCCGACGAGACCGAAATTCTTGAAGAAGTCCCAGATATGCGGGTAGCCCGCACTCGTCGGAGACCAGAAGCGCGGATAGGTCCAGAAATTGTGATAGATGAGACCGGTGATGGCGCAATAACCGGCGAGAACGAACGCGGCGATGCCATCAAAGAACCCGAACAAGATCATGGGTGGCGTCAGCAACTCGACCGCCATGGCCGGATACAGAAGCGCTGCCCCACCCGGAAGCCAGCTTGACTCGGCCTGCTTCACCGCCATGTCCCAATTGATGACCTTGTCGAGAAAGCTGAACGGAAAAATCCAGACAATGAAGATGCGCGCCAAGACCGGCAGTGCATCGTTGATGAGCCATTCCATCGTCCGCCCCTCCTCCGGATGAAATTCGCGTCGTCCGCGAATCCTCAGCCATGCGTGGACCGATCACAACCCTTGTCAGCGAGTTGTCAGCACCTTGTCGGCGCCCTGTTAGGAAATTGTCTCAGTCGCACCGGCACCGGGCAGCGGCACGCGCGCCTGCGCGAACGCATCGCGCTGACGTTGCGTCACGTTTTCAATGTCCACTCCCGCAATGGCCTCGCCGAACAGATCGTGGAAGTTCAACGCAGCGTCCAGATGCAAGAACACGCCGCCGAGCCCGATCGCCGCGCGGTCCATGAAAACGAACTCGCGCGGAATGGTGACCGGACCTTTATCGCGCAAGGCTTGGTGAACCTGGAAGGCCTCTTTGCGCCCATACATGCCCGGTTCCACCGCATCCGCGATCGTGCGCACACGGTCGTCGAGCATGGGGCCGTAAATGAACTTCGCCCAGATGTTCAGAATATCGATGAGTTCGTTGGACAGGCCCGCGAAGCCCCAGGTCTCATAGGCATGCACGACCAGGGCCCGATCGTCGTGGAGGAGCCCGTTGTAAAGGTCGATCACACCTTGAATGAATTTGGGTGCGAAGGTCCGCATGCAGCCGTAGTCAAGCAGGTTAATGCCCGTGGCCCTGCCCTCGCCGTCCTCGAATACCGTGTAGTTACCCAGATGCGGATCGCCATGGATGACGCCGTAATGGCTAAAGGGGAACCACCAGGCGCGGAACATCGCGCGCGCGATGGCGTTGCGGTCCTCGAGAGGCCGCTCCTTGTACTCCAGAAGTTTTCGCCCCTCGAGCCAGGTCATCGTCAGCACACGATCAGTCGAGAGGTCCGGATAGATCTCCGGAACACGCACATAGGGGTCGTCTGAGAAGATCAGGCCGTAAAGGCGCGTCATGCCGGCTTCGCGCTCATAGTCCAACTCCTCGCGCAGCCGCTCGGAAAGTTCCATCAGCACTTCTGAGGTCTCGACCGCCGGTCGCATCCGGCGATGGACAGAGAAGAGCATTCCGAGTTGCACGAGGTCGGCTTCGACGGCCGACCGCATATCCGGGTATTGCAGCTTGACCGCGAGCGCCCACCCGTCATGGCCCACCGCCCGGTGGACCTGACCGAGAGAGGCCGAGGCTGCGGCTTCGTAGTCGAAGGTGGCGAACTTGCTTTCCCATTCGGGACCGAGCTCGGCAGCCATGCGGCGCTTGACGAACCCACGGCCCATGGGCGGCGCGTGACTTTGCAGCTTTCCCAGGGCCTCGGCATATTCAGGCGGCAATGCATCGGGAATCGTGGCGAGAAGCTGAGCCACTTTCATGATCGGGCCTTTGAGCCCCCCCAGCGCCATGGCCAGTGCAGCCGCTTCCTTCTCTGCCTCCGAGTTCAGCCCAAAAAGGCGCCGCCCGGCCATCCGCGCGGCGACACCGCCCACATTCGCGCCGACGCGACCATAACGCCTGGCGCGGGCGCTGAACCTGTTCTTTTCGCGATCCGCCGCCTCGGGATCGTTCTTCGGCGAACCGCGACCCGGACTGTCCGATAAGTCGTTCATGAATTACGTTGCCCTTCACGTATCGATATGGCTCCCCACATATAGGGAGCAATTCGACCTGTGCGATAGCCGACTTTTTAGAACATCCTTTTCAGAACAACATTTTCATGCCGATTTCAAAATTGCTCAGTGCCGCCATCGTTGCCGGCTGTCTCTTCGCGGCGGCCGCGCTAATAGCCGGTGTCATGGCGGACGATTACCCGCCCCTCGACATCTTCAATAACGGCCTGCCTTTGCTGGCCGCTGGCCTGCTGGTGCTGTTTCTCCTCAGTCTCTCCTTGCGCACCTACTATTTGATCCTGGCAAGTGGCGGCCTGCTTATGATGGCACTTCTGGCGTTCGGTCCGACCCAATCGGGCGCAGCGCACCAAACAAGCCAAGACGCCAAGCGGTTCATGCGCATCACGACGTTCAACCTGCAGGGCAAGAGCTCCCTCCATCTGCAAAAGGTCAAAGCGTTCCTTGCCGAGACCGACCCCGATGCCGTGATTCTGGAAGAGGTGCGCTGGAAGCACGAGGAATTCCTGAAGCATATGAAGGCGCCGTACCCCTACCAAGCGGGCGGACATGGGCTCGTTATCCTGTCCAAGCACGCAATTGTCGACAAGGGCCGGATCGACCGTCCGGACGAGCCCTGTTGGCGATCGCTCATCGTCAACTGGGCGCGCCTCAACGTGAACGGCACCCAAGTCGACCTCGTCGGCACGCATATGGCGCGGCCCTTCTACCCGATCCAGCAAGAGACAGACTTCGAAACCCTGACGAGTTTCGTCCTCTCACGAACGGGGCCCGTGATCATCGCTGGCGACTTCAACGCCACACCGTGGACGCACAAGATTAAGCAATTTTCCGCAGAGACGGGCTTGGCTCGACTCAACACCTTCGCGCCGACTTGGCCCGCCCGCTGGAAAACCCTGCCGCTTCTGCCACTGCTGCCCATCGACAACATCTTCGTCTCACCGCACTTGGCGAAGATCGATCTGTCGATCGGCCCGAGATTGGACTCCGATCACCTGCCTGTGATCGCCGATGTCGCTCTCGTCGAATAGGATAGCTGCCTGCGGCAGTGAAGGAGCCCTGACGATGATTGCAGGACAGCCGAAGATTTTAGGACGGGCTCTCGTCTTTCTCGCGACGTTGGTTTTATCGGCGCTTGCACTCGGCAGCTCGGCCCTCGCGGTACCGGACGCACGTCCGGCGATCGAGGTCTGGAAATCGCCCAGTTGCGGCTGCTGCCAGAAATGGGCCGACTATCTGGAGTCGAATGGTTTCAGCGTCTCGGCAAAAAACACCACGCACGGCATGCTGGATCGCATCAAGCGCCAAGCCGGCATCGGGCCGAAGCTTGCCTCATGCCACACCGGGCTGATCGCGGGCTACACGATCGAAGGTCATGTTCCGGCGGACGACATCAAAAGATTGCTCGCCGAACGTCCTGATGCTGTGGGCCTCACCGTGCCTGACATGCCGCTTGGCTCACCTGGCATGGAACAGCCGGACGGAAAGACCGAGCCCTATGACGTTCTTCTCGTGAAGCAGGACGGTAGCACCGAAATCTTCGCCAAACATTGAACCGAGGCGCGCGCCAAGCGTGCCCTACCCTTTGACGAACCTGTCGAGTGCCTCGCGATAGGAGCGCATGGCCCCGCGCGCCACTTCGATCTCGGCTTCAAGTGCTTGGGAGTCCGGCGACCGGGGCTTTTCCTTCGGCCGCCGCACAGAGGCAATCAACAAGCCCAGCGCCATCGCCGGTGTGAGAAAATCCGTCACAAGGATCGGCCCCGCGTTGCCGGGGGTCAGATTGCCGTAGGCCAGAATGTCGTGAACATGGCCGATGCCGGCGCCGCCGAGGAAGCAGGACGCCGCGATCGCCACCGCCACCCGCGCGTAAAATGTCGTGAACGCCGCATAGAGGCTCGCAAGGCCAATCCCCAGGTTGGCGTATCCCACCTCGAACTGAAACGGGCTCGGCGGCCACCCGATCGCGGCGGCAGCCCGAACCGGGAACATCACATGGCCGATGAAAGCCCAGAGTCCCAGCACGCCAAGCGGAAAAACGAAGACGTAGCGCAAGGCCCGATCAATTACGAACCAGCGCGGAAGCGGACGGGGACCGCGCCACAGGGAAATACCCCAGCAGGCTAGCGCGGCGACCCAAACAAACAGGGGAACCAGCGCAACCTGAGTCATCGTCTTAGGCCTCCGCTCGGTCCATCTCTTCAAGCTCGTCGATAAACCCTTCGATCACCTTGAGCCCCATGGACCAGAAATGGGGCTCGGAAGCATCAAGACCGAACGGCTTCAAAAGTTCCCTATGATGCTTAGTCCCGCCCGCGGACAACATTTCGAGATAGCGCTCGGCGAATCCCGCATCGGCTTTTTCGTACACAGCGTAGAGCGAATTGACCAGACAATCGCCGAACGCATAGGCGTAGACATAAAAGGGCGCGTGTATGAAATGCGGAATGTAGGACCAGAAGGTCTCGTATTCCGGCTTGAGTTCGATCGCCGACCCCAAACTCTCGCGCTGTACGTCCATCCAAATTTCGCCGAGCCGCTCGCTCGTCAGTTCGCCCTCGCGACGTTCGGTGTGCACCTGCCGCTCGAAGCAGTAGAACGCGATCTGCCGGACCACGGTGTTGAGCATGTCCTCCACCTTGGCCGCGAGCAGCGCCTTGCGCTCGCGGGGGCTGGGTGCCTGATCGAGCAGTCTCCGGAAAGTCAGCATCTCGCCGAAGACGCTCGCGGTCTCGGCAAGCGTCAAGGGCGTCGGCGCCATCAGAGCACCCTGCTTGCCGGCCAGGACCTGATGCACGCCATGGCCCAGCTCATGGGCGAGCGTCATCACATCCCGCGGCTTGCCCTGATAGTTGAGCAGAACGTAAGGGTGCGCGCTCGGCACGGTTGGATGTGAGAAGGCGCCCTGCTGCTTGCCCTCGCGGACAGGCGCATCGATCCAGCCGTCGGAAAAGAAGCGGCCGGCGATCTCCGCCATGCGCGGCGAGAAATTTCCGTAGGCCTTCAACACCGTATCGCGTGCATCGCCCCAGCCGATCACCTGCTTCGGCTCCTCGGGCAGAGGCGCGTTGCGGTCCCAATATTTCAGGCGATCCATGCCGAGCCATTTGGCCTTCATCGCATAGTAGCGGTGCGACAGGTTCGGGTAAGACTCGCGCACGGCCGCGACAAGTGCGTCGACCACGTCCCGCTCCACGCGATTGGAGAGGTGACGACTGTCGGCCACATCCTCGAAGCCACGCCAGCGGTCCGAGATTTCCTTGTCCTTGGCGAGCGTGTTAGTGATCAGGGTGAAGAGCCGGTTGTTGTCCTTGAACACTTTCGCGAGCGCTTTGGCGGCATGCTTGCGGCTCTTCTCACTCGGGTCGAGCATGAGGTTGAGCGTCGGCTCCAGGCTCAGAGCCTCGCCATCCACCTCGAAGCGCAAATTCGCCATGGTCTCGTTGAAAAGCCGGTCCCAGGCCCCGCGCCCGCTCACCGCCTTTTCGTGGAACAACTGCTCGAGCTTGTCCTCAAGCTGGTAGGGCTTTTCCTTGCGCAAGTCCTCAACCCAGGGCCGATAATGACCGAAGGCTGGCGTGGCCAGCGCGTTCTCGATCGCGTCATCCTCGAGACGGTTCAACTCCAAGGGAAAGAAGAGAAGCTGCGAGGAGATCGCCGTGATCGTCTCTTGGATATCCCCGTAGAATTTCTGGCGCCGCGGATCGGTAGTGTCGGCCGCATAGAGCAGGCTGGCATAGGAGGCGACGCGTCCCAGCACGTCATTCAACGCCTCGAAACTACGCACGGCCTCGGCCAGCGCATCGCCGCCCGCGCCGCCGTCCAGCAGCGCCTCCAACCTGCCGGCATAGCGCTCGTGCATGGCATCCGCATCCTGCCGGGCCTGCTCCAGGTCGGCCTTCAGCGCCGGCGCTTCGGGGGCATCGTACAAATCGCCCAGATTCCATTCCGGGAGATCGCCGAGCGCGTTGCCCTCTTCCGGTTTGGCACCGGCGATTTCGAGAGACTTGGGCGAGAAGGTTGCAGGAGAGTGGGGAAGCAAACCGGGGAAGAAGCGGGGCAGCATCAGTCTTGAAGGTCCTCATTGATGGGGCGCAAATCGCGTCATAGCTGATTCGCTATCACCCAAAATACGTCATTTCCT
>NZ_JBAWCQ010000176.1:0-11515 GCF_049590335.1 Methyloceanibacter sp.
GGATTGTCCAGCGCGAGCGCTGCATCGCCGCCGCCAAAAAGCGCCGCCTCGTCCTTCGGTATGAACGACCAAGTAACGGCCTCGACGAGACCACGCGCAGCCAGGAGCCGGCGCACGGCGCGCGCCTTCTTCTGCGCGGGCGTCAGAACGGGCTTCGCGACCCCCGATAAGTGCGGCAGTGGCGTCGCCGGAATGCGATCGACACCCGTCAGGCGCACGACTTCTTCCACGAGGTCCGCCGGGATCGAAAGGTCGGGACGCCAGGATGGCGGCGCGGCTTTCCGCACATGTCCGTCGCCTTCCAGTGCGATGCCCAGGGCCTTGAGAATTCGCTGAATCTCGCGGTCGGACAGCGACAGCCCGCTCAGGCGGCCGATCAGCCGCATATCGAAACGGAATGGCGTGTTGGCTTTGGGCGCGCGACCGGCCACCGTGACGGTGCTGGCTTCGCCGCCGCACATCTCAAGCACCATCGAGGTAGCCTGATCGATGCCGGACTGTTCGGATTGCGGATCGATGCCACGCTCGAAGCGAAACCGCGCATCGGAAATGATGTTCAGGGTACGGCCCGTCCGCGCCGTGCGCTTCGGGTCGAAATAGGCCGACTCGATGAAGACATTGACCGTCTCCTCGGTACAGCTCGTCTCCTCGCCGCCCATCACACCGCCAAGGCCGAGCACAGCCCTGTCGTCGGCGATGACACACATCTCTTCGTCGATCATGTATGTCTTGCCGTCGAGCGCGTTGAAGCTCTCGCCGGACTTGCCGAGGCGTGCTCGGATCGCGCCGGTCAGCTTGTCTGCGTCATAGACATGCAGAGGACGCGCGCGATCGAAGGAGATGTAGTTAGTGATATCGGCCAGCGCATTGATTGGGCGGAGCCCAATTGCCTTCAGCCGTGCCTGCAGCCAGTCCGGGCTCGGCCCGTTCTTGACCCCGCGCATGAGGCGGCCTGCGAAGACCGGGCAGGCGTCCTTCGTCTCGGTGTCGAACTCCAGCTTGACCGGAACAGGATTGTCGAAGCTGCCTTTGACAGGCTCGATCGTGTCTTTCTTGAGCTTGCCGAGGCCCGCCGCGGCGAGATCGCGGGCGATGCCGCGCACGCTAAGGCAATCGGGCCGGTTCGGCGTGATGGCGATGTCGAACACCACGTCGTCGAGGCCGAGCGCTGTTGCGGCCGAACTGCCCACGCGCGCTTTCGCAGACAGCTCGATAATGCCTGTATGTTCGTCGGAAAGTTCAAGCTCGCGCTCGGAGACCATCATGCCGCTCGATTCGACGCCGCGGATCTTGGCCTTGGTCAGGGTGAAATCGATGCCCGGCACGTAGGTGCCGACCGAGGCGAACACGCCTTTCATGCCGATATGCGCATTGGGCGCCCCGCAGACGACCTGAAGGGTCTCCTTGCCCGTGTTGACCTGCAGCACCTGGAGCTTGTCCGCATCCGGATGCTTCTCGGCTGAGACCACTTCGGCCACGCGAAAATTCTCCAGCGCCTTGGTCGGATCGGCGACCTCTTCGATTTCGAGCCCGATCAGGGTGAGCGTGTCGGCGATCTCGTTCACTGAGGCGTCCGTGTCGAGATGCTCCTTCAGCCAGGACAGGGTGAACTTCATTGTCTAGCTCAGCCCCCCGGCAAGGGTCGGTACAGAGAGTGCAGGAAAGCCGTAATGCTTCAGCCAGCGCAAATCGCCCGCGAAGAACGCACGCAAGTCCGGCATCCCGTATTTCAGCATGGTCAGGCGGTCGATGCCGACGCCGAAAGCGAAGCCTTGATACTTCTTGGGGTCGAGATTGACGGCCTTCAGCACGTTGGGATGGACCATGCCGCAGCCCAAAATCTCCAGCCACTGGTCGCCCTCGCCGATGCGGATTTCATCGTCGACTTTGGCGTAGCCGATATCGACCTCCATCGAGGGCTCGGTGAAGGGGAAGTGGCTCGCGCGGAACCGCATCTTCACCTCCGGCACCTCGAAGAACGCCTGGCAGAATTCTTCCAAGACCCATTTAAGGTGGCCGAGATGGGTCTCCTCGTCGATCACCAGCCCCTCGACCTGGTGGAACATGGGTGTATGGGTCTGATCGGAATCACAGCGATAAACGCGGCCTGGGGCAATGAACCGCAAAGGTGGCGTGTTCGAGAGCATCGTGCGGATCTGCACGGGGCTCGTATGGGTGCGCAGCACGGGACGCGTTCCGTCCGGGCCCTCGGCGAAATAGAACGTGTCATGATCCTGCCGCGCCGGATGCTCGGGCGGGATATTCAGCGCCGTGAAATTGTTGAAGTCCGTCTCGATGTCCGGCCCCTCGGCAATCGAGAAGCCCAAATCGGCGAAGATCTCGGTGATCTCGTCGGTGACCTGGCTGACAGGGTGCACGCGCCCCTCGGCCAGCGGTCCTTCACGCACCGGCAGGGTCACGTCGGCCCGCTCGCTTGCAAGCCTCGCCGCCGTGGCCTCCCGAGCCAGCGTTTCGCGCCTTGCTTCGAGTGCGTCCGCGACCGCGACTTTCACGGCGTTGACCGCCTGGCCGAAATCGCGGCGCTCTTCCGGTGGCATGAAGCCCAGCCGCTGTATCAGGGCCGACACGCGGCCCTTCTTACCGAGCGCGCCCACGCGCACCTCTTCGAGGCTCGTCAGATCGGATGCGGTCGCGATCGCCTCAACCAGTTCGGCCTTGAGGGTGTCGAGCTCGGACGCGCTCATCGGTCAGACGCGTTCATGGGTCGTGCTCCTTGCCGGGACGTGGGCGCTAAGCCCGGGCGGCAGTGGCGGCTTCGACCAACCCTTGAAAGGTTTCCGGCTCGCGCACGGCGATATCGGCCAGAACCTTGCGGTCCAACTCGATCCCGGCCTTCTTCAGGCCGTCGATAAGCTGGCCATAGGTCGTGCCATGAACGCGCGCGGCGGCGTTGATGCGCTGGATCCACAGAGCGCGGAAGGTGCGCTTTTTTACCTTGCGGTCGCGATAGGCGTATTGACCGGCCTTCTCCACGGCCTGTTTGGCGACGCGGATGGTGTTCTTACGGCGTCCGTAATAGCCCTTGGCCTGCTTGAGGACCTTGCTGTGACGGGCATGGGCGGTGACGCCACGTTTTACACGGGACATTTGCGGTGCTCCTTAAAGGGTCGTCTCGCCTCGCCTATCGGGCGTAGGGGAGAAAATTCTTCTTCACGATCTTTGCGTCTTCGTCGGCGAGAACCATCATTCCCCGGGCATTCCGGATGAACTTGTTGGTCCGCTTGATCATGCCGTGACGCTTACCGGCGGCGAGGCACTTGACCTTGCCGTTGGCCGTGACCTTGAATCGCTTCTTGGCACCGCTCTTCGTCTTGAGCTTGGGCATTTGGCTTCCTTCTTTGGCTGGCTCCGGCGCTTGCCGGGCCTGCGTTCTTGAACAATTTTCGTACAAAATGCTGGAAAGCATGAGAACCGCCACGGCATGCCCTGCCGGGCGGCTCCTTGAACGGCGCGTTATAGAGGGAATTGCGCCCCGAGCGCAAGCACTGTGCGTGCGGCCGGGGCCTGCTCCTTAACGCGGCGCGAGCACCATAACCATCTGGCGCCCTTCCAGCCGGGGTTCGGACTCCACTTTTGCGATCTCGATGGTGTCGTCCTTGACCTTGTTGAGCAATTGGGCGCCTAGGTCCTGGTGGGCCATTTCACGGCCGCGGAAGCGCAACGTCACCTTGACCTTGTCGCCTTCCTCGAAGAACCGGTTCATGGACCGCATCTTCACGTCGTAATCGTGCGTGTCGATGTTGGGCCGCATCTTGATCTCTTTGATCTCGACGGTGCGCTGCTTCTTGCGCGCCTCGGCGGCTTTTTTCTGAGCTTGATATTTGTACTTGCCGTAATCCAGGATCTTGCAGACCGGCGGGTTTGTGTTGGGCGAAATCTCGACTAGATCGAGCCCCGCCTCGCTAGCGCGCGCGAGCGCGTCTTCGATCTCTACGACGCCGACATTTTCGCCGGATACGTCAATGAGCTGGATTTCAGGAGTGTCTATGCCCTCGTTGGTGCGGGGGCCGCCCCGGTTGGGGGCCAACTTCATGGGCCGTCTTGCGATGTCTAAGTCTCCTTCAGAGTTGGCGCGCCCTCGCCGCGGCGAGGCACGGGGCGCAATAGTAAAACAAAATTAGAAGCGGAAGTTCTACAAGAAGGCGGCAATACCTGACAAGTCACGCCTGAATTAGCTTTCGGATCAAGGCGCAGCCGGGGGCACCTCGGGCGCTTCTGCGCGGTAGACGTTCACCGCGAGCGCGATATAAAGCGCGGCGAGACCCGTCAACGCCATCAGCCATCCCTGCCACATGCCCCAGGCGAATGCGATAAGCGCCACGAAGGCCGCAGCCTGGGCCAGCGCGAATCGCTGGGTCTTTGGCGGAAGGCGGCCGAGCGACCATAGGACGGCGGAGCCTGTCACCATGAAGAGGATGACCCCGACGGCACCGAGCTCGTACCAGGTCTGCAGAAAGGCGTTATGCGCGTGCGCCCCGGCGCGCCAACCGAATCCTTCCGTCTTCAACCTCTTTCTCCACTGCATTTTCCGATTGTCTGGCGACTGATCGATTTTCCGGGTCGACGACGCCCCGACTCCGAGCACCGGAGCGGCAGCGACCTGCTCGGCCGTGTAGGCCCAAAGGGTCACACGGGCCTGTGCCGACAGAGGAAGCCTCTCGGACCGGTGGAGGTCGGCCTTGTAAGCGGCGGTCGCCAGCGGGACGACGAGCGCAAAAGCAAGACACCAGACGAGACAGAGTGCCTTCCGCGTCACGTTCGGCCAAGGGATGGCGCACGCAAAGACGATAAGGCTCGCGACCAGACCGACCTTCGAGGATTCGTGATTCGACAGCAAGGTGCCGGCGGACGCCGCGACCAGAAGCACTCCGGCAGCGAGACAGCCGCGCCGGCCGCCAAGCCGTGTCACCATACAAAGCAGCGTCGGCCAGAGCGCCAAGAGCATGATGGCGACCATGGCGTTCAACTCGCCCGGAGCGATCCGTACGATCTCTCCATTGCGGACTACAAACCCCTTGAGACTGTTGGGCTGGGTGAAGGGAAGGACGTGATAGAGCGTCAGGGTCGCTAGCCGTCCGGTGGCGGCCTCGAACAGGATGAATGCGACCCCCGCGCCGATGGCGGCTAGGAAGGCGGTGGCTGCCATGCGCAGTGACCGTTCGGGCCAACGGGCCAGCGCGCGAGTCGCGCCGTAGGTCATCAAAACGATCAGGACGAACCAGGCCGCCTTGGTGAACGCGCGTTCCGGATCGAGAGACCAGGTGGCGTTGAGGAAGAGATAGGCAGCCGTTGCGCTGAACAACGCCAGGGTCACATCGATCCGAAACAGGGCTTTCAGATCGCCCCCGCGCGCAAGCGTCAGGCCGGCGCAGACGAGAAAAAGCAAGATGAGAACGGCGACCGTGGTTTTCGGGACCAGCAGAGCTACGAGTGGGCCAAGGAAGAACAGCGTGCGGATAATCGCGGGCTCTCGCCGGAGTGCGAGTTTGGCAAGTTTCCGCATCGAGATTCCGGTGTGGTGTCTCGGGCCCAGGCCCCAAGTGCTACAGGATCGAGTGACTCAGTCCGGATGCCCTAGCACCTCGCAGGCCGACTCGCAAAGACCTGTCACGGCACGTTACATCCCATCTGGCATGCCGTCGGAAATGTCAGTTTCGGTATCAGGGCCGTTCGAAGGCTTGGCTTGAGCCTAAGCGAGAGTCGCTCGATCTTGCTGCGGAAGAGAGAGTCCGGCATCGAAGTGTCCCCAGCGCCGTTGCAACCGGCGAGCAATCTGGTGCACGAAGCGAACCGCCTCGTTGCTGAGGAAGCTGGAGGCACCGCTGTCGAGAGCAACCGGGCGCACGGCACCGGTCTCGTGCCCCGCCTCGCGCCAGGTCTCCCACAATCTTAGGTCGACTCTGTTTTCCGCCTCGATGTTTTCGACAATCTGACGGGGCAACAGATCCAGCGTCAGCGGGGTCCATCCCGCGCCGCGGGCCAAGTCGGCGAGCGCGTTGTGGGGCCTTGCATTGGCAGAAATGCCAAGCCGGTCGGCAAGCACGGATAGCAGGTCTTCACATAGCGTGTAGTCGCCGACGAACCAGAACATCGATAGAAACGCATTCGCCAAATCGTATTTTTCCTGATCGGAGAGACTGGCGATCTGCATCCAGCTCAACTCGAGAAAATTGTTGAGGATGTAGTGCGTGATGAAATTGCGCCGCATCGCCCCATAGGCCACGTCAATGCCATAGGGATACAGACCCTCGTTGACGTAGCGGGTCATGCGGTAGTTGTAATACGACACGAAATGGCTCGCGGGATCGCGCAGCAGCATGCTGCGTTTGATCAACCGGTCCTGAAACAATGAATCAAGCGAGATGCCCAGGTGGTGACCGCTCACCACGCGCGTGGCATCCGTGAATGGGGGGCGCGAGGAGTCATAGCGGGTCACAAACCGGCCCAAGCCCCTACGCTTAAGCAAGCGATGATAGGCAGGCGCCGGCAGCGCGCTCGCCAAGTGCCGGTCGATCGTACGGCCAGCGCATTTGGGCACATGATAGATGAAATGGAGCGGCGGCGTATCCGTGCCGCGCACCGAAAGTGCTCGTGTCTGCATGTCTGTCGAAAAACTTTGAAACATAGTTAGTAGACTGGCACCACCATACTTAACATTCTGTTTAAGACCTTGGTTCCCCGTGAGAATGCCCGATCGGCGCCAGCGAGAACCGCATGCATATTGATTGCAGGATGTCGCGGCAGAAGCCGGGCAAAAAGGGGGCAAAGCCCCTTGGGACTTCCACACAAAATTTTGAACGATTAGAACGAATTAAATGAGCGGAACGAGTTGGCGAGTTCCGTACACAAAAGTTCGTCGTAAACGGCAAGTGTCGCCCGCTGCATCTCGCGCAAAGCAAAGTGTTCTCGTACATGGGACCGCGCACGCCGCCCAATTCCCGCCAGCCTCTGAGGTGACACGGTCAACGCATCGCCCAGGCAATCGGCCAGCGCCACTGAATTGGCGGCCGGGACAACCCATCCCGTGAAGCTGTCGCCGGCGACCTGGGGCACCACGTTCTCGCTCGCCGCTCCCACATCGGTGACAATGACGGGACACGCGGCCGCCTGAGACTCGATGCTGGTGCGTCCAAATGTCTCTGCGCGAGTCGAAGCGACCACAGCGATGTCTGCCAACGTGAACGCTGCGGGAATGTCGTCGCAATGTCCCACGAGGCGCACGATGCCGGTGAGACCCGCCGCGGCAATCTCTGCATCGAGTTCGGCGCGATAGTCCTCGCGTCCTTGTGTGTCGCCGGCGAAGATGAAGACTGCGTGGCCGAGGAGTCCTCGCGCCTTCAGCAGGCCTGCCGCCTCGATCGTATGGAGGTGCCCCTTCCAGCGCGTCAGCCGCGCAGCCTGCAAGACAACCCGCTGACCTGGCGCGATGCCCCAGGCCTCGCGCAGCCGCGCGATGCGCTCCGGCGAGATCGTGACTGGATCGAAGGCCGACACATCGAAGCCGCGATGGATGACCTGCAGATGCTCCGGCGGCACCGGGTAGCGGCTGCGCACGAGCCCGGCCGTGAACCGGGAATTTGCGATCACCCGGTCGCCGCGGGCCATCACGCTGTTGTAGAGCTTCTTTAAACGGCTCCGTCCGCTATAGGCGCCGTGATAGGTTGTCACGAAAGGCCGATGGGTACGGCGCGCCGCGAGATACGCGCTCCAGGCCGGCGCGCGGCTGCGGGCATGCAGCAGCATCACATTGCGTTCTTCGACAAGCTTCGCCAGACGCCGTGCATTGGCGAAAATCGTCACGGGGTTCTTGCTGGCCACCGGGAGCTCGATGATCTCGCCGCCGGCCGTCTCAAGCGCGGTTGCCAACCGCCCCCCTTCGGTGGCAACCAGTGCCTTCGCACCGGCTTGGGTGAGCGCCTCGGTGATCTCGACGGTCGATTGCTCGCTGCCCCCGGTTTCAAGCCGTGGCACGACCTGCAATATGGTCACGTCCGACATTAAGTCGTCTTACCTTCATCAAGCCAACGCACGGACACCTCATTCGATGGATCAGCAAGAACCACATTTTCTGGAAATTGGCCAAGGTGTTCGTCGCCGCCGCATCGCCTATCGGTTCGATGCGGGAGCCTCAGTGGAGAGTCCGGCGATCGTCTGGCTGTCCGGCTTTCTGTCCGACATGACCAGCGCCAAGGTTGGGTATTTGAGCGACTGGGCCGCGGCCAACGGCTACTCTATGCTGCGTTTCGATTATTCGGGGCATGGCCTGTCCGGCGGCGATATCGAACAGGCTTCCGTCGGCGATTGGCTCGAAGAAGCTAAAACCATGCTGACGCTTGTGGGGCAGAGGCCCATCGTGCTCGTGGGCTCTTCGCTCGGGGGGTGGATATCGCTGCTCTTGGCCCGCGCGCTGGCGCAAAGCGGCGGCACCCGGCTCAAGGGGCTTGTTCTCATCGCGCCAGCCTGGGACATGACGGAAAAGCTGATGTGGGAGAAAATGTCGGCGGATGCGCGGAACGCCGTCGTTAGCGAGGGCGTCTTTTTCGCCCCGTCCGACTATGACGACCCCTATCCCATCACCAAGATTCTCATCGAAGAGGGGCGGAACCATCTTCTGGCGGACGGGGAGATTACGGTGAATGTGCCGGTGCGCATCCTGCAAGGCATGCGCGACGAAGACGTGCCCTGGGAGCACGCCCGCGCGCTGGTCGACCTTCTCGCCACGGACGATGTGGACCTCACGCTGGTCAAGGCCGCCGGGCATCGCCTGTCGGAACCGGCGGACCTTGAGCGTCTGTCGCGCACGATCGCGGCGCTGCTCGATCCCATATCGCCGCCGGGGTAGAGACTTAAGGTTTGAGCGCCGCCAGGCCTTCGCGAAAAGTCGGATAACGCAGGTTGACGCCAAGCTCGGACTTGATGCGCGCGTTGCCGATTTTGCGGCTGCCTTCGTAGAAGCTGCGCACCATGGGCGGCAGGTCCGCCTGTTCGAAATCGATCTCGGGCGGCGGCTCGACCCCGATCATCCCGGCGGCAAGGGCCACCACGTCGCCCGGCGCCGCCGGCTCGTCGTCGGCGACATTGTAGATCGCGCCGGCGCGGGGGCTCGCGATCGAGGCATCCAGCACCGTCGCGATATCGTCGACGTGAATACGGCTGAAGACCTGGCCTTGCTTGTTGATGCGCCGGGCCGTGCCCGCCGCGAGCTTGTCGAACACGCTGCGTCCGGGGCCATAGATTCCGGCAAGGCGAAAAATGTGTACCGGCACGCCGGTTCGTGCGCCGAAATCGAGCCAGGCCTGTTCGGCCGCGACCCGCGCTTCGGTACGCGCGCTGTTGGGTCTGGGCGGCGTTTCCTCAGCCACCCAGCGCCCTTGCTGGTCGCCATATACGCCGACCGTCGACAAATATCCTATCCATTCCAGGCTGCCGAGCTTCGTCAGTGCTTCGCCATAGTGAGTCAGCACGTGATCGCCGTGGCCGTCGTCGTGGCTGTCCGGCGGGATCGAGTGCAGCAAATGCGTCGTGCCCCCCAACAGCCGGTCGATATCCCCGTGAGGCGCCTGACCCGAGAACAGTGCGGCCTCGTATCCGCTCTTACGCAAAGCCTCCCGTTTGGACCCGTCCCGAGCCGTGCCTGCGACCGTCCAGCCGCGCGCGGTCAGGCGCGGCGCGAGCGCCTGCGCGGAGTAGCCGAATCCAAAGGCGAACAGCCGGCTCATGGTGCGCTCACGCGAGCACCCGCCTGCCATTCGGCGCGCACCTGCGGGTCCGTTTCGCCTCCGAGCCGCGTTGGCCGCAGCACCACGGACAGGTCCGGGTCGAGGCGTTGAATCGCCCACGCCGCCATGGCGCGCACGAGCGGAGAGGCATCGTCGATCAGCGCCTCGACGTGACGGACGAGGGATACGTCGTTTGCATTACCGGCGGCAATCAGCGCATTGCGCACGAAACGGTCGCGCCCGGCCCGTTTGATCGGCGTGCCGCGAAAGCGGGCGCGAAACGCCGCATCGTCCAGCCCGAGAATCTCGGCAAGGGGCGGATCGTCCGTCTGCGTCCGGACTGCCAGTTTTGCCTCTTGGCTGTCCTTGGCGAATTTGTTCCAGGGGCAGACGGCCAGGCAGTCGTCGCAGCCATATATGCGATTGCCCATCGCTTCGCGGAATTTGGGCGCGATATGTCCTTTGTGCTCGATAGTGAGGTAGGAGATGCAGCGGCGCGCATCGATCTCATACGGTGCGGTGAAAGCGTTGGTGGGACACGCATCGAGACAGCTGCGGCAGGCGCCGCAATGATCGGTCTCCGGTGCATCGGGCTCGAGGTCGACGGTTGTGAAGATCGAGCCCAGGAACAGCCAGGAACCGAACTCGCGCGAGACGAGATTGGTGTGCTTGCCCTGCCAGCCGAGACCGGCCTTCGCCGCCAGAGGCTTCTCCATCACGGGGGCGGTGTCCACGAACACCTTCACGTCCCCGCCCGCGAGCGCCAGGACCTGTCCGGCCAGTTGCTTGAGCTTGCCCTTGATGACGTCGTGATAGTCGGCGCGCTTGGCGTAGATTGAGACGGTCCCGTGCGCGGCATTCTGAAGTGCCGCGAATGGGTCCTTCGGCCCTCCATAGTTCATCCCGAGCAGAATGATGCTGCGCGCGTCGGGCCAGAGAGCGCGCGGACTCTTGCGCCGTTCGGCCGTGTCCCTGAGCCAGCCCATGTCGCCCTCGCGCTCGTCGGCGAGAAACGCATCGAGCGCGGCGCCCATCGCATCGGGACCATCGGCGGTCGTGATCCGCATGGCATCGAAGCCCAGCGCCTCGGCGCGTTCGGCGATCCGCGCTTTCAGAGATCGCGCCATCACGGGAGAAGCTCCGCCGGCGGCGTGCCGCATCGGCACCCGGAGATCGGGACGAGACTCAGAAATCGAGATCGGCATAGGTGCCCGCCGGTATGAATCCCGCGACCCGGTCCTGCAGCAGGGGACGGAATGACGGCCGGGACTTCACCAGCGCGTACCAATGTTTGACAGCTTCGTGCTCTTCCCACGGCACCTCGCCGAGATAATCCAGCGCCGACAGATGTGCCGCCGCCGCCAAGTCTGCAAAACTTAGAGCATCGCCTGCGAGCCAGCTGCGCGTCTCCGTCAAATGACCAATATAGGCCATATGATAACGCAAATTGTTATGGCCCGCTCGCATCGCCTCCATATCGGGAGACGTGCTCTGCGGTCCGAACCGCCGGAAAACCTTCTCGACGACGAGGTAATCCGTGACCTCGTCGTGGAATTTGTCGTGGAACCACTCGACCAGCCGCCGGGCCTCGGCGCGGGCGGCTGGATCGCCGGGAAAGGGCTGAAAACCCTGGAGGGGCCGCTCGTCCAATGTATCGGACAGCCATTCCGAGATGGCGTAAGAGCCCGCGATCGGCCCCTCGTCGTCAGGAAGAAGGACTGGCAGCGTCCCGGCCGGATTGAGTGCCAGGAATTCGGGCCGCCACTCCCAAGGCT
>NZ_JBAWCQ010000177.1:0-2708 GCF_049590335.1 Methyloceanibacter sp.
ACCTCGTCCGATTACGATCGTGAGAAGCTGCAAGAGCGGCTGGCGAAACTCGCCGGCGGTGTTGCCGTGATCAAGGTTGGCGGCGCCACCGAGATGGAGGTGAAGGAGAAGAAGGATCGCGTCGACGATGCGTTGAACGCGACCCGCGCGGCCGTCGAAGAAGGCATCGTGCCGGGCGGCGGCGTTGCGCTGCTGCGTGCGCTCGAGGCGATCGAGTCTCTCCGCGCCGGCAATGACGACCAGAAGATCGGTATCAACATCGTCCGCCGCGCCCTTCAGGCCCCGCTGCGTCAGATCGCCGAGAATGCCGGCGAAGACGGCGCCGTTGTCGTGGGCAAGATCCTCGACAAGAAGGACTACAATTTCGGCTACAACGCCGCGACCGGCGAATACGGCAATCTGGTCAAGCAAGGCGTGATCGACCCGGCGAAGGTCGTCCGCACCGCGCTGCAGGATGCTTCCTCCGTGGCCGGCCTCCTTATCACGACCGAGGCCATGGTCGCCGAGCTGCCCAAGAAGGGCGGCGCCGCACCTGCCATGCCGGGCGGCGACATGGGTGGCATGGGCGGTATGGGTGGCATGGGCTTCTAAGCCTCACCCGACCCGTCGCGTCCTTTTTTGGGTGCACCGAGAAACATAGAGCCGCGCCTTCGGGCGCGGCTTTTTGTTTGGGGCTAGCTACCGCCGTCCGCCGCCAGCGCCTTCGCCAATGCCAGCAAGCCCTCGCGATCCTCGGCAAAGCCGCCCTCAATCCAGAGCTGCTCGACCCTGCTCAGCATGTCGCCGATTTCCGGACCGGAGAACTTGCCCAGCGCTGTGATGTCCGTGCCGCGCAAGGAAAAGACCGGCGCGTCCCAGCGCTCAGCCAACGTCGCGGCGCTGCGCCAAGCGGGGTCCGTCACGGGCGCATCGCCATTCGCCCAGGCAAGCAACACGCGCGCGGCGTAAGCGGTCGGTCCCAGCGCATAGAGTTTTCGTTTTGCCGCCGCTTCGTCCGGCAAGGCATCGACGAAGGGGACGCCGCCCAATGCGAGCAGGGCCTGTTCAGCATTGGAAAGTTTGAAGCGGCGCGCAAGACGTTTTGCATCCTCGGGGACGAACACGGCCAGCGCGGCGAGCCGCAGGATCGCATGGGGCTTGCGATCCAGGGCGTCCTCGATCCCAATGAGACGCGCGAACCGGGACAACTTTGGCGCGGCTCCAAGAATGTCGCAGAGCAACCCATAGTTGAACAGCACCGACACCGCCTCGGAGGCCTGCGGTGCCACCAGCAGACGTTTTACTTCGCTCGCAACACGTTCCGCCGAAAGCTGACGCAAGCCCGCCCGCGCACGCACGCACGCGGAGAGGCCGGCGGCATCGAATGCGCCCCGGCCGTACCACGCGTTGAAGCGGAAGAAACGCAGAATGCGTAAGTAGTCTTCCTTGATGCGCATGGCCGGATCGCCGATGAAGCGGACGCGCCCGGCCATGAGATCCGGATAGCCGCCAAGCGGGTCGAACAGCGTCCCATCCATGCCAGCATAGAGCGCGTTAAGGGTGAAGTCCCGCCTCGCCGCATCTTCCGCCCAGTCCTCGGTGAAGGAGACCGTGGCATGCCGGCCGAAGGTCTCCACATCGTGCCGCAGGGTCGTAACCTCGAATGAGACACCGTCGGCGACGAGCGTCACCGTGCCATGTGCAAGACCGGTCGGAATGGCTTTGAGACCTGCCTTGCGCGCACGGGCGATGACCTCCTCAGGGGCAATCGTCGTGGCGAAGTCGACATCGGCGACCGGCAGTCCGAGCAACGCATCGCGCAACGCACCGCCGACCGCGCGCGTCGCGCCAGTCTCGCCTGAAAGCGCCGCGAACACGCGAAGGGTCTCAGGCCGCGCAAGCCAAGGGGCCGCGTCGAGCGACGGCGGCGCCAAGTCATGGCTGGTGTCTTGCGGTGTGTCGTGCTCGGCCATGAGGGTTGGTCCGATAGGAAGGGCGGCGGGTCAATTGATACCGCCCGGTTTGATGACGCCGTCTTCCAGAACGGAGGGTTGATAGCTGCCGTCGCGATCGCCGCCGGAAAACTCGACCAGCGTGAACAGCCCCACGAACAAGACCACGAGGCCGGCGATAACAAGCCAGAGAAACGGCGCCCCCGCCATCGCTCGGTTGGGTGCCACGCCCTTCACCCACACCACATAGGCCGCGTAGACCAAGAAGGGCAGCAGAAACAAAAGGATGTTGATCAGAATAACGCGAAACATCAGGCCCGGCAGTCTCCCCAAGATCGGTTATTCGGCACGGTCTTCATGCGTCTTTGGTGCAGGAGCTTAGCGGCGCGATGCGCACAATGCGAGCGCGCTTTCCCTCGGCCGCGTGCGCCGGCATCGCACATCCTTTCTTACTCATCCATCGGGAACGGAAAAAACGCGCCGTCACTCCACACGCCCAGCCCCGCCTCTGTCTCCACCGTCATATCGGCCAGCTCGTAATAGACCGCGCGCGAAAGCTGTGCCCTCAGCCCGTCTCGCACATCCACGAATGGTGCCTGCCCGCCTTCGGGTTCGGCGTGAAATCCGATGGCATGTGCAGGACCCGCCGTCACCTCGTCGTCGACATTGGTGGTGAAGGTCTGGCGCTGGTCTGATCCCTCACCGTTCCGGGTCATCGCGACCGCGATGAACGGCTCGCCCTCGACCTCGATGGGCACCTTCTCCACTCGCGTGACG
>NZ_JBAWCQ010000178.1:0-26213 GCF_049590335.1 Methyloceanibacter sp.
CTCGCACTCGATCCCGAGATCGTATTCCTAGATGAGCCCACGGCCGGTCTCGACCCGATTGGCGCCACAGAGTTCGATCACCTTATTCGCAAGCTGCAACAGACACTTGGGCTCACGGTCTATATGGTGACCCACGACCTTGATACGATCTTTACGGTATGTGACAGGGTGGCCGTCTTGGCGGACAAGAAAATTGTCCGGACCGGATCGCCCGCCGAGCTTCAAAGCAACCCCGACCATCCGTGGATTGAAGAGTATTTCTGTGGCGAACGCGCGCGCGCCGCGAGCCCCGCCGAGGAGCGGCGGGTGGTCGGCTGAGCGGTGCAAGGTTCTTTTTAAGAGGGTCCGATGGAAACTCGAGCCAACTACCTGATGATCGGCGGCTTTATCCTGGGCGCGCTCGCTTTCATCTTCATTTTCGTGTTCTGGATCACGAATATCGCCGGAGGCGGCAACCGCTATCAGATCGTCTTCGATAGCTCTGTGGCGGGGCTGACCGCCGGCTCTCGTGTCGGGTTCAATGGTATCAAGGTTGGCGAGGTCCAGTCGTTCCAGCTCGATCTGAAAGATGCGCGAAAAGTCCGTGTGGTGATCACTGTGAGCGACAATGTGCCAATCCGAGAAGATTCGCTGGCGACCATCAAGTCGATGGGGCTGGCCGGCGGCAGTGGTGTCGAGATCACGCCCGGCACGCCGACGTCGCCGCTGCTTGTCGCGACCGACGAAACTCCGGTTCCGACGATCGAGGCAGCACCCATGGCGGGTGCCGGCATCTTTGACGCAGCGCCGGCCGCGCTCAACACGGCCAATGCATTCATCAAGCGACTGGACGCGCTGATCGCCGCGAATGAGAAAGAGATCAGCGACACCATGACGAATGTCCAAGCGTTCACCACCATGCTGGAAGGGAAGAACGAAGAGATCGATCAGGCTATCGTGGACCTGCGCGCCGGCGCGGAGGACTTCAGGGGCATCAGTTCGAAACTCGACAAGAATCTGGACGAACTGACGCTCGAAGCGAAGAAGGGCATGCAGGACTTCAGCGCCGCGATGCGGCAGGCTCGCCGGACGGCCGCCACCATGGATCGCGTACTCAGGAAGTTCGAAGCCAACCCGACCAGTTTCATGTTTGGCGGATCTCGTGCTGGGCAGCCGCGCCGGTAAGAACGCCCCTGAAAGTCAGGTCTGCCCCCCCCGGTGAGGTAGGTCTACAACCAGCAACATAGATCCGCTCACGGCCGCGCTATCGGTTCGGACCTTCGACAGCGTGCTGCGCCACCGCCACAACAGATGCCGGAACGACAAAGCCCCCCTCGCTCCAGTACGGAGGAGGGGGGCTTTGTTTTGGGGGAGCCGGACCGGTGTAGGTTCGGCTCCTTGAGTTCTTGCCTCGGCGCTTGTGTTACCGGAGGCGGCCGCTCGCATGGGCGAGCAGGAGATACACGCGCCCGGTCTCGGACGTCAGGTAGTTCTGAAGCATGTTGCCGGCCGGATCGGACTGCTCCGCTTCAGCGAGCAACCGTTCGAAGTCCGCCACATAACGGTCGACCGTATTGCGGAACTCGGGGTCCCGATCGTAGCGGCCGGAAATCTCGTCGAACGTCGCTTGACCTTCATAAGTGTAGATGTGACGCCCAAGAACGCCCCGCTCGCCGGCCCGCATGCGATACCAGACCTCTGTGGCGGTCCTGATATCGATCGAGCGTGCAAGCTCGTCGATGCGAAGCTGGCCCGCGCCAGTGGAGGCATAACCGCCTCTGGGCTCGGCTTCCGCGGGAGCCCAGCTCTGTTGTTGCCCCTGGCTTCCTGAGAACTGAGGCGGCAAGCCGCCCGCTGCCTGGTCCAGGTCGGTCGCTTCTTGCCCGCCCGCAACCTGGCGGCCGTGGGCGTCGAAGCGCGGCATCGGCGGCAGGCTGTACTCTTCGGCCGGGCGCTGCTCCTCGGCGCTGGGCGTATAGGGTGCCGGCGCGGGCTGCTGGTACATCTCGGGGCTCAGAGCCAACGGCGGCGCACCCAGGGGATCGGCTGCCGGCGCCGCGGAGGCGACCACTGGGGCCGGACCAGGCGCAGGGTTCAGCGGAGCTGCCGCGAGGCTCGCGGCCTGCGACACGGTCTGAGTAGCAGCCTGTGTCGCCGCTTGGGTTGCCGCCTGTGTCGCGGCTTGGCTTGCAGCCTCCGATGCCGCTAGAGATGTGGCATCGGTTGCAGCCTGGCGCGCGGCTTCCTTTGCCGCCAGCGTGGCAGCCTGTGCCGCGGCCTGGGTTGCAGCCTCCGATGCCGCTCGAGACGCGGCATCGGTTGCAGCCTGGCGCGCGGCTTCCTTTGCCACCTGCGTGGCCGCCTGTGTCGCGGCTTGGTTTGCAGCCTCCGATGCCGCTAGAGAGGCGGCCTCGGTTGCAGCCTGGAGCGCGGCTTCCTTTGCCGCCAGCGTGGCAGCCTGTGTCGCGGCTTGGCTTGCAGCCTGTGTTGCAGCCTGTGTTGCAGCCTGGGAAGCGGCTTTTGTGAGGTTCGGCCCCATCGACTCGATTTCGCGAATCTGATCGTTGAGCGCCTTGCGGATCGCGGTCGTTGCCTGCGCCGTATGTTCCGGCATGGTGTCCAGCCGCGACTGCATGTTCTGGCGAAGCGAGTCGAGATCCCCGGCGGTCTTCTGCGCCGTCTCCCGCATGCCACGCGATGTGTTGTCGAACTGACCGCGGATCTGCTCCAGCTGGCGTCCCACCTGCGTGATGACCGTCTCGAAATTGCCCTTGAGGTCATTGACGGCACGCGACGTGTGGGCCTGAGCCTCTTCGCGGAGTTTTTCGATCTGACCCAGCGTCTGCTGTACCTGGCCACTCGTTTCGTGGCCCAAGGATGTCGTGATCTGCTTGGCGCGTTCCTCGGCCTGGGTGAGGGCGCTTTCCATGAGGCCAGAGTAGTTCCGCATCATGCCATCGAGTTCCTGCGCCTTGGTGTTGACCGTGTTGAGCAGTGAAATGATGGCCTGGTGGCGGCCCTCCAAGATCGAGTCAATCTTGGCGTTCGAGGAGTCGAGTGCCTTGGCCGCTGTGAGGATCGCCTGGCCCTGGCTCTCGAAGCGCTGGGTCAGCCCGTGGATCTGATCCAACAGACCGCGCGAGACGTCACGCAGCGTACCGGTCTGGTTGGTCAGGATGTTGACGGCCTCGGTGGACTGCGCCCCGACTTGCTCGGCGGTTTGCTGCATCATCTGCGAGTTGTTGGCCAGCACCTCGTTGAGCTGCATGGTCTGCGAGGAGAAGACCTGACCCACCATCCGTGTGTGCTCGCCAAGCATTTTGTCCGTTTCGGCGGTGTTCTGGCCGAACGTGGTCTCGATGACCTTCAGCCGCTCGGCGAGAGCGTTGATCACATACTGGGCACGCTCGTTCATGACCTTGTCGAACGACTGCGCTTGCTCCGTCACCGAAGCCTCCAAGCCCTTCGCTCGGTCGAGCAGGTTCTGCGTGAACGTGTCCGCATGGCCGGTAATCAGCTTGGTGAATGTGTCGGAGCGCTCCGCGAGCGTCTTGTCGAGGGCGATCGCGCCCTGGTTGACGGCGGACGTGAACTGCGCCGTGCGGTCGGCCAGCTTCTTGTCGACGACCGATGTCTGTTGCTCGACGGCAGCCGCAAGATCGGCGGTGCGGTCGGCCAGCGTCTTGTCGAAGTTGACCGCACCTTGCGCAACGACGCCGGTGAACGCGTCGGTCCGCTCGGCGATGGTCTCGCCAAGCTTGGCCGTGCCGGTGGCGACCGTGGCGCTCAAGGCCTCGGTGCGGTCGGCAAGAGTCTTTTCGAAGACCACCGCGCTTTCCGCGACCACGTTCGTCAATCCGTCCGTTTTGTCCTGAAGAGTCTGCTCCAAGGTGACGGCGCTTTCGGCCACGACGTTGGTAAAGGCCGCGGTGCGTTCGCTGAGCGACTGGTCCAATGTGACGGCGCTTTCGGCGATGACGGTGTTGAGCGTGTCCGTCCGGTCCGTCAGCATCTTGTCGAGGGTGACGGCGCTCTCCGCGGCCACATTCGTGAATGCCTGCGTATGATCGGTCAGCGTCTTGGACAGCGTGCCGGTCTTCTCCTCGAGGGTCGTTTCGAGGGCGACGGCGCCCTGAGCCACGAGGTTGGAGAGTTCGGTCGTCTTCTCGTTGAAGGTTTGCCCCAGCGCGACGGCGCTCTCGGCCGCCAGATTGGTGAAGGATTCGGTGTGCTCGCCCAATGTCTTGTCGAGAGTGACCACACTCTCCGCGATGACGCTTGTGAGCGCCTCAGTGCGTTCGGTCATCGTCGTGTCGAGCGTGACCGCACTCTGCGCGACGACATTCGTGAGCGCCTCGGTGCGTTCGGTCATCGTCTTGTCCAGGACGATCGCGCCTTCTGCCACGGTGGACTCCAGGCCCTTGATACGCTCAGAGAGCGAGGTCTGGAGCGCTTCTGTGCGGTCCTTCATGGTGTTGTCCAGAAGGGTCGTCTTTTCCGTCACGGTGGTTTCAAGCGAGGTCAGGTTCTTGGTCGCCGAGTCGATGATCTTGGTCAGTCGGCCCTGTTCCTTGGTCATGCGCTCGATGAGACCCGGCACCTGCTCGGAAATCTTCGTCTGTGCCTGCTGTACCTGCTCGGCGGCTTCGTTGGAGCGCGAGACCAGAAGTTCGGTCAGCTGCGTGCCCCGCTCCGTGAGCTTCTGGTCGATCGACCCGCTGGCGTTTGAGATATCGCGCGTAATCTGCGCGCCGACGCCCTTCAAAGCCTCGCTCACGCGCTGACTGTTGTTGGTGAGCGCGTCACGCTCAGTCGCCAGCTCGTTGATCAAGTTCCGGACGCGAAGCTCGTTCTCGCCATAAGAGCGCTCAAGCGCTGCGACTTCGTTGTGAACCATGGCCTCGAGCTCGGAGGCCCGGCCGATGGCGCGAGAGATGGCGTCGTTCATCGCCGCGACTTGGCGGCGGATGGTCTGGCCGACCGAGGCCACGGACTGCTCGGCAAGCTTGTCGGGCTCGGCCAGGCGCACGGCGACTTCGGTCATCGCGGATGCCATAAGCCGGAGCTCCTGGGCGCGCCAAACGAGGAGGGCCAGGAACCAGAAAATGACGATCGGGACGAGGATCGCGGCCGTTGAGGAAAGAATTGCGCTCGCAGTGCTGCTGGCATCGGAGATCACACCGAAGGCGAAGAAGCCGCCCAGGACGAACCAGACGACGGATGCAGCCAGCGCGAAGAGGAACGGCGTGCGAGCGGGCCGTTGCTGCAGCGCGAAAATCAGACCGCCGATGGACGGGATGTCGTCATTCGCGGGCGCCGACAGTCGGCGCTGTGGCGGCGGTCCGGCGGGGCGCCGCGTCCGGGCTAGATGCTTGGGCGAGGGCGCCGCGCTTGGGCCTTCTGGGGCCTCGCTGCCGCCCGCGTCCTCTTGTGGTGTCTTGAGGGGCAGAGCCTTCGCCTGAGGCTTGGATAGCTCCTTGAACTCGACCTTGGGCTCTTCGCGCTTCTGAGGCGCGTCGCCACGCGGCTCATCGCGACGCTGCTGTTCGGCCTTGAGCCTGTCTGCCAGCGAAGAACGCCGGGGCAGGGTCGGCGCATCGTCGGCCTCGTCTCCGGACGAGCCCCGCATCATCGCCTCAAGGGGCCCCTCGGCCTTGTCCTTCTCGTCGGTTGTTTCCTTTTCGGGAGCCGACTTCGCTTGTTCCTGCGCCATTACGCGTTCCTCGCACTTGATACTCAGAGTCGGGAAATTGTATGCCGTTCGACACAAAGTCCGCTACAAGCGGCGCCTTGCATCGGGGGAGGACCGCCTCTAGCCCGGTCTATCCTAACCGGAAGGTCCCCAACGCTTTTTCCCCCTCGTGTGAACATCGTTAACGAATTCTTAGCAATAAACAAAGCTGAATCGATTGCTTGGGTTAATGGTCCGTAACCCATTATAATGAAACAAAATTCTGTAGGCCAGTATGACGAATCGCCTATAGTTGGGCAAGCGCTGATCTTTGAGCGGATCAAACGAGCGTTGCGCCTGAGAAACATAAGTCGCTCAAATACAACAGAATGGCGGCGGTAGTCCGGCCTTGTCCTCTGGTCAGGGGCGACAACCGGTCCTGAAAAGATAATTCGAACGGAGGAAGACCATGGCAGGCGAGCAGATGCGACAGACCGGTTTTTCGGGGGCGCAAGCTGTCGGCGATGGCGACAAGGATGTTCCAGCCGCGCCCGTCGATATGGCACATCTTGCCCGTTACACGCTTGGCGATGAGGCGCTGGAACGCGAGGTTCTAGAGCTGTTCTGCACACAGTCCGTGTCGTATCTGGAGCAGCTCCGAGCGGCGACATCCCACAAGGATTGGAGTGATGCGGCCCATTCCCTGAAAGGCTCTGCCCGGGCCGTCGGGGCTTGGCGCACGGAGCGGGCGGCCGAACACATTGAGGAACTGTGGGAGTATATCCCCCTGGAGGCGCGTGCGGCGCGGGTCGATGAACTCGAAGCCTCGCTCCAAGAGGCGGCGGCTTTTGTGGCGGGCCTTGGTGATCGAAACCGCAAATAGCGCCCGACGCCTTCTTGTCGCATGGCTCTGGTGTCGTTAGATCAATTGCCCTATAGAGCACGGGCTGCGGGTGGGATTGTCCAATTCGCGCATGCTGCCGGGGGCGACAGAGACCGACGCCTGTAGCCCGGATCCCGAAATCGAACTTTGGTTTTGAAGCCCGCCAGTCCCATGGCCAGGATTACATTCATTCAGCCTGACGGAAGCCAGAACGCGGTCAACGCGGAGCCCGGCATGACCGTCATGGAAGCCGCGGTGAAGAACTCGGTGCGCGGGATTGCAGCCGAATGCGGCGGTGCCTGTTCTTGCGCGACATGCCATGTCTATGTGGAAGAGGCGTGGCGCCAGGCCACGGGGGAGCCCGAGGCCATGGAGGAGGACATGCTCGACTTTGCGTTCGACGTTCGTCCCGAGAGCCGGCTTTCTTGTCAGATCAAGGTGACCGAAGAGCTCGACGGGCTCATGGTCCGAATTCCAGAAAAACAATTCTGAGGCACTATGTCAGTCGACATCATCAAGACCGATGCGGTCATTATCGGCGCGGGGCCCGTGGGGCTCTTCGCAGTTTTTGAGCTTGGCTTGCTCGATGTGAAAGCTCATGTGATCGATATTCTCGACCGCCCAGGCGGTCAGTGTGCGGAGCTTTATCCCGAGAAGCCGATTTACGATATTCCGGCTGTTCCGATCGTGACGGGCCAGCAGCTCACCGATCAGCTGATGGAGCAGATCGAGCCGTTCGGAGCCGAATTTCACTTCAATGAGCGTGTCGATTCGATTGAAAAGATCGAGGGTGGCTTTCGCCTTGTGACCGATTACGGAACGCCGTTCGAATGCAAAGTCGTCGTGATCGCGGCCGGCGGCGGATCCTTCACGCCGAAGCGACCCCCGCTTCCCGCCATCGAGGACTACGAGGACAGGTCGGTGTTCTACTCGGTCCGCAAGATGGATGCCTTCAAAGACAAGGACGTTCTCATCGTCGGTGGCGGCGATTCCGCGCTCGACTGGACCTTGAACCTTCAGCCTGTCGCCAAGTCGCTGACATTGGTGCACCGGCGTTCGGAATTCCGCGCGGCGCCCGCCTCCGTGCAAAAGATGATGGATCTCGTCGACAGCGGCAATGTCTCCTTCAAGCTCGGCCAGGTCACCACGCTGCACGGCGACGACGGGCAGTTGACCGGAGTCACGGTCAAATCGCCGGACGGATCGACGTTTGAGCAGCCGACCGAGGTCATGCTGCCGTTCTTCGGCCTCACCATGAAGCTGGGTCCGGTCGCCAATTGGGGCCTCAATCTCGAAGAGAACCTTATTCCCGTCGACACGGAGAAATTCGAGACGAGCGAGAAGGGCATCTTCGCTATCGGCGATATCAATACCTATCCGGGCAAGCTGAAACTGATCCTGTCGGGCTTCCATGAGGGAGCCCTCATGGCGCAGGCCGTGCACCGGATCGTCTTTCCCGACAAGAAGCTGATTTTCCAATACACGACGTCGTCGTCGAACCTGCAGAAGAAGCTCGGGGTCAAATAAGGCCGCCGCGCCGGTGCATGCGGGACGTCGCTACGCCAGCGACCGGTAGACCGTGACGGAGTGCGGGCTGAGCAGTTTCAGCTTGAACTCATCGGTCTGCGAGGGCTCGATCCGGGCAAAGACGCCGCTCGCGTCGACTAGGTCCGTCGCCACGGGATCGACCAGGATGAGATAGAGTCGCCGCGGCTTCAGCCGGTAGGCCATCACGAGATTGTTCAGAACCTCGGCAAAGACCTCGCGCGCGAACGGATCGAAAAAGAAGTGGACGGATGCACCGTCCGGCGGCCCAACCTCAACCGCATCTACCAGCACGCATTCGACATTGCGGCAGCGCATCTTCGAGCGCGGATACTGCGCGATATTCATCCGCGCATTGTCGTGCAGTTCCGCGGCGAATTCGACGCCGGCGATTGCGGCGAAGGGATGCTCGGCGGCCAACAGCATGGCGCGCCCCTTGCCGGCGCCATAGTCGACGAAGGTGAATTTCGAGAAGTCCTCCTGGATTTGGTCGAGGGCCCAATCGAAGACCTTGCAGGGGACCGGGCGGTAGTCATGCCCGTACGCGCGGTTGGGAGTGGCAATCGTCAGAGTGGAAAGGGCTGCGGGCTCCTTTGTCGGCACGAAGAACAATTGTTCCCGTGTTGCATCGAAGACCCGTTCATGCAGCTTGCGCAGAAGACTTTGGTATTCGGCCTTGATCGTCTCTAGCCACATGCGGCTAGGAGAAGAGGCGGGAGGCGCGTCATTTGCGTTTCGAGCGGCGCCGTCATCGGGTTGCTGCGCCGGGGCAGGCGCCGCGGCGGCCTGGGCCGTCTTTGGGGCCGGCTGTGTTGCGGCTGCTTGGGCAGGGGATTGCGGCTGCGCCTGTGTCGCGGCCTTGTTCGCAATCTCAGCCATGCGTTTTGCGAGACGTCCTCGGATTGCGCTTCTGCTTGAGGCCACCTGATCCGCAGCCGAGTCTGCTGTCGTCCGTCCACTGACAGACGACGCATCGCCGGAAGCCGCTGCGGTGCGCTCTTGGGACGACGCGGCAGATGTGCGCACCGCAGGGTGTGAGCTACGGGTTGTGACCGTCATTGGCAGTGCCCCTCCTGCGCGAAGATTGGGCAGTGTGGTGTGCGACGCAAGCACTCATTAAGAATTTAGGTTAACGGCGCCCGTCCAAGTTGCCAAAGGAATATGGTATCCTCTTGATTCGCTGAGGAGACTCCGGCGCTCAGCCAGCATGAACCCAAGCGGCGGGGAGCTAAGCGTGCGGGCACAAGATTTGTACGATTCCATAAGGCCCGGCCTTGTTGCCATGTTGCCGAGGCTGAAACGTTTTGCCGATGTGCTCGGGGGTGGACGCGAGGCAGGCCGTGGTCTGTTGCGCCGCGCGCTGCAATACATGCTGGCCGAGCAGCATCTTTATCAGCGCGGCACTGCGCTCGATGTCTGGGCCTTCAGCGAGGTCTATCGGCAATGGCGGCACGAATTGAGCGGCCAAGCCGATCCGATGGCGCACATCAAGGTCGACGATGTAGATTTCGGCACGTTGTTCGACATCGAGAACGAGAGCTATCGCGACGAGCCAGTCATCGCCTTTCTGATGGGACTGCCGCCGCAACAGCGGCTGTCGCTTTTGCTCGTCTATGGCGATGGCTTCGAACATGAGGATGCTGGGAGGATCCTCGACGTTTCGGCAGAAATGATCGCCTCGCGTCTCATCCGTATGAGTGCTTCGCTGTCGGACCGGCTGAACGAGCGCCCGCCGGCTCAGGCCGCCGCCATTGTCGAAACCCTATATCCCGAGGGGCACAGAGCTTCACCATGACCGAACTCAGCGATGAACTCCTGGTGGCGTATGTTGATGGCCAGCTGGCAAGGAAACAGACCCGCGCAATCGACAAGGTTCTCGAGCAGGACGATGTGCTAGAGGCCCGTGTCACGGCCCTTAAGCATGCGCATGCCAGGCTCGAGGCGGCCTTCGAGGCAATCCTTGCAGGCGAGGAGGCCGAGATTTCAAAGGTAACGGTGCCGCCCCCGGATGACGGGTTCTGGGTTCCGTGGCGGACCTTCAAGATCGCCGCCGCCTCCACCGGGATCGTCTTGGCGCTGGGGCTCGCGGCACTCGGCTACGGCTGGCCGTTATCCCTGCCTGGCGCGGGCCCGGCGCCTGATATCGGGGTTGCGACTGGGGTGGGCTCAGGGCAAGGCACGGGCCCCGCATCCCAAGTCGACCTTGAGGTCGCGCCCAAACCCCAGATCGGTCCCTAGCGCGGCATCACAGCGTTCGGAAATCGCCTGAAAGATACCGGTTCAGCTCAGGGCGGATTTCATCGACACGCTCCCTCGTGCAGTAGCCGGTGTTCTGCTTGGCGTTTTCGGCCGTGGCTTCCAGCGAGTAGTCGTAGGCTCTCTGAATTTCCTGCATTCGCCTTGGATCCGCTCCGTAGGATTGTTCGAACGCGAGATAGCTTCCGCGCAAGCGAGCGGGGTCAAACACAAATCCGCATCGTGCCGCCCGTGCCGACGTCCAGCCAACGCGTGTTGGCCGGTCCATGGGATCGGCGCGCTTCTTCGTGAAGGACGCAATGCCCGTTGAGGCGCCGTCGTCATCGCCGCCACCGCCGAAGGAACTCATCGTGCCGCAGGCGCCGAGCGTAAAGAGGAGCGGGATGGCCGAGGCGGCCGCGACGAGCGGGCGGCAATGTTTCCAGAGATTCGTGCACATGACGGCACGATCTTATCGGCCGGGTGACTTGAGCAGAAGAGGAGAAAACACCGGCAGGATAGGGAAAACAGGGAGCGAAAACGCGGAAAGGCGGAGCTTTGTGGGCCCCGCCTCCCTGTTGCGTTGTCGAACCATCCGCCCGTTCGGACGTCTGGTCGGCGCCGCGGGACCTTTCGGCCCCTTGGCCACGGTTTTAGCTCAACGGTTTCCCACGAGCCAGCGCCGCGACCTGACCACGGCCCTTATTTATCGTCGCGTTGCTACGACGCGGCTCCCGCTTTGGCCAAGCTGGAACCTGTCAGCGGTGGGATCAGTGGCACGAAACACTCTGTCGGTTTCACCTCACGGTACTGCGGCGACACCGCCAGACCGTAGAATTTCGCGTCTACTTTTCCCGCCGCCTTCAGCCACCCACGGCATGGATGACCTCGGGCTTGCCTTGCCCTTACGAGCCCGCCGACCGTTTCCCGGGACCTTTGGATTTCTCCATCGGCCCCTTCCACAACCGGCCAATCCGCAAGATCAAGACTAAACGATCGGCTCCATGTTGCATCTGGTGCGTGCGGTTTTTCCCCGCAATCCACTGCGGTCAAATTAAAACTATTTGAATCAATGCTCTAACAATCCACAGGGAGACAGGTTGCCGCAGTAGGGGCTTGGCCGCTAAAAATCGCGCCATATCCGGCCGTGCCGCCGTTTTTCTGTCCCGGTCCTGGCCTTATGCTAGTGTCCCAGTAGAGGGATTTTTGAGCGTTATGTATCGAGTTGTGGCCAAGGCGTTTGCGTGTGGGGCGGCATCGCGCGAAGCGATGTTGGCTGCGTGGACGGCGTTTGCCGCGTTCGCATCGAGAACCTGGAAGTCGGCCGCGGCTTTGTCCGCCGAGTTGTATTCGGAGACTGCAGTCCGCGCGCGTTGGCTACGGGGACGGGCCTCACGCTTGCCGAGGCCCGTTGTCAGGCTCACCGTGGCAGGCACAGCCCTCGTCCTGACCCTTGCCGCGCTGGCCCTGCCGGACCGGAGCGATGACCGAATGCTGGCCTTGGTTGAGTTGGCGCTTGGCAGCGGTGCTGCGGCCACGGCCGGTAAGGCGGCAGATGAAATTCTCATCGAGTTCCCAGTGCAGACCGATGCGGCTGCGGTCCCAGAGTCCACAGAGCAAATGACCGCCGCGGTACCCGCAATGCCGCAGGCGGCCTCCGAAACACAAGCCAAGCAGCAGACTAAAGAGCCTAACCTGGCGGGCCTCGCCGAGATCCCCGAGGAGCTGATGGTCGATCAGCCCCAACCTAAGGAAGACAAGAATCGGCGTGCGGCGTCCTTCGCCGCCTTCTCCGCGGCGCGCGAAAAGCTTCCCTGGGGCGCCGTCGAGCCGGTCGCTTTCGCGCCGATGGGTCCCGGTCAGCAACAGAACCAACCCGGTGCGGTTTCATCTGCCGCCAGCCCGGCGCCGCATAAAATCTCGGGGGCCCAGATCGGCAAGTGGATGAAGGGCAAGGCGACAAAGATCAAAGGCGCCGAGCGTACGAAGCCGCTCTACCATTTCGTCATCTGGGTAGAGCCGCCCGAGGCGTTCCAAGGGCGTGTGTCGGGTGTGTCCTACGATTTCAGCTCGCCAGCCGTTCAGCCGCAGTCTCAAGCGTCCAGCGACCAGACGAGTGGCTTCAAGATCAACGCGGCCGGTTTGGCTTGCTCCGATGAGATTACGGTGACCTTGCGCTTCGACGACGGGCGCGTCGAGAAGACGAATATCGACGGGTGCAAACTATTCAATAAGGCGTAACGCGCCTTAACTGAGCCCGACGACTTCCGCCACCAATTCGCGAAAACGAGGGCGCGGCTGCTCGATATAGGGCAGGGGACGGCACACATCGATCGTGGCGATGCCGATCCGCGTCGTCAGCGCGCCGTTGAAAACGCCTTCGCCGAGCTTGCGGGACAGCCGCGCTGTCAGCCCATGCCCGACGAGCTGCTGGACGACATCGTCGCCGAGCGCGATCCCGCCGGTGAGCACGATATGCGTCACGACCATGCGGGCGAGCTTCATAAGCGACAACGTGCCCGGCCGTGCCCCGTACAGCGTCGCGAGCTTGCGCAGCATCCGCATGTTCTGCGCGGCGACGAACATCATATCGACAAGGGCATTGGGACTGATCGCGGTTACGACCGAGACGCGCTTAGCCGACGAGGCCACAATGGCGCGCGCGACCGGATCGAGTGGCGCCACCAGCGTCCGCTCGGAGAGCCGCAAGAGCTCTTCGGCGTCCATGATGTCGTGCTCGTGCTCGGCGAGCCGCTGCATGCCCCAGGCAAGGTCCTCGCGTCCGCGATAGAAGCGTTTCAGCCGCCGTGTCACGTCCACCGCGAGCGGCTTGTTGTTCTGACGGGCGGCGCTGTCCGCCTCGTGACGAATTTTATCCAAGCGGCCAAGGCGCATCAGGCCAACGAGTTCGCGCAAGATGATCATCAGAAGTGCGACCAACACGAGACCGAGCAACACGACCGCGACCCAGCCGATCCAGTCGTCGCGCGCGATCAGGGCCAGCACATAGTCGTAGAGCCAAAGCGATGCGAGCAGACCGATCAGTCCGCCGAGCGCGCCGAGGAAGATGCTGCCCCAGCGCAGGCCCCGCTCGAGCTTCGGCAGGCCAGTAACCTCTGCCTCCGTCTCTGGCTCATCGGGCAACGGCGCCAGCTTCGGTGGCATGACGATCTCGACATCCTCCACACGGAACGAGGCGGGCTTCCGGCGCGGCTTCTTGGCAGTCTGTGACTGGGCCTTGGTCATGCAAGACGGTCTCCGATGAGCGCCTGCATGGCGCGGTCCAGCCTGATGTTCGGGAATGGGGCGAAGCCGCCCGAGGGCAGGGCTTGCGGGTTCGGCGGCCGGAAGCGCAGGAAGCGCATGTCGGCGTCGTCCGTCTTCCAGCCCGACATGGCTTCCTCCGGGTCGGCCGGGAGGTCACCGGGAAAAATCGCGAAGGCCTCGGTCCCGTCGAAAGTGCGGCGGCCAATCTTTTCGCCCTTGAGCGGATAGCCGACAATGCAGGGCAGGGTTTCCCCACCCTTTTTGGCTTCGGCCTCGCGTGTGGCCCGCACCGCCGCCAGCGCCAGTACTTTGACGTCCGAGCCGCTATAGCTCGCCTTATCGATCGCGCTGGCGGTCAGGAGAGACAGGATCGCCTCGAGCCGGTCGTGGCTCTCGTGGTGCAAGCGATCCGCCTTTGTGGCGGCCAGCACGATGCGATCGATGCGCGGATAGAACAGGCTCGACCACAGACTGTTCGACCCGGTCCGGTAGCATTCCAGGATATCGCGCATGGCCCGCTCCAGATCGGTCATCGCCTCCGGTCCGCCGTTCAGCGCGGAGAGCACATCGATGAGGACGATCTGCCGGTCCAGCCGCACGAAATGGTCACGGAAGAAGGGGCGGATCACGTGGCGCTTATAGGCCTCGTAGCGCCGCTCCATCAGCGACCAGATGGTGTCGCGGGCGAAATCGGTCTGGGTGTTCGCATCGAGCGGCGCAAAGGTCAGCGCAGGCGAGCCCTCAAGGTCGCCCGGCATCAGAAATCGGCCGGGCGGGGTGGTCGACAAGGCATACTGATCGGCCCGCGTGCTGCGCAGATAGGACTTAAACAGATCGGACAGGGTCCCGGCCCGTGCCTCGTCGGCGGGGCCCGCCGGATCCGTCTCGCTCAGCGCCTCCTGCCAGGCCTTGGCATCCGGGTTCCGGCTCGCATCGTATGTGCGGGCCACCGCATCCCGCGACCAGTCCTCGTAAGACAGATCCATAAGGGGCAGGTCGAGCAGCCATTCGCCCGGATAGTCGACAATGTCGATATGCAGGCGTTCGCGCCCGAACTGACGCTTCCAGAATCTTGCCGACTCGTATTCGAGTGTGAGCCTGAGCTGGCTTATACGGCGTGTGCTTTCGGGCCAATTCGGCGGAGTCGCGGTGAGGTCGGCCAGGTGCTTCTCATACTCGAAGCGGGGAACGATCTCGTTTGGCTGCGGCTCGAGATAGGCGCGTAAGAGACGCCCCTCCGCCGCCGCGTCGAAGAAGGGCAGGCGGCCGCCGGACATCAAATTGTGAACGAGCGCGGTGATGAACACGGTCTTGCCGGACCGGGCCAAACCCGTCACGCCCAGCCGGATCGTCGGCGTAACAAGACCAGATGCATAATCGCCAAGATTGCGCACGGCGTCTCCGGCGGCATCGGTATAGGTGGAAAGTGGCACGCTTCGGCTCTGTCCTTTTCCTCGCTACCCACACCTCGCAAAGCACTTTGTGTCATCGGTCGCAGGATAAAACGCTCAGACCATGTGGTAGCGCGCACGACCGCACTGCACAACAAGTGTGCTGGCACTGATTACATCGCGCTTTGCTTGCGTGACGACAGCGCACATGTGCATGCGGCACCAATTTCGGTGTCTGTCAACAGTGAGTGCTGTCTTGACTTGGCGACTCGGTTCCGTAAATACGGGGCTGTCAGACGGGGGGTGCCGATACGGCGAGCGAACGTCGACGGCAGGTACCGAGCCAACAAAAACGGAACGTGTTTGGAATGTCTCTGATGGCGACTGCAAAGAAGACTAAGCCTCTCCCCGAGGATTACACTCCGTCCGAAGGCGAACCGTTCATGAACAATTCGCAACGGGCCTATTTCCGCCTGAAGCTCCTCAACTGGCGTGACGAGATTTTGCGCTCCACCAAGGAGACGCTGGAGCACCTGCAGAACGATTCCGAACAGCACGCCGACATTGCCGACCGTGCCACATCCGAGTCCGAGCGGGCTTTGGAGCTGCGGGCCCGCGACCGTCAGCGCAAGCTGATCTCCAAGATCGACGAAGCGCTGGCGCGCATCGACGACGGGACCTACGGCTATTGCGAAGAGACCGGCGAGCCCATCAGCCTCAAGCGGCTCGATGCACGTCCCATCGCCACTTTGAGCGTCGAAGCGCAGGAGCGGCACGAGCGCCGCGAGCGCGTCTACCGCGACGAGTAAAACCTTCACACTGCCGACAGAGGCTCTGCCACGGTCTCGAGCGACTTGCGCTCTGCATCTACGCCGTAGCGCGCGACGACTACCGCCGCCGCCAGCATCAATCCCGCCCCGAAGAGATAGCCGCCGAACAGGCTGAAGCGCGAACCGGTGTCGATCAGCGCGCCAAACAGAAACGGCGCGCCGATGCCGCCGATGCCTGTGCCCACCGCATAGAAGAAGGCGATGGCGAGCGCGCGGACCTCGAGCGGGAAGGTTTCGCTGACGGTGAGATAGGCCGAGCTCGCCGCTGCCGAGCCAAAAAAGAAGATTACGGTCCAGGCGAAGGTCTGCCACCCGGCGGAGAGTAGGCCGGCGGCGAAGAGCGCCCCGGCCAAGGCGAGCAGGAGGCCCGAGACCGCGTAGGTGAGCGCAATCATGGGGCGGCGCCCAATTGTGTCGAAGAGGCGTCCCAGCAGCAACGGACCCAGAAAGTTTCCGGCCGCGAAGGGGAGGAGGTACCAGCCCACGTGGCTTGCCTCGATCCCATAGAAGTCGGTCAGGACCAGCGCATAGGTGAAGAAGATCGCGTTGTAGAAGAAAGCCTGTGACGCCATGAGCGCGAGCCCGACAAACGTGCGCTGGCGGTGCACATGGAACAGCGCGTGCCAGACTTCGCGAAGCGGCGTGTGGCTCCGGGTCTGAATACGCATGATCGGGACGTCGCTATCGGGCACGTGATGGCCGTGATTGCGGTGATGGTCCTCGATCTGGTCGAGGATCTCGTGCGCTTCGTCCGCCCGGCCGTGAGTCATGAGCCATCGCGGCGACTCCGGAATCCACCGGCGCATGACGAGGATACCGAGGCCCAGCAACGAACCGATGAAGAAGGCCGCCCGCCAGCCAATATCCGGCGGCAGAAATGAGGGGTCGAGCAGAACGATCGATCCGGCCGCGCCCGCGCCGGCGCCGATCCAGAAACTGCCGTTGATGACAAGATCCGCATGCCCGCGATAGCGCGCCGGGATGAATTCCTGGATCGCCGAGGCAATGGCCGTGTACTCGCCGCCGATCCCGGCCCCGGTCAAAAAGCGAAACAGTGCGAAGCTGGCGAAGTTCCAGGAAAACGCAGTCGCGGCGGTGGCAACGAGATAAACGCCGAGGGTGATAACGAACAGCCGTTTGCGGCCGAGCCGGTCCGTGAGCCAGCCGAAAAGAACTGCGCCGAGCACGGCGCCGGCTAGGTAGAAGCTGGAGGCAAGGCCGACTTCCGCGTTGCTGAGCTGCAAGACGGGACTTTCTTTGAGCGCGCCCGCTACGGAGCCGGCGAGCGTCACTTCGAGGCCGTCCAGGACCCAGGTGATGCCCAGCGCAAGGACGATCAGCGTGTGAAAGCGTCCCCAGCGCAGGCGGTCGAGCCGTCCCGGTACGGACGTCTCTATGACGCCGTTATCCGGGCCCGCGCTCACGTCTTATCGGATGGGCCGGAGCCGCTTCCCCGAAGCGGCAGGATCGGGAAATCGAAATAGGTGTCCGGGAAGGGTTCGGGCTGGAAGGTGTAATGCCAGATCTCCTTCGGATAGTTCTGGAAGCCGTGGCGGCTCATCACCTTGAGAAGGAGTTGTCGATTGCGCTCCTCCTCGGGTGTCAGGCCCTTTGTGACCGTATTGGCTTTGACGTCGAAACAGTCGAAGCCGGTGCCAAGGGCCAGACTGTTGTCCGCTGGGTCGCCTTCCGTGCAGGGCTCCGGTTTGACGTGATCTGCCTCGGCGGGTGAGGGCGCTGAGCCGATCGGCACGATGGTGACGTCGAGCGTGGCTCCGCGCGAGTGGCCCGACCGGGTGGCGATATATTTCGGGAAAAGGTCGCTCTTGGACAGATTCGGATAGTGGGTCCGTTTTGCGTCTGGATCGTCGGGCTCCGTCGACCAGACGACGAATGCTGTCGCCGCCCGGGCGGGACGATAGCAATCGTAGACCTTGAGCGCGTATCCCATCGGCTTGATATCGGCCTGGGCGACCTTCAGGGCCTCTGCCGCTTCGCGGACCAAAATGCACTCTGGCGCGTCGTAGCCTGGGACGGGACCGCCGGTGAAGTTGTCGCTCCCCGCATAACGCATGTCCTGCTGGATCGTGGGATCAACATCGCGCAGATAGACGAAGCTGTTGGGCATGATGGTCTTGGGCGTGCCTGCAGCGCTCATCGATGCTCCTAGGAGGCTGCTGACAGCGGCCGCAGCGAGGAAGGCCCGGCCGAAATCGTGACAGATGGTCATGGCGCGAGCTTTTCAGCCGACTTTGACGGCGTCAATATGCACAAAAAACTCCCCGCTTGGGGGCGGGGAGTGGAGAGTTTTTGGGGGACTGACATGACTGGCATAGCCAGTCGGTGTCGGACCATTAGCAGGGAACTGCCGGCGTCCTCACGGTTGGCGAATAAAGTTACCGGCGTGGCTTAATTCGCTGGCCCTCAGGGGCCACCGCAAGACCGTGAGTTAACACTAGCCCAAGTCGGGGGCTACCTCAAGGAAAACCGTTGTTGCAAAACAGCAACAGTCAATACGAAATGTCGTCTTTAAGCTCGGTTTTGGCTCAATTTCGGTGCGGGCCGGGGCGCGGTTTTTGCGATCACCACGTAGCCATGTGGTGGCTGGGGCTGTGGCGGAAGGGCTTTGATTCCCGTCTCGACGACTAGATCGACCGGCCCTCCGATGATCAGGAGATGTTCGACATCGTCGCGCCGGACGAGGCAGAGCTTGCGGTTGGCGTCAACGGGGGCGGTCTCGACCACGGCCAGGCGTTTTTCGCGTCCTTTCCTTGCTGGGTCCATATCAGCCCCCCCCAAAGACGGCCTTGAACGCCCAAACCGTAAGCACAAGCAGAGCGACGACAAAAAGAAGTGCTGCAATGCCAAGAATGGCCGTGCTGAGGTCGAAATCCATGGCAAACGCTCCCTACGCAAGCCAAACTTTACCTCACCTTAGCCGGAGCGCCGCATGTTGAAACCAAGGGACTTCCGTGAGACCGAATTAGGACTTGGCCTTTGTGACAATCTCCGGTCAAGTCAATTCGAATCGGGTACTTTCGCAAACCATGTCGGATATTGATGCGCCGATGCGATACGCTGAACCTATTACGGACCGCACCAATCGGGATGGCAGTGTCGGGCTCGTCGTCCTTTTGGCCCTGGCCCTGGCCGTCGCCGCGGTCGGTCTGGCGATGGTCAGCCGCGAAGTCGCCGAGCCCTTCGTGTTGGCGATCCTCGCGGCCCTCGCCGTTGTCGGCGTATTCTGCCTCTTCGCCGGTGCGGTCGGCATCCTCTATTTTGGTCAGCGGCACGAGCGCAACGACCTGACGAAGGCCTTTGTCGACAATCTGCCTCACGGTGCTCTTATAAGCGACGCAACAGGCCGCGTGTTTTACGCGAACAACGCCTATCGCGACCTTCTCGGTCTCGATCCCGAGGCTTCTGTGCCGCCACCCGACCGCGCGTTCGGCGGCAATCCTTATTTGGCGGAACCGATCTTCCGGCTGGCCCGCGCGGCGCAGCAGGGGCGGACGCTCAAGGAAGAGTTTCGCTTGCCGCCGCCCGGCGAGGTTGACGACGAGTCCGCGATCGAGCCCCGCTGGTTCCGGATTTCGGTCCAGCCCATGCCGCCGGATCCGGGCTCGGGCCGGAAAGGCCAGCTGACCGTTTGGCAAGTCGATGAGGTCACATTGGACCGCGTGCGCGAGGAAATGAGCTTCGCGAAGGTCCAGGCGGCGATCGACTATCTCGACAACGCGCCCGCGGGCTTCTTCACGGCCGACGCGGACGGCCGTATCGAATATCTGAATGCGACCTTGGCGCAGTGGCTCAAGCTCGACCTGACCGAGATTGCGGCGAAGCAGCTGGAGCTGTCGCAAATCATGTCCCAGGACAATGCTGCGCTGCTTGCTGGCGCGGGCCGTGGCGAAAGCCAGGAGGCACGTCAAGGAACAAGTCAGGGCAGCGTCCGGCGTTTCGATCTCGATCTTCTGAGGACTGACGGCACGACGATGCCGGTCCGCGTGCTGCACCGTCTGCCGCGCGGCAACCAGTTCGCCCTCGTCCTGATTCTCAATCGGGGTCCGGGGAAGGCGCAGGAGGCTGGTACGGCCGAACTGCGCTCCACCCGCATGTTCCAATCCTCCCCCTTTGGTATCGCCACCGTGGACTCAGATGGCGCCGTCAGCCAGACCAACGCGGCGTTTTCGCGGATGTTCGGTGCTGCCGCGGATGCCGACCGCGGGAAGACAAAACTGGAAGCTCTCGTGGACGAGGGGAACCGGCAGGACTTGCGCAAGGCGCTCGACGCGGCCCTTGCAGGCCAAGGGATGATCGAGCCGATCGACGTGACCTTTGCCGGTCCCGAACCGCGCAGCGGTCGCATCTATCTGAGTTCTGTCGCCGATGAAAACGACAAGAGCGAAGTGGCGATCGCTTACGCGCTGGATACGACCGAGCAGCAGGAACTCGAAGTTCAGTTTGCGCAAAGCCAGAAGATGCAGGCGGTGGGTCAACTCGCCGGCGGCATCGCGCACGACTTCAACAACATGCTGACGGCGATCATCGGGTTTTCAGACTTCCTGCTCCTGAATCACCGGCCCACGGACCCGGCCTTTCAGGACATCATGAATATCAAGCAGAATGCAAACCGTGCCGCCGGGCTCGTTCGGCAGTTGCTCGCGTTCTCGCGCCAGCAGACGCTGCGGCCGCAAGTTCTGCAACTTGGCGATGTTCTCTCCGAGCTGTCCATTCTGCTCGATCGGCTGCTGGGCGAAAATGTCGAACTCAGTCTCGATACGGCAGGCGATCTCTGGCCGGTCAAGGCGGATCTGCATCAATTCGAGCAGGTGATCGTCAATCTCGCCGTGAATGCGCGCGACGCCATGCCCGGCGGCGGCAAGCTCTCTATCCGGACCGCGAACCTGACCGAGGCGGAGTCGCGCGAGGTTGGCGGTAGCCACATGCCGGCGGGCGAATATGTGATGATCGAGGTCCGCGACACCGGCACCGGCATGACCAAGGAGATCAAACAGAAAATCTTCGAGCCGTTCTTCTCCACCAAGGAGATCGGCCGCGGCACGGGCCTCGGGCTCTCCACCGTCTATGGCATTATCAAGCAAACGGGCGGCTATGTGTACGTCGACAGCGAGCTGGGTGAAGGCACGGCGATGCGCGTCTTCCTGCCCCGTTACGAGGAAGGCTCGGCCGAGGTCGATCAGGAGCCGGCCAAGCTGGAGCGCAAGCCCGAGAGGCCGAAAGACCTCACGGGGAGCGGCACGCTGTTGTTGGTCGAGGACGAGGACGCCGTGCGCAGCTTCGCGGCCCGCGCGCTCGGGACCCGTGGCTACGAAGTGCTGCAGGCCTCGACCGGCGCCGAGGCGCTCGAAGTGTTCGAGGAGCACGAAGGCAAGGTCGATCTCGTCGTGAGCGATGTGGTGATGCCGGAAATGGATGGCCCCACTCTGCTGAAGGAATTGCGCAAAAAGGTCCCGGATATGAAGTTCGTCTTCATGTCGGGCTACGCGGAGGATGCGTTCAAGCGCAATCTGGACGAGAACGAGACATTCACGTTCTTGCAGAAGCCCTTCGATCTCAAAACGCTTGCGGCAACGGTGAAGTCGGCGCTCGAGGGCTGACCGGCGCGGACCGCCGATGGCTCCGATCTGACCGGGCTCCTCAAAGCGACTTCCCTTGTGCCCAAAGGGGCTTCCCTTGCGCCTCAATCGCGTCTAGGACGCCCCTGGTCTTCGCAATCAGGAGTAAACTTCGCGTGCCAGACTACGAGGTCCTGCCGCCCGCAGAGGATGGCAGCAAGCGCCGCAAGCGGCATAAGAAGAAAAAGATGGGGCTCACGGTCGAGCGCTATGGCGGCCGGCTAGTCTATATTTGGTTCGGCATGCGCTTCATGACGTTGATGCGGCTATTCTGGCGCGGCCGCTTCGCCTCCACGCTGAATTGCATCCCGGACACGCTGGCATTGTTCCTCTGGGTGCCGTTGAATACGCCGCTCGCCTGGATCACCGAGGCCCTCTACAAGCGCAAGGCCGAACAGCTTCCGCTCGATCAGCCGCCGATATTCGTGGTCGGCCATTGGCGCAGCGGCACCACCTTCCTCCACGATCTTTTCGCCGAGGATCCGAACCTCGCCTTCCCCACGACCTATGAGTGCTTCTTCCCACATCATTTCCTGTTGACGGAGGGCGTGCTCGATCACGTCTTCAAAGTGCTTCTTCCCAAGCACCGCCCGCAAGACGATGTCCCGGTAGGCTTCGATCGGCCCCAGGAAGAAGAGTTCGCCATGGTCATGTTCGGCCAAGGCTCACCCTTGAACACGATGGCCTGGCCCCGGCGCGGACCTGTTGACACCGACTATCTCGACTTCGACGGCGTGCCCGAGAAGAAGGTGCGGCGTTGGGCCGACAGATATATGTGGTTCTACCGGCGGCTGATGCTGAAGCATGGCAAGACGCTGGTGATGAAGACACCGCCTAACGCTACTCGGATCAAGCTGCTGACCAAGCTCTTTCCCGATGCGCGCTGGGTGCACATCTCGCGCAATCCGCTCAAAGTGTTCCCCTCGACGGTCAAGCTGTGGCGCGCACTGTATTCGGCGCAAGGCCTGCACAATCCGCCTTATTGCGATTCTTGGCTCGACGACTACGTGCTTGAAATTTTGGAGCGCTTCACGAGAGTCTACGAGCGGGACAAGCACCTGATCCGCGAAGAAAACCTCTTCGAGATCCGCTACGAGGATCTTGTGAAGGACCCCATTGGCGCGATGCGGGATATCTACGGGAAGCTCCGCATCGACAAGTTCGACGAGGCGGAAGGACCGATGCGTGCGACGCTTGACGATCGCGCCGACCACAAGGTCTCCACCTACAAGATGCCGAAGGACCTGACCCAGCGCATTGCCGCTCGCCTGAAGCCCTTCATCGACACACATGGCTATCGCGAGGCTGTAGCCGCGGCGATCGCCGAAGCGGAAGCGGATGCAAAGAGGGAAGCGCAGACGAAGGTCTCGAAAAAGGCCCAAAGCTGACCTTGTGGGCCGCTAATTTCTGCGGTGATATTGAATTTTGTTTCAGCGCCACGGGAATTTGTCACGGATTTGAACCAATCGGCCAGAGAACTGCCGACTTCTCGGGATCGGAAAGAGGCTGCCACATCGATCTCGTCGTTGGTGATCAGCCCGAGCCCTTCGTTCGACGCAAAGCCAAGCGACATTGGCCTCAACACCCCCGGCACTACGGCGACATCGTAGAGCTTGCCAATGGCGCCATCGATGCGGAACCAGTGCGCGTCCGAGCCCGTCTCCAAATCGATGACCTGAATACCGCACCCGCGTTCCGAATCCGCATCCGCGAGCGTCTTGTCGAGGGCCAGCCTTTCCAAACGCTCGTAGCGCGGTTTGGAGAGGCCGACAAAGGCGTATTTGCCGTGAAAGCCGAGTCCGCGCACGAAGCCCGGGCAGAACGCCACCACGTGGAGTTTGGCGTTGACGGCCTTGACAGTCGGCTCGACCCAGCATAGCTCGCCTGTCCCTGAATTCAGGACATAGAGCTTGCCGTCATACATGCGCGGTGAGTGCGGCATGGATAACCTGCCGATCACGATTTCGCGCCGTGGCCACGTCGGTAATAATGCCACCGTCATATCGCCGGCCGCGCCAGACATCGATCGTGTCGGACTTGCTGGCTGCGGTAACATAGCGCGGCACGCAATCCTCCATGGCCATGCCGTTCAGATTGCAACGGTCTTCCTTGACAATCTTCGAAATAAAGGGCGGCTTCCAGAGCGGTGTAAAACTGTGACACTCCGAGGGCGTCGCTAGGCAATTGAAGAGCGTGTTGACGAAAACGATCCGTCCGTCCTTAAGGAGGCCCACATCGTGCGCGTCCAACTCCCCGGTGACGAAAAGCTCCCGCGGCACGTAGCAGCTATCGCACAGATTGTTGATCTGCTGATCGGCCCCCAGAACGTTCTAGAAGCGGATGATCTGAAACAACGTCGCCAGCAGAGGCGTGTCTTGGTCGGGGACGGCAATGCCCGTGGCCTTACGGAAGAAGCGCTCGTCGACAAGCAATCCGCCGTCTGTATTCTGACCTTGCAGGTAGAAGTTGCCGGACTGATAGGACGAGATGCCGAGCCCATTGCCGGTCTCGCCTATGTCTCGGTCGAGTCGGGTAGTTTCCGAGAACGCGGCGGCGCGCAAGCGAGCTTGCGTGGCGGAGGCATGTCCCAGAATGTGGGCTACACCACCTTGGGTCTGCGGGCGATGAAGACCATGATGTGGGGTTCGATGCAAGTGATCCCGCATGTGGAATCGGCTTGGCTTGATGCCTTCAACGATTTGACGCCGAATGCGTCGGTCACCTTCGCGACCACCGGCATCGGTTTTTGCATCGACGGTGTATCGCTCGCCGAAGACAGCGCGGTGCTGGATGCAGGTGTGGACTTCTCCTTGTGCGAACGCCCGACCACAGGCGCGTACTACACCGACCAGTATGCGGACAGTGTGCCCGACAATGCCGTCAAAGGCGGCCTGACCTGGCTCTTCAACAAGGTATAACTCTTCAACGCCGCCGGACGCGCTGTGCCAAAGAAAAATGCGCCGCCCGAGGGGCAGCGCATTCTGTCGAACGAAATCGAGTCTGACCCGAGATCTAGACTGCGTCCTTGGCGGCCTTAACCGGACGCGCCTTGATGACCTTGCGCGCGGGCTTAGCCTTGAAGACGGTCGGTTCCTTGGTGAAAGGGTTGATACCTTTGCGGGCCCGGACTGCGGGTTTCTTGACCACGACGAACTTGGCGAAGCCCGGCAGCATGAATTCGCCGGTCTTCTTCATTTCCTTGTAACCGACCGTCGCCATGGCCTCGAGAACGTCCTTCACGTCCTTCTTCGTCATGTCGAGCTGATCGGCAATCGTTTGGATGAGTGCGGTTTTTGTCATCATTGTGTAGCGCTCCTAAGAGTAGGACGGGCTGGAAAACTGCGGTTCTATCGAACCGTCTTCGCCGTCCGAGCCTGTACCGGCTCTTCATACCCTATGAGGGATGGCCGATTCGCGCGGCTTTGTCTGCATTTATGGGAAGGATGCTGTTGGTATCTTGACCCGCGAATTATAGGATCAAATGCGTTTTCACGTCCCAACCGGCGTATCTTTCGAGCGGGGCTCGGACTCCGTCGCGGCTTCTTGTGCCGTCTGAGCGCGTGCCGCGATGTCCCATACCGCAATGAATAGGGCCGCGATCAAGGGACCCACCACCAATCCATTGAGGCCGAGCATGGCTATGCCGCCCAGCGTCGAGATCAAGACGACGTAGTCAGGCAGAGCGGTATCCTTTCCCACGAGATAGGGGCGCAGCAGATTATCCACGAGGCCGATTACGCCCGCGCCGAACGCCATGAGAATGAGGCCATTACCGATCGCACCGGTGGCGATGAGATAGACGGCGACCGGAAACCAAACGATCGACGCGCCCACCGCCGGCAAAAGCGACAGGAAGGCCATGACCACGCCCCACAGAACGGGCGCGTGGATCCCGAGAGCCCAGAAAATCATGCCGCCGAGAACGCCCTGCACGATGGCCACCAGGATCGTGCCCTTGACCATGGCGCGCACGACCACGGCGATCTTGTCAAATAGCGCGTCTTTATATTCACCCGCGAGCGGCACCGCATGGATAATTTTCTGGGAGAGCTTGCCGCCGTCGCGCAGCAGGAAAAACAAGAGGTAGAGCATGATCGACACGCTCAATAGGGCATTGGCCGTCCCTTGCCCGACCAGCACCGCCTGGGTGGCGAAAAACTGGCTGCCTTCGGCCAGGAGCGCGATGATGCGCGCCTGCATGTCGGCCACGTCCGTGACCCCGAATTTGGCGAGGAAATTGGTTGCCCAGCTCGGCAGGGCATTGAGAAAACGCTGGAGGAACGCACCGAGATTGAGATCCCCCGACTGGATGTTCGAATAGATCGTGGTCGCCTCACTGACAATCGAGGCGCCGGTCACCGCCACGGGAATCAGCACGATCCCGAAGATGCATAGAAGCGTGAGAAACGCGGCGATACTCGATTTGCCAGGGAGGCGGCCGTTGAACCAGCGCTGCACCGGCGAAAACACCAAGGCCAGGATCACGGCCCACAGGACGGCGCTGTAAAATGGCAGCAGAATCGCGGCAAAGGCCAGCGACACCGCCACGAGCAACAAAAGAAACATCTTGTCCTGCAGGGCGCCTCTTTGGGGTTTGCTGCTCATGCGCGGGGGCTCCATCCTTGGATATTCGCTCGATCATAGTGATTCATGGACGCGCACGAAGCGCTTTTCAGGACCGGGTCCCCATACCACAGCGCCATCAACAGCCGATAACACCCGCCCGGAACGAAAAGAACATCTTGCGAACATAGAACAAAGCAAGTACATTGCCCT
>NZ_JBAWCQ010000179.1:0-9154 GCF_049590335.1 Methyloceanibacter sp.
CGGCAATACGGTGGGGTCGGCCGCGGCCGCGCGTTGCCGCGCGCAATCGGGCGCAAAGCGCCGCGCGAGCGAGGACGCGCTGTGATCGGTGTTCGCGGCCTTAAGCCTGTCGCCCGGCGGCGAGCCCGCATTGAGCTGCTCAGCGAGCCGCCAAATCTCGTCCGGAATGCTGTCTTGTTTCAATGCTGGCTGTGCCACGATGACCTCCCTTGAAAGTTACCGTTCGCGCGCGGCGATTGGGCGTGTGCCGATTGGATCAATTCGATTGTTGGAACTTGCTCCAGGCCTTGAAGGCCCGGAACAGCTTTTGCTGGTTCGCCTCCGAAACCTCGTCGGTGCTGACGACATCGCCGGCCTGGGTCAGGAACGCCTTGAAGCTTTTTCTCTCTCGTGCCTCGGCGAACGCCTTGCTCTTCGCACTCTCGATCCAGGCTTTCGCTTGCGGCGCGCGCTGCCAGTCTTCGAGCGTCGCGGCGAAATTCACTTCGCGCCATTTGGGGTGGTTCGGCGCCTGTTGGAGTGCATCGAAAGTCGAGAAGAACCGACCGATAAAGCGGCCGAGCTTCGCTTGGCGTTCTGCGTTCGCGGTGTCTTGCAGCGCCACCAGCACGGCGCAGATGGCGACAGTGTCAATCCGTCCTCCGTTTGCGATCAGCGCCGGGTAGTCGTCATGAGTAAGGGCCGACGGATAGGTGTCATCCTCCAGGCCTTTGGAGTAGGGGATGGGCAGAAACGTCAATCCGGACTCCGGGCCGAGCTGCGCTAGGCCGGCGATCGGCGTGGTCCCGATCAGGATCGTTGCATCGATATCGCCAGATTTGAGTGCCTCGACAGCCTGAGCCGTATCCAGATGAGCCTCCTGGACTTGGAGCCCTAGCGCTTCGAAAAGGATCCGCGCGGCGATCTGAGTGCCGCTCCCCTCCCGGCCCACATTCACGGTCTTGCCATTCAGCGCCTGGACGGTCGCAATGTCCGCGCGCGCCAGAAGATGGAGCTCTTCGTTGAAGAGCTTGGCCACATAGACGAGCCGCTCTCGGATCGGCCCGAGCTCGCCGGTCCGCGCAAAATGATTTAGTACGGTCGAGTGGGTGATGCCCAAGTCGACGCTGCGCAAGAATAGGACGTCCTTCAGCGTCTGGGCCGGGTCCTGACCGATCATCGGCAAGACGCGCAGCGATTGGCTGTCGTCCAGCATGGCCGCCATGTCGCGAACGATGGTGGCGTGCCCGTCGAAGGTGGTGCCGGACATGATGGTCACAGCGCCTTCGTTCTGCTGGCCGGAGTTGCGCCGCGTGTCGTCGGCAACACTGTTCGCCACCCCGCAAGGAGACAGCAGACACAAACCAGCCAGTCCAAGGACCATTGCGATCCGCATGACGTATCCCTCATAGAAGCGTCCCCGGAAGCGAATGAAAAGTGATTGATTCGCATCCGTCAATTAAACAAAGCAATATATCAAGTTAAAAACACAAAATTACCTTAAGTGTGGCAGCTGTCAACAAATATAGACAGCAATAAGGCGCAAATTACAAAGTATAAATACAAATATACTGGCGCGCGGCGGAGGGCGCCGGTGCTATCAACTTGATGATACCTGAGCGGGCGGACGTGAGGTCCGTCCGAAAGGCATGCCGCTGGGGCGCTCGCAATCGCGCCCGCGAAACCGGCTACCGCATCAATAACGTGAGACATGCGATTTGGTTTCGTGGGGAGGCGGAGCGTGCCTAATCCGCGTCCATTTTGAGCGCGGCGATGAAGGCTTCCTGGGGGATGTCGACCTTGCCGAAGCTGCGCATCTTCTTCTTACCCGCCTTTTGCTTCTCGAGCAGCTTGCGCTTGCGGGTGATGTCGCCGCCATAGCACTTGGCGGTCACGTCCTTGCGGAGCGCACTGATGGTTTCGCGCGCGATGACCTTGCCGCCGATCGCGGCCTGGATCGGGATCTTGAACATGTGGCGCGGGATGAGATCTTTCAGCTTCTCGACCATGGCGCGCCCACGGGCCTCGGCGCGGCCGCGATGCACGATTACCGACAGCGCGTCCACGGGCTCCGCGTTCACGAGCATCGCCATCTTCACGAGGTCGCCTTCTTCGTAGCCGGTGATGTGGTAATCGAAGGACGCATAGCCGCGCGTCACCGATTTCAGCCGGTCGTAGAAATCGAAAACCACTTCGTTGAGCGGCAGATCGTAGACGATCATCGCGCGGGAGCCCGCGTAGGTCAGCGTCTTCTGCCGCCCCCGCCGGTCCTCGCAGAGCTTCAGCACCGCACCCAGATGCTCATCCGGCACGAGAATGCTGGCCTCGATCCAAGGCTCCTCAATGTGCTCGATCTTCTGCGTGTCGGGCATGTCGGCCGGGTTATGGAGCTCGACCATCGTGCCGTCGGTCAGGAACACCTGATAGACAACTGAGGGCGCCGTGGCGATGAGATCGATATTGAATTCGCGCTCGAGCCTTTCGCGGATGATCTCCAAATGCAACAGGCCGAGAAAGCCGCAGCGGAAGCCGAAACCGAGGGCGGCGGAGGTCTCCATCTCGTATTCGAAACTCGCATCGTTTAGCCGCAGCTTGCCGACCGCTTCGCGCAAATCTTCGAAATCGCCTGAGTCCACGGGAAACAGCCCACAAAACACGACCGGTTGGGCCGGCTGGAAACCGGCAAGCGGTTCCGTGGTCGGCCGCTTCTCGTCCGTGACCGTATCGCCGACGCGTGTGTCGGCCACTTCCTTGATGGCTGCGGTAAAGAAGCCGATCTCGCCGGCGCCGAGCGTGTCGCGCATCTCCTGCTTCGGGCGAAAAATGCCACAGCGGTCGACTTGGTAGCCCGCGCCCGTCGACATCAGCCGGATGCGCTGCCCTTTGCGCAACGTGCCATCGATGACGCGAACGAGAACGACCACGCCGAGATAGGCATCGTACCAGCTGTCCACGAGCATGGCCTTGAGCGGTGCGTCCGTGTTGCCTTGCGGCGGCGGCAGGCGTTGCACGATCGCCTCGAGGACGTCCTCGACGCCGATACCGGTCTTGGCCGAGATCTCGATGGCGTCGGACGCGTCGAGCCCAATCACGTCCTCGATCTGAGTCCGAACCCGCTCGGGCTCCGCGGCCGGCAGATCGATCTTGTTTAAGACCGGTACGACCTCGTGATCGTTCTCGAGAGCCTGATAGACATTCGCGAGTGTCTGCGCCTCTACGCCCTGGGTCGCGTCCACGATCAGGAGCGAGCCCTCGCACGCGGCGAGCGACCGGTTCACTTCATAGGCGAAGTCCACGTGCCCTGGCGTATCGATCAGGTTCAATTCGTATAGCGCGCCGTCCTGCGCCCGGTAGTCTAGGCGCACGGTCTGGGCCTTGATGGTAATGCCGCGCTCGCGCTCGATATCCATCGAATCGAGCACTTGCTCCTTCATCTCGCGTGCCGTCAGCCCGCCACAGAGCTGAATCAGCCGGTCGGCCAAGGTCGATTTGCCATGGTCGATATGGGCGATGATCGAGAAGTTGCGGATATGGGAAAGGGGTATCGACGAACTCATAGACGGCTAGGTAGGGGTGCAAACCGCCAAAGGTCAAGCTGGGAGTGAGGCAGTTTCGCACAGCGGGTAAGTAAGGCGAAACCATGTGGGAAATCGCCGCAATTTCGCAGTTGTCGGCCGTTAGGAAAGCACAGATAGGAAGGGTCCTTTCGATCTGACGGGGTTCGATCGATTCGTGACTGCGACATCGGCGTCGAAGCCGCCCGTGCAGACCGATGGCCCAGAATTCAAGACTGCCTCTAAGGAGAATATCCCTGAAAAAGAATGTCCTTCTCGCGGCTGCGGCGGCCCTGATTGCCGTTGCAACGCTCGCTTCCCCGGCACAGGCCGACATGTCGTGCAAGGAAGTCGCGAAGGTCAAGGCCAACGGCATGATGGAGCGCGTCAAGCTCAAGCGCGAGTGCAAGAAGTCGATGAAGTCGGCCAAGACCGAAGGCGGCAGGTTCTCCAAGCTCAATTTCCTGAAGGACCGCTCGTAAGCGTGCCCAGCGAAAGCGAAAATACACTGAGGGGGCTGAACATGGGCCCCTTTCTTTTTGCCTCCTGTGCGCGCGTCTAGCCCGACGGTCGCCAAGAGCCCCTGATGTGAGGAACGACAGCATGAAAGGCGATTTTGTTCTCTGTGGTGGCCGCCCTCGTCACCGGCGCCGCGGCATCGAGCTGCTGAGACCGCGCGCAATGGCTGTACCCTTACGACAAGCGGGCACGGAAGGTTTACAGGCAGGCCTGCAAAAACCGTTGCTCGGCTTGGAAGGGCGGTCGCAAGGCCTGGAAGCGGGCCCACAAGCGGGACCGTCTGGATCGGCTACTAGCCATCACGCCGCAAGGATTGCCAAAAGGTTTGGGATACCGGGCGTCGCGCGGTGCGCGAACGCCCAATTTTCATGTCGGCTAGGCTAATTCGAGTCAGCTGGATTTGCCGCCCCAGATTTCCGACAGGCGCTGGGCCCGACCGCAATTCCATTTGTAGTACTTGTAACTCACCGGATTTTTCGTGTGGTAATCCTGGTGATAGTCCTCGGCAGCGGCGAACGTGCTGGTCGGCCGGATTTCGGTCTCGACGTCCTTTCCGAAGCGCTTGGCAATGTCCTGCTTGGTCTGCTTGGCAAGAGACTCTTCCTCGTCGCTCGCAACGAACACGACGGTCCGGTAGGCCGGGCCCTTGTCGCAAAACTGACCGGTCGCATCGAACGGATCGATATTGCGCCAGAAATTATCGAGCAGTTCCGCAAAGGTCACTTTTGACGGATCGTAGGTGACCTTGAGCGCCTCGACATGGCCTTCGTGGTTGCCATAGGTAGGGTTGGGTAGGTCGCCGCCCGCATAGCCGGAGACCGTTTCGGATACGCCATCGACCTTGTCGAACGCATCTTCTACACACCAAAAACAGCCGCCGGCGAAGATGGCGGTCTTGGCGGTGGTCGCGTCTTCCGCCTCGGCGGTTTCGCTGTTCACGGCAAACACGAACAGCGCCAGAAAGGCGGCTGTCAGAGTGGCGAGAATCCATCGCGCGATCATTGAACGTCTCCACATTGTTGTCTGTCTCAAACGATAAGGAGTCGCAGCGAGTGGAGATAGGGACTCTCGCGGTTGTGTGATTGGAAGTGATGCGCCCGCGTTTCATCCTGCATAACGTGTTGGAACTCCTGTCTGAACCGAGGTATTGAGAGGCATGCAGCAGCCTGAGATTTTGTCCCTTGCGCGCGCGGCCATGCGCCCCGTCTACGATGTCGTCGTCGTCGGGTCGGGCTATGGCGGCGGCATCGCCGCGTCGCGGCTTTCGCGCGCCGGTCAACAGGTCTGCGTTCTGGAGCGCGGCCGCGAAGTGCCGGTCGGCGGGTTTCCCTCGCGCATGCCGGAGCTGCGCCGCGAGCTTCAGGTCCACAGCGGCAAAAAGCGCTCCGGATCGGGAACGGGGCTTTACGACGTGCGGCTGGGATCGGACATCAATGTGGTCGTCGGCTGCGGCCTCGGAGGCGGCTCGCTGATCAATGCGGGCGTGGCCTTGCGTCCCGACGCGCGGGTCTTTGCCGATGCGGCCTGGCCTGATGCGATCCGAACGGATGGGCTACTGGACCTAGGTTACGAGCGCGCCGCGGATATGTTGCGCCCGTCGCGCCATGCGGGCGCGCCCGCGCTCACCAAGTATCTGGCGCTGGAAGCGGCGAGCGGCGCCTTCGGCAAGCCGCCGGTCACGGCCCCCGTCACGGTCAGCTTCGACGATGTGGTGAACCCGGCAGGGATCGCGCAAGCTGCCTGCACGCTCTGCGGTGATTGCTGTTCGGGCTGCAATGTGGGGGCAAAGAATTCCATCGCCGTTACCTATCTGGCCGATGCCAAGGCACACGGTGCGGAGATCTTCACCGAACTTGCCGTTAGTCATGTGGAGAAGCTGAGCGGGGGCTGGCGGGTGCATTTCCGTTCCGCCAACGATACGGACGAGACGGCGCATGTGGACGCCACGACCGTGTTCCTCGGCGCGGGCACGCTGGGCTCCACCGAGATACTCCTGCGCTCGCGCGAGTGCGGCCTCAAGGCTTCGGACCGGCTGGGCATGGGCTTCTCGGCCAATGGCGACATCATCGCCTTTGCGCTCGGCGGGAAAAACCGCGCCAATGCGGTCGGCGTCGGCGAGCCGCCGAAGTTCACCGACGATCCTGTCGGCGCGTGTGTTGCGGGCCAAATCGAATTGCCGGACGAGGCCGAGCTTAATGCCAGCATGATCATCCAGGAAGGTACGATGCCGTCCTCCATCGCGCCGCTCCTGCCGGTGTTCTTCATCGCCGGCGGGCGACTCCTGGGCGCGGCCCAGAGCTTGATCAAGGGCGTCTATAAAGGCCCGCTTGCGCATTTGCAGAGCTTCTTTGTGGTGTCGCATGACGACGCCGAGGGGCGCCTCGTGCTGCAGAACGATGCCCTGGAGGTCGCCTGGCCGGACGTTGCCAAACAGGAGGTGTACGCCCGCGTGGACGACGCTTTGACAAAGGCGGCGCAAGGGGTTGGCGGGCTCTATATCAAGAATCCGCTTGCCGCGACGAATATGGGCGCGCGGCCCACGACGGCGCATCCGCTTGGCGGGTGCGGCATGGGCGAAACGGCCGAGAGCGGCACGGTCAATCACAAGTGCCAGGTTTTCGCCGGACCCACGGGCGATGAGACCTATGCGGGGCTCTATGTCTGCGATGGGTCGGTCATGCCGCGCTCGCTTGGCTGCAATCCGCTTCTGACCATCAGTGCCCTGGCCGAACGGGCGATGGTTCACTTTGCCCGCGACCATAATCTAGGATTCGACACCGAACCGATTCGGGCGAAAGCCGAGCTCGAACCAACCTCTTAAGAGCCCCGAAGCTATGTGGTCAAAAGGCTCATGCGCTTAGTGACACTTGTCTGCGCCGCGGCCGTGCTGCTGGCAGGCGACGGAGCCGCTGATCCGGCGCGCGCCGGAATGCGCATCGCGCCTTGCGCAAACAACGACCGCACAGCAGCGATAGGAGGGGCTCCCGTCCGGCCCAGCGCGCCCGGCGCCACGGGGCCGTCTCAGCTCACCCTCGTGCTTGCCGGCGACACAGGCTTCAATCCGAAAGGCGCTCCCGTCGACCCGCACGGTTTCACGAAAAACCGGCAAAGCCTCACATACTCGGACAGCCTGAGCGGCATCGCGGGTGAGGTGGACGGCGACCTTGCCTTTCTCAATCTCGAAACCGTGGTGACCGACCGCAACGATCTGCCGCCGGACATGAAAGGGCAAACCGCGCCCTACAATTTCCGCAGCCACCCGGCCGGGCTCAGCGCGCTGGTCGGCGCGGGCTTCAACCTGTTCTCACTCGCCAACAATCATTCCATGGATTACGGCGCGACGGGTGCGGAAGAGACGCTCTACCATCTGGCCATGGTGGGCGCCGCACGCGCAAAAGGCAAGGCGATCGCCTATGCCGGGCTCGGGGCCAATTTCGAAGAAGCGACGAGGCCCGGCTGTCTCGAATTGGGCGAGTTGAAACTCGGCTTCGCCGCCACCGGCATCGTTACCGGCCAGCGGGCCGAGCACCGCGCGGGTGAGGGCAAGCCCGGGCAGGCCGCTTATCGCCGGCGCGAGGACTTCGAAATCGTGGTGAACCGGCTCCGCGAGCTTCCCGCCGACTATCGCATTCTATCTATCCATTACGGGCTCGAGGGCCGCGTCGTACCGGACAAGCGTCAACGCGACGATTGGCGCGAGTTCGCCGCGCGCGAAAAGGGCATCAATCTGATTGTCGGTCACCATCCGCACGTTGCCCAGGGCGTCGAACGCGTCGGGGATTCGTTTGTCTTTTACGGGCTCGGCAATTTCCTGCATCCGGGCACGGCCGAAATGAAGCGCTTCGGCCTCTGCCGCGACTACGGGCTCATGGCGAAGGTGCATCTGGCCCGGTCCGGCGAGGGCTGGACCGTCGGCGCGATCGAGGCGATCCCGATCACGAACACCCATGTCCGTCCCGAACGCTTCTCGCCGCAGGACGGCGCCCAGCGCATCTTTGCCCTGAACTATCTCGGGGCAAAGCTTGGGAACAGCACGGGCCCAGAAGGCATTGCCTTCACCCCGCGCAGCGATGGCACGGGGCTGTACTGCTCGGCGGGCGCTGAGGCACTCGGCGGCAAGATCGGCGCGCTCTGCGCGGCCTGGACGCCGGCGCCTGCCATCCCGGTCAGCCTCGCTTCACGGTTGCAGACCGCCTGCGCGGACAAGCCCTTCTATGGCGCCGGCCGCAAGAAGAAGCGTCGTAATTCGAATTTCGAGTTCAGGCAATTTTAGGCGCCTAGCGCAATGTGCCGCCGGTGGCTTTAGCCACGCCTGCGACGACCTTCTCGGCCACCGCGTCGATCTCGACTTCGGTCAGCGTCTTGTCGCGGGGCTGGAGCGTTACCCCGATGGCGAGCGACTTTTTGCCGTCCGGCACGCCTTGTCCGGTGAATTCATCGAATACGCTGACGTTTGAGATGAGCTCGCGGTCGGCACCTGCCGCTGCGCGCACAAGCAGACCTGCGTCCGTGTCCGCATCGATCAGGAAGGCGAAGTCGCGGGTGACGGCCTGAAGATCGGACGCATCGAGTGCGGCCTTGGCGGTGCTCTTGCGTTTCGCCGGCGGCAGATTGCCGAGATAGATCTCGAATGCGGCCACGGGCCCATCGGCATCGAGACTCGCGAGCGTATCGGGATGAAGCTCGCCGAACACGCCGAGCGTCACTTTGGGGCCGAGCTTGATCGCGCCCGAGCGGCCTGGATGGAACCAGCTTGGCGCATCGCGGTTGATCTGCACCTTGGCCTGACCGAGGCCGAGCGCCTCGAGTGCGGCCAGCGCATCGGTCTTGACCGCTTCCCAGCCGGCCTCAGGCGCCGCGCCCGACCAGTGACGGCCCGCGCCTGCAAGCGACGATAGCCCGAAGCGCACGCCGCTAGCAGCGGTGAATTGATCGTCAGCGCCGAGACCGCGATAGGCTTGCCCGAGCTCGAACAGCGCGCCGTCCGCAAAGCCCCGGTCCCGGTTGCGCTTAGCCGCGCTGATGAGGCCCGGCAGGAGGCTGGGGCGCATCTGCGACAGCTCCGTGGAAATAGGATTGTCCAGCGCGAGCGCTGCATCGCC
>NZ_JBAWCQ010000180.1:0-3980 GCF_049590335.1 Methyloceanibacter sp.
TGCAGCATGGCCTTGCGGCGATCGCCGAAGCCCGGAGCCTTCACGGCCGCGACCTTCAAGCCGCCGCGCAGTTTGTTGACCACGAGCGTAGCCAGCGCCTCGCCCTCGACGTCTTCGGCGACGATGAGCAGCGGACGGCTCGACTGAACCACGGCCTCAAGCAGCGGCAGGATGGACTGAAGGTTGGAGAGCTTGGCCTCGTTGATGAGGATGTAGGGGTTCTCCAGATCGACGCGCATCTTGTCGGCGTCGGTGATGAAGTACGGCGAGAGATAGCCGCGATCGAACTGCATGCCCTCGACAACATCGAGCTCGGTCTCAAGGCTCTTGGCCTCCTCGACGGTGATGACGCCGTCATTGCCGACCTTCTGCATGGCCTCGGAAATGAAGCGGCCGATCTCCGGATCGCCATTGGCGGAAATGGTGCCAACCTGTGCGATCTCCTCGTTGGAGGTGACCCGTCTGGCCTTCTCCTGCAGGGCCTCGATGATCTTGCCTACCGCGAGGTCGACGCCGCGCTTCAGATCCATCGGGTTGGAGCCGGCAGCGACGGACTTCGCGCCTTCCTTGACGATGGCCTGGGCCAGAACGGTTGCAGACGTCGTGCCGTCGCCGGCCTCGTCGGCCGTCTTGGAGGCCACTTCGCGCAACATCTGAGCGCCCATGTTCTCGAACTTATCCTCGAGCTCGATCTCCTTGGCGACCGTCACACCGTCCTTGGTGATGCGCGGGGCGCCGAACGACTTCTCGAGAACAACGTTGCGGCCCTTGGGCCCCAGCGTGACCTTGACCGCATTGGCCAGGATGTCGACGCCGCGAAGCATTTTTTCGCGCGCCTCTTGGGCAAATTTTACATCTTTCGCAGACATGTTTTGTTTAACTCCTTCAAACCTTGCCGCTCGTCACACGCCGCGAATGCGGCCCTGCCCGAGCGGTGAAATGGAATTTCGGTTGGCGGTAGCGGTTTGGGCTACGCGGCCTTCTTCTTCGAGGCGGCCGTGCCTTCGAGGACGCCGAGAATGTCGCTCTCTTTCATGATGAGAACATCGCTGCCATCGATCTTGACCTCGGTGCCGGACCACTTGCCGAACAGCACGCGATCGCCCACCTGGACGTCGAGCGGCTGAACCTGGCCCTTTTCATCGGCAACGCCCGGACCTACGGCAACGACTTCACCCTGCTGCGGCTTTTCCTTCGCCGTATCGGGAATGATAATGCCGCCCGTAGTCCGTTCGTCCTCATCGATCCGGCGCACCACGACGCGGTCATGCAATGGACGAAACTTCATCTTGCTTACTCCTCCAGACAGATTGTCAAAAATTGTTTTGGAATGAGGGCGCTGCCCGTGAACCGGGGTCCCCCTCAGACCGTATGTAGAATCGGTTTTTAGCACTTTCAAGGTGGGAGTGCCAAAAAATTAGCACTCCCGCAGACGTGCTGCCAATATGCTGATATTGCTCAATAAATCGCTTGAACGGGATGGGAGGTCGGTCTTAGCATTAAGGGGTCAAGAAAGCCGTCAATAAAGGGGGATGAGGACCGATGGACCAGGCCTTCGCCAATCAAATCGCTGGCTACTCTCTGACCACAGCCGAGATTCTCTACCGCCTGCCCGATCACCGAGACCTGCTGCAAAGCTTTGTGTGGCAGGAGTTTGATCTCGCGCCGCAGTTCCCCAAGCTCTCCGAGTTCCTGGATTTCTGGGAAGCCAATCTGGAAGGGCCGCTCTATCGGGTGCGCGTGGCCCACAAGACCCTGATTTCGCCAACCGAGTTCAGCTTCGTGGCGGGGGAGCTGCAGGTCCATTAGACAGCTCGATTAGACTCGAGCGTCCGGCGTCTGCCACTCGCGTTCATCGCGCCGCCATGGCAAGCTCGTAGCCACTTGGAGATTGGCTGACGGGCATCGGGAGGCGCGGCATGTGGCGGTTCATCAAAGGATTTCTATCGGGCGGCTTGATCGGTGTGGTGCTGGGCTTGGGCCTGGGAATCTTCCTGTTTCCCTATCTCTTCCCGCCGCCGGATGCCAAGGAGGCCCTCAACCGGGACGAGGTCGGAGCGATCGTGGCCAAAGGCACGTTCATCCATGCCAATCCGAGCGACCCGGTCCATTACGGCAAGGGGGCGGTCGGCGTTTATCCAAGTACGGTGTTTCTGGACAAGGACTTCGAAGTGGGCCCGGGTCCCGACTTCCACGTGTATCTGGTTCCCAAGGCGGACATCCGTTCCTCCGACGACGTGAAGGACACGATGTATGTAGACCTTGGGCGCCTGCGGGCCTTCAAGGGCAGCCAGAACTACGCGATCCCGGAGGGCGTCGATCTCAAGAACTATCCGTCCGTGGTGATCTGGTGCCAGCAATTCGGCGTGCTGATCTCGCCGGCCGATCTTACATTCGAGCAAGAGTCCACCTGACGGTCAGCGCAGGCATTCCGCCAGGTGGTCGTCTTCGTCCAGGCGATCGATTTCGATGCCTTTGAAGTCGCCACGGGAAACGACCCCAAGAATTTTCTCGTTCTCCACAACAGGCAGATGACGGATTCCGCGGTCGCTCATCTCGCGGAGCGCGTCAACGGCTCTGGCTGTGGGTGGCACCGTAACCGGGCGGGCCGTCATTGCTTCCGCTAGGGGGGTGACCTCGGCGCTTCTGCCTTCGGCGAGCGTGCGTACGGCATCGCGGCCGGTGAAAATGCCAATGAGCCTGCTGTTTTTATCGATCACGAGGACCGAGCCCTTGCGGTGTTCCCACATGCACCGGCAGGCTTCCTGAACCGGTGCGTGTTCTCTAAGCGCCAGCAGCGTCTGGTTCGTCAAGATGTCGGCGAGCTTTCTATTCGTCATGAGGCGCTCCATTTTCTAGGGATTTACAGCGTTGGCACTTCCGGGCTCATGGCGCCTTGATGCGGAACAAGGCGCCCCTGCCCCTGATGCCGCAGGCCCTCGATGAAAAAGGGCCGTGCACCGACCTTCGAAAAGATATTTGAGGAATCGCACGGCGCGCGAAGGTCCGCATACCGACTAGCGGCGCGTCGTCCTGCGGGACATGCGCGGTCGCCGGGGCCGTTCTCAGATCGGCCGTGGCGCGGCTTTTCCTTTCGAGAGAAACTCGGCGAGCACGTCATAGACGAGGCGGATGCGGCGGCTGGTGTAGAGTTCCCGGTGCGCGATCAGCCATGTGGGAAACTTCATCGGCGCCATATCCGGAAAGACAGGCTCCATGCCTGGTGTCATGGCGGCGATGTCAGCACCCATGAGGCACATGCCAAAACCCTGCCGTGACATCTCCCACATGACGAGCACGCAATCCGCGCCGAAGCGGAAATTCTCAGGCGCCGGAGAAATGCCAAGGCTGGAGAGATATCGAACCATTTCGTCGTAGTTGCCGGAGCCAACGAAATAGTGGCCATCTAAATCGTCTGGAGATTGAGGGCGGCCATAGCGGCTCAGATAGCCCTCCGATGCATAGAGATTGCCGTCGCCCTCCGTCACCAGGCGCGCGACGAGGTCCGGCTCTTCGGGTCGCACATGGCGGATCGCGATATCGGCCTCGCGCCGCTGGAGGTCGCGGATGCGGTTGGACGCGACGATTTCAATCTCCAGATTCGGCGCAATCTCATGGAGCCTGTCGATCGCTGGGGGCAGGAGATAGGCGGCAAAGATATTGGTCGCGGTGATCCGCACCACGCCCTCGATGGTCTGGCTTTGCCCGGAGGCGGCAAGCGATACGCGGTGCGCGGCGTCGCCCATGACCCGGACATGGTCCAGAAGCTCAAGGCCGGATGGCGTGAGTTCCAAGGAGCGGCCGATGCGTTCGAACAGCAAGACACCGAGGTCCTGTTCAAGCGCGGCCACCTGGCGGCCCAGCGTGGGTTGCGTCAGGCCCAGCACCCGCGCGCCGCCGGAGAACGAACCTTCCTCAGCGGTCGCGAGAAAGGCGCGGACTTGGTTCCAGTCGAAAGATATGGCCTGCCAGTTCATGCA